>PLDF01000427.1:192-49827 GCA_003135055.1 Bryobacterales bacterium | reverse complement strand
GCGGGGAAAGTGGGGGCTGTGAGCTCAACGCGGAGACGCGGAGAGGCGAAGGAAAACGCGGAGTTCTTTCGGACGGTGCCGGGCTTTGGGCGTTCCGGTTTCTATCGATTAACGGAATAGGCAGGCGATATCGGACGACGGGAAGACCGAGGAAGCGGAGAAACCACTGCATAAAAAGCGTGCGCGCAGAATTAATGAGCGGCGGTGCGTCTCCGCGGAGAGGGACCGGGTGAGACTTCGAGGCGGACGTTCCCATCGCCCCGGTGGGCAGCGTCCGGTTGCTGAGAGACTGTGAAGCTGTCGCGTTCACACGAGTGTGAACGCTGCACGCATGGGCCCAGAGGGCGCCCCGTGCGCCACGTTTGAGTTTATTCATCTTCGAGCTATGGGCGCCGGGTGCGTGCGCAGGCTTGCGGAACGCGGCCCCTCGGCCACCTCGCGGAAAACATCGAGCGTCCGCTGCGCGCTCTTTTGCCAACTGAAATGCGCCGCGCGCTGCAAACCCAGCCGCTCCATGCGCGTGCGCAGCTCGGAATCGAGCAGCAGGTCGGCGATCGCGCGCACGATCTCGTCCACCGCGTAGGGGTCGAACAGAATCGCCGCGCCATCCACCACTTCCGGCATGGCCGACGTGTTGGAGCAGACCACCGCGCGGCCGCACGCCATAGCCTCAAGCGGCGGCAATCCGAAACCCTCGTAGAACGAGGGGAAGGCGAATACGTCGCACGCGTTATAAAGCTGCAAGAGGTCGCTATCGGAAACGAATCCGAAGAACCGGATGCGGTCGGCCACGCCCGACGCGCGCGCGGCGTCGTGAACGTGACTCGCAAACCAGGTTTCCTTGCCCGCCAGAACCAGATGATGTTTCAGTTGCGGATGCGCCCGCACCAGCTTCGCAAATGCCTGGATGAGACCGATCTGATTCTTGCGCGGCTGCAGATCGCCTACCGAGAGCACGAAGGGCTGGGGGATTTTCAACCGGTCCCGCACGTACGCCGAGGCTGCATCGCGCGAGATGGGGCGAAACTCCGGCGCGGCCGCAATCGACGCCACCACCACTTTGTCTTCGTCCAGATCGCCGTAGACTTTCAGAATGGAGCGCCGCGAGAATTCGCTGCACGTCAGGATCTTGGCCGCGCTGCGAACCGTGCGCCCCACCGTGGTCCGCAATTGAAAAGCCCGTGCGCGCGGGAAGTATTCGGGATGTTCCAGAAAGCTCACGTCGTGGACGCTCACCACAACCGGCGTCGGGCAGACCAATGGCCCGGTGTACTGAACGTGCAGTAAGTCGGGTCTGTCCTGCCGGAGCCTGCGGGGCAAGTCCCAGCCGAGCCGGACGTACGGATTGGCCGCCACGCGGCGCACCGTGACATTACGCGGAATGGAAGCCCCGGCGCCATCAGACGAGACATACGCGACGAATTCGCAATCCGCACCCTCGCCTGCCAATGCACTAAGCAGGCTGCGAATATAGACTTCGTTCCCCGTCAAGCGGCGGCCGATGGCGTGAGCATCAACGGCAATGCGCATCAACTGTTCCAGTATAGCCGACCAAAATGACACGCCGGTGTATCAAAACACCAGATGCCGCCAAGCTTTTTCCCATGTGAACTCCTTTTCCAGCAGCAGTCTGCCCGCGACGGCCAGGCTTGCCCGAAGATCAGAGCACGCCAGTAGCCTCTCCACCGCGCCGGCCATCTGAGAAGCGCTGTCTGCAAGTAACAAATGTTGCCCGTCGCGCACCGGCAAACCCTCGGCTCCGATGGTGGTGGAAACCACTGGCGTACCGGCTGCCCAAGCTTCCAAAATCTTCAGACGAGTGCCGCTGCCGGCCAGCAAAGGGACCACGGCAACCTTGGACTTTGCCAGTTCGCGCACCGCATCCTCCACTTCGCCCGTGACCTCGATGCGCGGATCGCCAAATGTGAAGGCGCGTACAGCCTCGGGGTTTTTCCCTACGAGCCGCCAGACCAACTCCGGACGGCGCTCCCGCAGCAGGGGCCAGACTTCGCGGCGGAAGAAGCGGACGGCCGAGCGGTTCGGGTGATACTCCATATTCCCTGAGAACACGATAGAGTCGCATTTAGTTTCGGTGGGCATGGGCCGTGAGGGCAGGGCGTTGGGATAAACGCGTACGCGGGCGGCGGGCGCGATGGCGCTCGCGGCAGCGGCGTCGCTTTCCGAAGCCGTCAAAACCTGGGTGAAGCGTGGCAGCCAGCGGCGCTCGAGTTCGCGTGAAGCGTGCCCGAACACACGGTGAGCCAGCGCGCCTGCGGGGTTTTCCGTAGCGGCGCACAGCGCGTGCAGCGCGGATTCGATGTTGTGGAGATCGAGCACCGTGCATGCGCACGAAGCCGCGATTTGATCGTAATAGGCAGCGCACCAGGAATGCTCGATCACGCCGATTTCGTAGCGGTGACCCTCCACCGCGTGGGCAATCTGCGCCGCGAAGCCCGAGAAGCGGTCCACCAGCGGCGGAACCCTTCGCAACATGCGCGCGCTGTTGCGTAGCGTGCGCGCCGCGAGGCTGCGCCCATTCGCGGGGAGATCGATCACGGTCATGCGGCGCACCAGTCCCGCGGGCATCCGCTGCGCCGGATCTGGCCCGCCCGGTTGGCGGAATACGATCAGATCCACGTCGTGCGACTGAGCCAAATAGTGCAGCAGCGACGCCGTGCGTAAGGCTCCGCCGCCCGCCAGTGGATAAGGCGTCTCGGGCGCGAGCAGCAGCGCGGATGGGCGGACGTCAGATGGCATTTCTCACCTGAAGGACGTGGCGAACGCGCTTAGCGTGCAGCGCCCCACTCATGGGGACTCTTGGCCGGCGGCGATAAGAAACTGGCTCGCGCCAGGGCGGACGCGGCGGGTTGAGATCGTGCTGCCACGGGGATGATGCGATCAAAATTCAGCTTCGCTCTGCCGCCGCATTGGGCGCTGTGCGAATCCCCATTTTTTCACAGCTTCTCCGATTCGAGATGGACGCCGGGCGCCGAAGCGTTTTCGTGATGGCAGCGATTTACCGAGGCGTCCTTCGCCGTAGCGTGTGCCGGCCATCCGGTGAGAGCCCTTATAGGTTACCCTGCTGGACTTCCGGCGTTCCGATTCTATTCGGACATTTTGCTTCCCAAGAGGGGCGGGTACAGACGGGCGGGTACAGACGGGCAGTTGCATTGATGGCAGATTGGGTTAGGATTGCCTGGAAATCGTGTCGTCTTCATGCGGCGTCTGGCGGCTTTTGGTCGCGGTCGACGGCTGATGGCCGGGTTTCTACGGGGTTTGCCGGGGCGTTCGGGCCGGAGGGCGGGTCGGGCGCCGGTTTGGGGGCTGCGGAAGCGGGGGGTTGGGAATTGTGCCGGACCGAAGCTGAGGACCCGGAAGCGGGTTTGGATTGATTGGGCTGCGAGGAGGGGGCAGGCTCAGCGGGCTCGGCCTTGGCTTCGGGGCCGGCGGCGGCCTCGGATTCGGGTTGCGGGGTGCGCAGGCTGTGGGCCTGACCGTGGGCTCGCGCCACTTCCTGGAGGCGTTCCAGCTCTTGGCTGGTGCGGTGATAGAGGCGCTCGCAGGAATTGACGACCCGTTGGAGGCGCTCGAAGGTGGCGGAGCCGGTGGCGAAGGCGTCGCCGGAAGTGCAAGTCGAGGTTCTATCGATATTTTCTACGATGAAGGCGTTGTAGGCAGTCTGCCAGAGCTCGGCTTCGACGCGGCGCATGCGGCGGAGGCGCCATTCGTTGTGAACCAGCGTATCGACGAGTAAGCGCTGCTTGGCATCGGCGGGGCTGTACAACTCGTGGTATTCGGCGGTGAGCTCGGCGAGATCTTCGGGTTTTTCGTCGAACATGATCTGGTGGACGGCGTAGATGCCGTGCTTCAGGGCGTTGAATCGGGATGTGGCCTTGCCCGCGGTGGTGCGGGGTCCGGTAGATTTTTGGGAGTTGGCGCGGCTGGCCTCGCGTTGTTTGGGAGTGGATTGAAACATGGAAGCGATCCTCGATTTGAGCCTAGCAGGCGTTTTTGGGGCTAAATAGTGCAGCGGGCGTCTAAGTGCTTTAGAATGGCCGAAGAAGGCCGAGAAATATAGGTCGAAGTGCTGTGACCGGGTTTTCGGGGGGGCGCAGAATTGGTTGGAAAGATGGATGGGCCGCCGAGAAACGCGGATGAACGCGGGTGGGTGGGGTGATGCGCGAAGTGGGCGGGGCGGTTTCCGAGTGGGCGACGATTCACTCGGAACTCCTTCAAACACGTCCACGAGTCGCGCGGGATACGGCCGAGTGGCGCCGCAACGGCTTCCGTGGGACTCCTCATCGCCTGGGCGACGACACCTGGGCTCACACCTGGGCGACGACAGGCGGGCAAGCGGTTGGCGCATGATAAGATGGCTCTGGCGTTTCAGGACGCCACCGTGTCCGCGGGAAGGACTGCGTCCCCCTGAACCTTGTAAGCCGACCGAGTCGTTGTGACTGAACTCTTTTCTGCCCGAGCGAGCGGACACCGGGTGTGCGGCCGGCGCGGATAGCGCAGCCGCAGAGAAAGGAGCTCATTGTGAATCGCAGCCTGCCCACTCGCAAGCTTCGCGAGCATCCGGATCTCGATCAGCTCAAGCGTCAGGCGAAGGAACTGTTCGAGGCATTTTCCGCGGGAGATACCTCCGCCGTCGCGGAGGTCAATGCACACTACCAAGACGCAAGTCCGTTCACGTTTGCATTGCATGACGCGCAACTCGTCCTCGCGCGCGCGTACGGCTTCGATGGTTGGCCGAAATTGAAAGCCTTCGTGGACGGCGTCACTGTAAAGCGGTTCGAGGAAGCCGCTCGGAACGGCGACATCGCCCAGCTTCGCGCGATGCTGAAACAGCGGTCCGAACTCGTGAACAGCGCCGCTCTGCGCTATGCTGTCCTGCGGCGCGACGACGCGATGGTGCGCGTCCTGATGGAGCACGGAGCCAATGCAAGGATTGGGGTGTACCCGCATCGGGATGCAACCACGCCACTGGCGATCGCCGCGGATCGCGGATACGACGAGATGGTCGCGATTATCAAGGAGGCTGAACGGCGGCGCCGCGAAACCGATAGCGGCGGCAACGGAACCCCCGATCCGGAAGAGATGTTTCGCGCGATCGCTTCCGGGGAGAACGATCGAGCCGTCAGCCTGCTGGAGTCGGACCCTTCACTGATCCAGGCGCGGATTCTGCATCATGGATGGACGCCCTTGCATGTTGCCGCAGCCGGGCTGAACGTGAAGATGGTGGATTGGCTTATGCAGCGTGGCGCGGACGTGAATGCCAAGGGGCGCAACTGGACCGAGCAGACACCACTCGATAGCGCGGCGCACCGGGACGCGAACAAAAGCGCGGAATTCGCCGATGTGGCGAACCGGCTCGTACGGGCGGGCGCTGAAATGACACCGTGGGCTGCTGTGGCGCTCGGGGACGCGGGCTGGCTTCGGGCGCGGCACGCGCAAGGCTCGCTTATTAACCCGATTGAGGGCAACGGAGGCATGCTTCGCATCGCCGCGACCTGCAATCGCGCGGATATTCTGCGATTGCTGCTCGATCTTGGCTTTGACCCGAACGAACGCGCCCGCATGGAAGACGTGGACGCCGACGGCGTCGCCTTCACCTGGGGAATGCCGCTCTATCATTGCGCCCAGTTCGGCAAGTACGAGATGGCGGAGATTCTGCTGAAACACGGAGCGGACCCGAACGGCAAAGTTTACGCGAGCGGCGACCCAGTCTTTCAGGCGTACGATAAGAGCGACTGGAAAATGGTCGAACTGTTGCAGCGTTACGGCGGGGCGCCGGAAGCCACCACGGCGGGTCTTTTTCGCCAAACGGAGCTGGCTCGAAGGATGCTTGCCGGCGAAGCGGAGTACGGGAGCGAAGGCGCCGGCGGCGATACGCTTGCCGAGCAGCTGTTGTGGGGCGGCGCCTGCGGCGGCGATGCCGAGATTGTACGCATGGCGCTCGAGCGCATCGATCGGCCCAAGGACGACCCGTGGTGGTTCCACATCATGGAGCAGCCGATCCGTATGTGGAGCGACGGAGGCGCCCAACTCGACTGCCTGAAGCTCATTCTCGAGCGCTGCGACCCGAATATCCCTGGACGCTCGGGCGACGGCTTCAACCTCACTATTCTTCACAGCGTCGCCGGAGCGCGCCCACATGTAACCGCGGAGGAACGGGTCGCTTTCGCAACTGCCTTGCTGGACGCGAGTGCGCGAACCGATCTTCGCGATGGCCTGCTCAAGGGCACCCCGCTTGGTTGGGCCTGCCGTTGGGGCCGTATCGAGCTGGTCGAACTGCTCTTACAGCGAGGAGCAGACCCGGTGGAGGCGGACGCCGAGCCCTGGGCGACTCCAAAGGCATGGGCGGAGAAGATGGGGCACGGCGCGGTTGTTTGGCTGCTGCAAGCACACGATCGCTGAGAACGGAAGCCGATACTCGCGGCGGCCGCCGCAATTTACCATTGCAGGCGACGGGCAGCCGCCATGTCGTACACGCGCTCTGTCCGGGTGGGTCCTCGATTACGCGTCACTCGGAAAGAGGACACTTGCCGGCAGCCGACGCGACCGGATACGGGCTGGTAAGCGCGCCCCAATCCCTAGACTCTACTATTTGCGCGCGCGGACGATCTCGGATTTGCGCGTGGTCTTAGAGATCCTCCGGACGGAGCCCGGTATCTTTTGCTATCTTGGCCAGCGCGGCCGGGCCGACTTCCTCACCGTCGTGAAAGCAGATTGTAAAGTTCCGCCATCCTGGCCTTTGCAACTTCCTGTGAGAGCCGACCTGCTTCTTTAGGGTAAACCCTAATCTGGCCGGCGCCGCGTAGACGCGCTTGGCTTTCGTCGAACTCCAGGCGCTCACGCCGCGAACAAGACCCGCAGCGGTTCAGGCAACTCCTCGCCGCTCTCCACCCATGTCAGCGAGCATGTCAGCAGGCACCTGGAGGGCGATTGACTTTGCCCTCCGGAGCGCCGATTCCTGCGTGTCGCCATAAGCCATCACCCGCGGCAGTTGGGGAACGGAGGCCAAGTATCGACCGTCCTCTTCGCGCTGTATCTCACCTGCAACGGCTGGATCTCAACCATAGGCCTATGACGATTCTACCGGGAGCCAACCCGGCTTGCACAAATATCACCCAGAAAGGAACAGCACAATCGAGATTAGTCCCGAGAAACGCTATGACTCAATCGGAAAGTGCCCCGGTGCGTGAGGCCCCTGGCGCAGCCGAGAGATTCGGGCCGGGGCACTTTCGATCGGGGCGTTTGAACGAGGCCGCTGGCGTTTAGGGCAGACGCCGACCATTATGGAATTTGAATCGATATTCCACTGGAAGTAGAAACTACAAGGCTCTACCGTGAGCATTCCAAATATAGAGCATCGCTCAAGATGTTACCCCTTCTGAATCGCGAATGCTACGGGTCGTAGAGAAGAAGAGAAAGCCTCGACAAACAAGCACGCGCCAGCGTCCGCCGCCCTGCGGCTTCGTTCAAACGCGGATGGGTGGGGTGATCCGATGCGCGAAGTGGGCCGGGCAGGGTGCGCAGACTTACTTTCGAACACGTTGCATGTGCGGCGGGAATTGGAGGACCAAAGCCGACTTATCGGGTACCGATCCGAGTTGAGCAGTCCTCAATGCGCCCGCGCATTGAGCCACCGATTTGCCTGACACGCGCCGTCAGACCGTTCTGCAGTTTAGCTCGAGCTTCCTTCGCCAAACTCATTGTCGGGAGGTCGTTCAGTGCGCGAGGGGCACCAGAGCCATTGCGGCCCAGTTGGTAGCCGCAGCCGAAATGAATTGATCGTGCCCGAACGGGAAGCCGCTTTCGAAGTAGGGCTGGAAAGGAATCGGAGTGCGGCTGCGGACGTACCATGATCCGTCTTCCATCTGCGTGTTCATCAGGAACTGCACCCCTCGTTTGTACGCCGGGTCCGAGGGCTTCAAGACGCCTGCTTCTCTCAGCGCGACAAGAGCCTGGCCGGTTGCGTAGGCGTCGCTTGCAAGTGTGGGGAGTTGGGCCCACCCGCCATTGGGCCGCTGTTCGCGAAGCAGGTCACCGCCTGCCTTGCGCGCAATCTGCCGTTTGCCACTGGCCCATACAAGACCCAGAATCTGAAAAGAGCGATCTTCGTTCGTACTGGGCTGCGCCTGGGCAAGCCAGTCGGCTGCTCGCTGAACGGCTTTCTCGTATTCGGCTCGTTGCGGCGTGGGCGCGTATACCTGGAGCGCGCGCATCGCGGTGGCTGTGCCCTGAATCTCACTGGATTCGAGGGGAGGCCGTCCCCCAACGGTCGTCGGCCATCCTCCATCTGCATTCTGGCGGCCTTTCAGATAACGGGCCATCGCGTCCGTCGCCGGATCGGCTGGCCAGTTTTCGGCCGCCAGACCCAGCAGAATATAGCCGGCGGTATCGGAACCACCGGCTATGCCGAGTCCCTGCAGATTTCGTTCCCGGTTCGTTTCGGCGTAAGCCGCTATGCCCCTGCGTTGTCCCTGCGCGGCGCCCTCATCCACGGGCAGGCCCTGTTTGCGCGCTGCCGCTACGGTCATCGCTGTCAGATTATTGTTGTGGCAGGAAACACATCCGGCCTTCCGGAGAAAAGTCAGATCGTTCTGTTGTAAGAGGGGAATGCTGCGGTCGAGCGCGGCCCTCGCAGATACGGCCGGCTTCGATTTCAGGACCGGCGTGGATGGGATGTTGCCTTCCTTAGCCCCGGCCTTGCGAAGCAATTCGGGAACCACCGAGTTGCCCTGCCTGAGCGCGAAGTCCAGGGCGGTTGCGCCATCCGGTGTTTGTGGGTTGACGTCGGCTCCCTGTTCAATAAGGTTTTTCACCGTGTCCGGGTGCGCGTGTTCCGATCCCGCCGCCTCCATCAAGACAGTAAAACCACCACGACCGAACCTCGCGTCTGCTCCGCGGTCGAGCAACAGTTTCATCGCCGACTCGTCACGGCTGATCGCTTCTCCCAACAGAGCGTTGTTCAATGTCGCCTTGCTCGCCGATTTGATGAGCATGTCGATACAAGGCGAACATTTTGCCGCCAGAGCCGAGGTCAGACCGGCAGACAGGCGTGCCTGGTCGATTCCCTGCGCGATCAGCGTCCGCAGAAGCGCTTCGTCGCCGCCGGCGGCGGCGAACGACTTGGGTTCTTTTGCGCCGTGCTCGAACAGCAGCTTCACGATCGCGGACGAACCCCGGTTACCTACAGCGATGTCCATCGCGGTTCTGCCGTCGAGGGAGGTGGCGTTCGGGTCCGCGCCGTGTTCGAGCAGAAGACGAGTCTTCTCCAGATCGTCGATCGACCACATCAGCGCGGTTGCTCCCGCGTCGTTGGCTATCTTCGGGTCGGCGCCGCGCTCGATCAGTTGCTTCAGCGATGCCGTATCGCCGTAGAGGGCCGCATACATCAGCGGCGTCGCACCGCCATGTCCCTTTCGGTTCACGGCCTCCGGATTTTCCCGAAGAAGGCGCGCGAAAGCCTCGCCGTCTCCGCTTCGCAGGGACTCCATGAGCCGAACGGCTCCGGGATGCGGCGGGGCCGGGGCCTTCTCGCCCGCAAGGTCGTCCGGCCATTCGGCGCCCTGATCAATCCAGTTTTTTATCATTTCGATCTGTGCCGGATCGAGCGGTCCTGTGGGGGGCATCCGAGTTCCATAGCGGGTCCCGCTGATTCTGAGGTAGACCATACTCGCGGCTGAGTTTCCGGGCCCCAGTCTAACCGCGCCGCGAGCCTGCATGGCGGAACTGCGCCGGTCCAGGCGCATTCCGGCACTCTGCTGGGACGGTCCATGGCAGCCAATGCATTTTTCCTGAAAAAGCGGTTGAATGTCGCGCCTAAAGTCGACTTTGCCTGGCGTTTGCGCTGCCAACAGTCCGGGGAATGCGGCCGCCGCAGCGAGCGCGGAAACCGCAAAGGAATGCATCATAATGAACCCTCCTGGCGAAGGCCGCACCAGCCTGCGTTCAGGCGAGTATACCAAAGTTGTCAGCCCATCCATTCCGGACGCTTCGCCGTTCCGCCGGACTGGCGTCCCGGTCTTAAATGGGCTCGAACTTCCCGTCCCGCCCCGCTTCCTTCGTCTTCAAAGCTGACGCGAAAGGCCAGGATGGCGGACCGGCGCCAGCCGGAATTCGTGCCAGATCAGCAGCCCCCATAGCGCGGCCACCAGCGTTGCGCCTTGTCCAAGAGAGCATAGGAAATCGCGAAAGTGAAACTGAGGTTTTTAGGGGAGCGCAGAATTGGTAGGAAAGGCGAAGTGGGCCGGGCAGGGTGCGGAGACTTACTTTCGAACACGTTGCAGGTGCGGCGGGAATTAGAGGACCAAGGCCGACTTATGGGGAGTAATCCGGCTCGCCGTACTTCAGAATTTCCTGTCCGACTTCCAGACGGCGGGCATCGTTCATGGCTAACACTTGGACTGCGGCGCGGCCGGTCGCGCTGATGCCTTCGATACGGATGTCCTTGAAGACGAAGTGTTCAGACCACCGATCACGGCGTGGATGAAACAAAAGGCGCCATCTGCCCGGCCTGAGGATCGATTCCCGTTGAGTTCGGACCCTTGTGCAGATTGCAACGATGGCATGCCAACGCCAGATTGTTCGGACCATCGGAGCCGCCGTGCTGCTTCGCCACGATATGTTCAACATGATGGAACAGCCCGCTATTCCGCTGGTGCAGCCGGCAGTATTCGCAGTGTTCCGCAGCGCGCCGCCGGGCGAGACTCCGCGTCGCCAAATCCATTGGTTATCGAACGTTCGATTCCAGATGCTGACGGGCTTTGAGCTTGAGGATCGAGATGAAATCCGCAGCGTTAATCAGGGCCTCATATTCCAGCCGTTCGTCACCCGAAAGCGTGCCGTCATTGGCCCGCTCAGCGAGCGTATCGATTCGTTCCTGGACCGGTGTGGCAAGCTGCAACTCGATTACCCGGCGTGCGGATTCCTCGTCGAGACAGAGCGGCTCAAAGGCTCCAGAAGTCCATCCAGGCCAGTTGCAGCGCTCATGTCCTTACGTTAACACGTAGTGCTGCTCGAACTCCGTCCGGCACATGGCCGATGGGCTCGAGATAACAACGATAGAGCCCCGCGCTGCGAAGGATGCTTTTATTTCAGTTCGCCAAATTCAGTCCAAATCCTCTTGACTTCCAGGTTCTAGGCGCCAAACAGCGCAGAATGGCATATCTGAGAAAAGTGATCACACCCTGCGGGCAGGCTGCAAACGCGGGCTCTGAGCCGTCAAGTGGTTCACAATCGGAAAAGGCGAATTAGCAATCCGCCGCAGGTTCACAACCTACCCCACAAAGCAGGAGGGTTTCCGGGAAGGTGAACGCTGCACGTTGGGGGACAGAGGGCGCCCCGTGCGCCACGAACCTATTGCGTCGCCGCGCCGATCAGAATCAACCCGCTCGCATACCCCGCCAACATCAGCGCGATATATTTGTTTGTCCCGGCCGGCGCCAGCCGGAATTCGTGCCAGATCAGCAGCCCCCAGAGCGCCGCCACCAGCGTCGCGCCCTGTCCCAGTGCGTAGGAAATCGCCGGGCCCGCCACGCTCGATGCGATCACGTTGAAGCTCAGCGCGATCATCCAGATGACGCCGCCGAGTATCCCGATGCCGTGCAACCGCGCGCTGCCGCGGAAGTAATCGCGATAGCTAACCTTGCCCGCCCACATGAATATCGTGTTCCACACCACGTTGCTGCCCAGCACGCCCACTCCAAAAGCAACCAGGGCGACGTAGGGAGTGAGCATTCCCGGAACTATGGGCGCTTCATTGAAGTTCGGCGAAATGGAGCGCATCAATTCCGGATAGAAGAAGCCCATGATGCACCCCGCCAGAACCGAAAAGATCAATCCGCGTAAGGGGCGTTTTCCGCCGCCGTGCGGCAGGCAGCGATGCGCTACCGCCGACATGATCATGGCGAACACAATCAGCGCCACACCCGCGAAGAGCAGCCGCGGGTCGCCCTTCGGCTCTTCGATGTAGCTTTCCACCGTGCCGATTACCAGCGCCAGCCCGACTCCCACGGGGAACGCCACCGAAAGCCCCGCAGCGTCGATTCCCACCACGAGCAGGATGTTCGACAAGTTGAAAATGGCTCCGCTGATCAGCGCCGGCAGTACAAAGCGCATCGCCGCGCCGTGCATGTTTTCCCGTGCGCCCACGCCCGATTCGCCATAACTGCCCAACGTGTGCGCGAGGATGAAGCTGAAGAGCAGCACCCCGATGGCATAATCCCAATAGAAGAGCTCGAAAGGCCATTTGGCTTTCCCGGCGAGTTTTTGCGTGTTCGCCCACGACCCCCAACCGAGCATCGTGATCACGCAGAACACGATGGCCACCGGCAAACTGTGCACAACGAACATGGTGCGATCTCCTCCGTCTGGCGGTCTATAACTATGCCACTCTAAGAGTCTATGCCCGACTATCCCGCAATTGAGAAGAAAATTCAGCAGGTGCTCGGCGGAACCCGCCGCCCTATCGCCATCGCGTTTGTCGATTCGCCCCCCGCGGGCGTTGCCAGGTTCGAAGGATCGGAACCTTCGTCGTGCAGTTTTTGGCGTTTGGCCGCCGCCGGGCGGACCTTTTACACCGTCCCCGCCGACCATCAGAACTGTCCCGTCGGCGGCTACACTCACAACCTGCTGGAGCCCGAGCGCATGCCCGATCTGCAGCAGACGCTGGCGCTGATGAGCGGCATCGGCTATATCCGCATGGAGGAAGTGGGCGGCGTGTTTCACCTGGATCAATCGGCGAAATTCGTAGTTTACTCGCCGCTCGCCGATGCACCGGTGGAGCCCTCGGTGGCGATCGCCAGCGGCAAGCCGGCCCGGGTCATGCTGCTGGTGGAAGCCGCCGGGCGCGCGGGCGAGATGTCGAATCTGCCGCTGCTGGGCCGCCCGACTTGCATGGCCATCCCCGCGGCCATGGCAAATGGAGCGGTGGCCAGTTCGGGATGCATCGGCAATCGGGTCTATACCGGCGTGGGAGACGACGAGTTTTACGTAGTGCTTCGGGGCGCAACCCTGGCGCGCGTCGCCGATGAGATCAAGACCATTGAATCGGCTAATCAAACGCTCACTGCGTATCATCAGGAAAGACGCAGCGCACTATCGACGGTATAGCTTGGCTTAAACACAGCGTCGGAAGTGTTGGCGCATCTTAGTGAGCCAGATGGGTGGGCTTTGGCGTGCCATCGTCGCGCGGCGAAGCGGACGCGGTGAGCGGCGGCCGGCTGGCAAGCTACGCTCTGCTTTGTGCTGTGTAGAGAGTCATCCCGACATATGTTGACGCAGGGCCGAAGCGCGTTCACACGAGTGTGAACGCGGCACGCATGAGTGCGTGCGCCACGACGGCAAGGCGAACTGCTCCGGGACGGCTCCGCGATGCGTGCACAAACGCCACGGGCGGGTTATTTTCCGGCGGCGCCCAGTTTCTCCAATGTCTTATCGAGACGCTCGATCCGATCCTGCACGTCAGCCAACTTCGCCTGCTCGCTCCGAAGCTGACTTGACGCTTCGGCTTCCGCTGCCTGGCAGGTTTGCAATTCCGCCGTTTGCGGCCCGATTTCGCTCTTCAATTGGGACAGGGCGCCTTCGAGTTCCTTGGCTTCGGCTTGCGCCGGTGTCCCGGAGGCGAGCTTGCCCTCCAGCCCTTGAATCGCCGACGCCGTACGGTCACGATTCGCCTCCGCCCCCGAGCGCCTGTCCCGCGCGGAATCCAGCCGCTGCGCGGCGCGCGCCACGGCGGCATCCTGCATCTGCAATGCATGCAGCGCGATCTGCACCCGCTGCGACGCCACCGTCATGGCCTCGATATCCTGGCGCAACTGATGCACTTCGAGCAGCAACGCTTGCAGGGTATCGGGTTCCTTCGCCGGCGTCTGGCAGAGCCCATCCGACGCCGCAAACAGCATCATCACAAAAGCAGTCTTTCTCATGCCTGTCCTCAGCGGTAGTGTACCGCGCTGTCAGCGTGCATAGCTCGCTTCCGGCTGGAACGCCGTCGAGGCCAACAAAGCAACGCTATGTAATGTATGTCACTGCCAAGCCATGACGTTGGCCCTAAATCTGTTCTGTAACTGTTGGATCGAGGAATAACCATGAAGATTCTCTCTCATTGGCCCGCGTTGCTGGCGATGGCTGGCATCGGAATACTGGCAGGGTGCTCACAGAGCACCGCGAAATCGCCCGACGTTTCCGGCAACATCCGTAAAGCGCTCGACGATGCCGGGCTGAAGAAGGTTTCCATCGCTCAGGATCGCGACAAGGGCGTTGTGACCCTGGGCGGTCAGGTGGAAGGCGACCGCGACAAGGCGCAAGCAGAAGGCATTGCAACGTCGATCGCGGGCGGACAAGTTGTGGCGAATCAGATTGCGGTGGTGCCGTTGCGCGCCGCAGACGAGGCCCGGAGCGTGAATGCGGATCTGGATAAGGGCATCGAACAAAATCTGGATGCCGCGCTGATTCAAAGCAAGCTGCACAATCACGTTAAGTACGCGGTCAAGAACCACGTCGTCACGCTCACCGGCGAGGTGGACTCCCAATCCAGGCGCCGGGAGGCAGAAGGTATCGCGGCTTCCGTTCCGAACGTTCAGCAGGTAGTCAATGAACTGCAGGTTAAGAATCAAAAAGCGACTTCCTCGCAGTCGCAGTAAAGAAACGGAAAGGCGGCCGGGCGTTATAATCCGGCCAGTCGCCAGCCAGTGTTGTCCACGAAGTAGGTAGGCAAAGGGCAGAAGCCTCATGGACAGGCGGCTGCGGCCAAGACTGGCAAGCTAAGATTGGCTGCCCCACACCTGCCGGTCTACAATGCGATTAGGTCTGAATAATCGTCATGAAGATTACCGGCAACACAATCCTAATCACGGGCGGCGGCTCCGGCATTGGCCGTGGGCTGGCGGAAGCCTTCCATGCACTCGGAAACCATGTCATCGTGGCCGGCCGCCGCAAGCAGGCGCTTGACCAGACTATCGCCGCCAACCCCGGCATGGCGTCCGTTACGCTCGACATCGAGGACCCCGCCAACATCCGGTCTTTCGCCGATCATCTGACAAAACACTGCCCGGCGATGAACGTACTCATCAACAATGCCGGTATTATGCGGGCCGAAAAGCTACAGGCCCAACAGAACGATCTCGCCGACGCGGAAGCTATTATTGCAACGAATCTGCTAGGCCCCATCCGTCTTATCGCGGCGCTTCTGCCCCTGCTGCAAAAGCAGCCCTATTCCGCCATCATGAACGTCTCCTCCGGGCTGGCTTTTGTTCCGATGGCCCCGACCCCCACTTATTGCGCCACCAAGGCCGCCATCCACTCCTATACGCAATCGCTCCGCTATCAGCTTCGGGCGTCCACCACAGAGGTTATCGAGCTCGTCCCTCCTTATGTCGCCACGGACCTTATGAACGGGGCATCCGACCCACGCGCCATGCCGCTCGACAAGTTCATTGCAGAGGTGATGGAGATCCTGAAGACCCAGCCTGCGGCGTCTGAGATCTGCGTCGAAAACGTGAAGCCTCTCCGCTTCGCTGCGGAGGGCGGCCACTATGATTCCGTCTTTCGGGGCCTCAACGACCGAATGGCGAACGACCACCGCTAGAAGCCAAAGCATACGCTGCCTGCACCGTTTACTGACGCACCCGGGGCGAGACAGGCAGGGATGCTTGTCCTACAAAGCACCGGTTGGCCCTATGGAGCCACGGGCCGCGGGGCCCGGGGCCGATATAATAGAGGCAGGCGCGGGAGGCGGCCCGTGTGGCGCCTGAAATCATCCCCTCCCCGCAAGGAGCCGGGATGTCCACAGCGCGATCGCAATCCGCCACTACTATCCTTGCAGTCGACGACGACCGCGCCATACTCGATCTGCTCGAATCCGCCCTGGAGAACGCCGGCTACAGCGTTCTGTTGGCGGACGGCGGCCGGAACGCCATCCGGATATTCGAAGAGTGCGCCACCCCAGTGACTCTCTTGTTGACCGACGTGATCATGCCCGACCTAACCGGCCCGGTGGTAGCCGCACATCTGCTGGAGCGCCAGCCAGACTTGCGCGTATTGTTCATGTCCGGTTTCCACGATGCCGAAATGGTGCAGCGCTTTGTGACGAACAAGGGATTCAACCTTCTTCCCAAGCCCTTCACCGTGGAAAGCCTGCTGCGCAGCGTGCAGGATGTCTTGAGCCTCAGAGCCGGCGGCTGAGCAAAGCGCCGCCGGCCAGCCGGCAGCGCTGCGTTTCCACCATGCGCGCCTATCGACCCTCAGTACACATAGGCGATTCCAACGCTGGGCGTGAACTGCTGGAACAATCCGCGGTCCGTGCCGCCCTGCGCCTGGACAAAGAGGCGCTTCGGAAACGGCGTGATGTAGTCGCGGAAATCGGCGCGAAGCAGCACGTGCCTCGTCCACCGGTACTTTACGCCAACGCCTACGGTGGTTAGAAACCGCCACTGGCTTTCGCTGGTGAGCGTAACGATATTCGGCAACGGTTGCGACTGGGGCGCGGGGCCGGTTTCGCGATAATACTTCGCACCGGCGCCGATTTCGAAAAACGGCTGCAGCTTCGCCTCGCGCGGCCTGGCGTGAAACAGCAATGCGTAATCGAACGCGTGCGATTGGCCGTTGACGTTGCCGCGCACGGACCCGCTCGATACGAACGGGTCGCCATCCTGATAAAGGTAATGGAATTCGCCGGAGATATACCGGTACATGTTCTGGTCCGCCACAACTCCGGCCGCAAAGCGGCTGCGGATTCCCGCGGTGGCGTCGCCGCCGGGCGAAAACACCGTCGCATCGCGGTAATAACCGTACCCGCCGATGCCGCCAATCTCATATTCCTGCGCCCAGGCCGCAGGCAGAAGCAATGCGAAAAGCACTAGTTTCATGTCTCTATCCTCCTTGTCTCGAAATAACCTTCCCATCTCGACGCGAAGACTGAAGCGCGTTCACACGAGTGTGAACGCTGCACGNNCGCAGCAGTGCGTGCGCCACGGCTACCCGGCAATGCTCTTCGCCCACGAAGCTCTCCGCGTAAATCTTGCGGTGATCGGGCTCGGAATATCGGAGCGCTTATGGGGGCGGCGTTCACGCGCGTGCGAACGCGCTTCGACGCTTGCGCGAACGCGTGTCGCAGGCTTGGTTGTTCACTCATGCCGACCCCTTTCCCCGGACTGAGTACGCTACCTTCCGGGCTACTGCAATTGCACAATCTGCACGCTGGCCGGGTCGAGCTGGTAGCCTTCGTCGTTCGCTATTGCTACGGCCGCGCTCCGTATGGCGTCGTCGCCGGATTCGACGGTTTTCTCCTCGATGGGGCGCTTGATGACCTCAGAGCCTACTTCGATATGGACTTCCCACCGCTTCTTAGCGGAATCCCATTCCACTTTTGCGCTGTTAGCCTTGACCATAAGTTCCCGCTCCTTGCTTGTTCTATTACGCTTCTTCCGCTGCGCTTTTTCAATTAGGTTTTCCACTATGGCGCCAATGCGGCCGGAAAACTGGGCTTTTCGATACACATGATCACTCCACCTTGAGCCCCGCCGCCGCCCAAGCATCGAAGCCGCCGATCACATTGACCACGCCTTCAAAACCCGCCGCCTCCAGTAAACTGCATGCGATGGCGCTCCGGTATCCCCCCTTGCAGTGCACCGCGACAGGCTGTTTGCGATCCAATTGATCCATGGTTTTCCCCAGCCCGTCCAGCGGATGGAGCAAGGCTCCCGGAATGTGCCCGCTTTTCCATTCGGGCGGCCGCCGCACATCGAGAATCGCAAAGCGATCCATCTGTGGCGCCAGATCCTGCACGGTGGTCTGCTGCGTGATCGCGAGCGGCAGCCCAGCCTCGGCCCATCCGGCGATGCCGCCCGCCACCGCGCCGGATACGCGTTCGATACCGACGCGCGCCAGCCGCATGCGCGCCTCATCGGCGGTCTTATCGTCGTCGGCCACCAGGATCAGATCGCGGTCGAGGCCCAGCACCGCCCCGGCCCACGCGGCGAATTGGCCGCTCAGCCCGATGTCGATCGATGCCGGAATGTGCCCCGAACAGAACGGCGTGGCGGCGCGCGTATCAAGAATCGCCGCGCCCGCGCGCTGGCGCTGAAGCGCTTCTTGCGGCGCGATCTGCGCCAGGGGCGGCAGGTTTTCGAGCGGGGCCGCGCCGCGCCGGTTGTAATCCACGTCGCGTTGAAAATATTCGGGGCGCGGGGGAAGGTCTTCCGTCATCAGCGCCACGAAAGCTTCGCGCTCCATAGGTTGCAGCGCATAGTTGGTGCGCCGTTCGCGGCCGATAGTGGAATTCCGGTCGGCGCTGATGTTGCGGCCGCACATGGATCCGGCGCCGTGAGCCGGGTAGACCAGCACATCGTCTGGGAGCTTCAGGATTTTTTCGCGCAGGCTGTCATACAGCAGCCGCGCCAGTTCCTGCGGCGTATGGTTTTCCGCCAGATCGGGGCGTCCCACATCGCCGATGAAGAGCGTGTCGCCGGTGAGGACGGCGGCCGGCGCACCGCCGCGCTCCGGATCGGTCACCACCACGCTCACGCTTTCGAGCGTATGCCCGGGAGTTTGCAGGAACCGCAAACGGACTCGGCCAAGCGAAATTTCATCGCCATCGCGCACCGGATGATGCGGAAACGTCGCGCCCGAGCCTTCGCCCAGATAGATTGCCGCGCCCGTCAGCGCCGCCAGTTCCTGGTGCCCGGAGACGAAATCCGCGTGCAGGTGCGTCTCGATGATGTGAGCTATGCGCAGCCCGCGCTCGCGCGCCGCCTCCAGGTAAATGCCGACATCGCGTTGCGGATCGACTACGGCCGCCACGCCATCCGAGCCGATCAGGTACGAGGCATGCGCCAGGCAGCCGAGATAGAACTGTTCGAAAATCATCGTGAACCTGTATTTTAATCTCTTAACGGAGCCCCGACCGTAAGCGAGTGGTCTTCGCGAAATACTACGTGCACAGAGAATGCTCGCAGCCGGGACATGGCGCGTATAGATGCGTGTGAAAGTTGCGATAGAGTGGCGCTTGCGGGGCTGACCACCCGGCTCTCTGGCGGCTTCCGGGTTCATGCGCGGGTTTTAGCTACCCGCAAGGCGCCGGCTAAAAGCCGGCGGCAGCCAGGATTGGCCGCCCCACTCATGATCGCTTTCGGATGGATGCGAGATCTTCCAGGCGGCTTAACACGATGCCGATTCTCGACTGGCTCGCGGGGTCCGGAAGCAAGTATCCGGGGAGCGCATCGAGAAAGCCTATGGTACCGAGCAGGCTCTTAATCTCAGCCTGGATGTATGCACGGAGCCCGACCGACTCCGCCCGGATTTCGGTTACCAACGTCTCCCGGCCATCGACGACCGCGACTAAATCCTCCAAGTCGTGGCTTCCAAAGAAGTCTCCCTTCCCGCGGCCTTTGAACGCTTCGAGTTTTGTTGCGATGAAGCAGGACGCCGTGACGACGCGGATTTTAAGATCGGTCGAGAGTCTTCTCGTCACCGAAGATTCCATTGCAGCCTTATACCACCGATTAGTGAACCCCAAGATCTTCCCATTCAGGGGCATAACGTCGAGTATCGTCTGATGATGGGTCCAACGGCACAACGGTGCATCTTCGCGCGTGTCCTCCCCGAAACCCAGCGCGCGCAAACGATCCCCAAAATCCGCATAGGCCGCATAAGAGCTGATTTCCGCAATTGCATCATTGCATCCACGTCGAGAGTAGCCCGTGGGGCGCCAGCGGCGGCGTCGGTTATCAGAAGGCCCGTCACGCACCCTCCGACGAACACGAGCTCATCGAGTAAAGGCCGCAAAAGCTCGGCAGCCGCGATGAGTTGATCAAGATTCGGATCGTTCATTTGCTTGCCGGAGCCGGCGGTGCAACTCTTCTTCGGCGTATTTTCGTTCACGGATGCGGCCATCGCGGAGGGCATCGGCCAATACGAGGTATTCGTAAAACGACGGGTCGCGCAACGCTGCGATGGGCGCGGTCTTATATAGGGGTTCAAACGCAATGCCTCTGCGCCTGCCTGCAGCGTAAGGCCAAACGGGCGATCAGACTGCGGAGCGGCTCGGCGGCGTAGGACGTAGGGATGCCACGCGTGAGTTCTCCCCGTTCGGGAGGAAAAGCGTACTTGAGTCCGTGGATGAGGAATTCTTCGAGCGCGGCGAGGTTTGGGCGGTTGTGCTGTTCCGGACCGTGGAGCAAGTGAGCGAGTTGGGCGCGTTTGACGGAGGCATGTACCTCGGAAGAGCTCATTACCAACTCCATTGCCAGTTGAGAGTATGGGGCGCGCCGCGACTTGGCCGCGACGATTTTCAGTGTCACATACACGTCTTGGGACTTCAAGGCCATGTTTTCATTCTACATTCGCGAATCGCGAATCGCGAATTTTTGGACAAGTTCTGGCACGTTCCGGTGAGAGGGTGCGATGGTAGGTTTCGACGGCTCACTTGGACCGACGGGCGGCCTCGGCGACCGCTTCTGCTATGGGCCTCAGGTAAAGTATCGGGATAACGTTACCTGATGAGGGGAGTCTTTGCGAAATACGGCGTTCAAAAAGAATATCTGAAGAATTCACTTGTATCTAACCGGACTCGGTAGTATCATCGGATTCAAAAAACAAAACCGTCATTCAGGTCATGCCCAGACGCTTCGATTTTGCCTGTCATCTCGCGGCACTTTTACAAAGCGAAGTTGCGGTTATGGGACCCCGGTCTTTGGAGTGCCTGGATGCGGCCAAATTACTGAACAGTATTGACGATATCGCCGCATACGCCCCTGGGATCTCCGCCCCTGCCAACTGCGCGGCGCTCGATACGCTCGCGGCCATTCCACTGCTGATGAAAGGGCGCTTTCGGCTAACTCGTCTTCGGTTGCTGCGCGGTTACCTGAACTCGATCCGGACAGACGTGCGCATGAGGCTTGCCATCCGAGCCGAAGAAATGGCGCTCTTGGGGCGGTGGAATCCATACCTTGCCCTCCGCTTCCTGTTGCATCGTTCCAATGCCCAGATGGCGTTGCTGACGGCGCTGGGCTTCCTGTTCGTCCTCCGCGTGCCGGTGAAGTTTGAAACTGCGTGCGATTCGATGGCGCGACTATTGGGACACGCCGGGGCGGACTGAACGCAACTCCTTCCTCATCGTTGCCGATCTAACATCCGCGTGTAATCCCGAAAGTTTTCCCAAGTGCGCGCGAGCCTCGAATCGATTTCCGCAGCGTCGATCTTGCGCCGCCAGACTTCCGGGCACACATCGGATTCCCGCGTAAGAGCGACAGCGCAAAGCAGGCCAAAAGTAAGCCCATTAGCGACGGTTGCCAGGTTAATCAGGCCCGCGTATTTCAACCCGGTGGCGACGGCAAAAATAGAAGTTCCGAGCGCCGCCCCCATATGCAAAGTCAAAATATCGGCCGCGCGTTGCGCGGACGGGCGAATCGGAATCGCGGTGATCCTGGGAAGGAATACGCGCGTGCCCAACAGAACCGCGAACATGATACCCGCCACCGCGCGCTGAACGAAAACAGCCAGATGCCACTGCCCGTTCCATCCGGCCGGAACCGACCCATAGCCGGCGGCCCAGCAGGCTGCCGAGCCAGCGATGGCTAGCAGCGTCAAGAGAAAAGTTCCGGGAGCGCGGAATCGTGGGTAGCGCTCCACCACCGCCCAGAACACCCCAACCGGCGCGATAGCCTCCATAAGCATGACGCACCACGCCGTCCGGGCGTAGACCTCGGCATACATGACAGGCTTCGCCAGCAAGCACAGAGCGACGGCGGATTGCGCGGTTAACACGACCAACAGGCCCCACAGCGTAGGCAAACGGAGGATCAAGTTGCTACGCCACAGGCGAAATGCGGCAAAGGCGCGAGCGGCGATGCCCGCGCACCAGAGTGTGAGAATGAGCCCATCCATTGGGCCGATTATACAACCGGCGAACCACGTTCCGCTATCGAGGTTGCGGCAGGCTGGATTTTTTCGGCTTGACCTTCCCAGCCGAACCCGGACCGCGCGACCGATCGCAGGCCGGAGGACAGGGGTTCGGGCACACCGGCGGGCATATGGGCAGCGGCGTGCCGAAAGCGAGCATGGTGCTGTTATCGAGCACGGAAGCGGACGGGTGATTGAAGACCGAAGCCGCGGTCAATGCCGCGGCGGCTATCAAGAGCGCACGTAGAATGTTCTTCACTTTTTTTCTCCTTCCGGGAATGCCGGGTTTCAAATTATAAGGCCGGGTTTCAAATGGGGTGCAAATATAGATTGTCAGGCGCCAATCGCGTTAAAGCAATAGGGTTTTGAACCGGCCCAGCCAAATCAGCCGGGCGGCTCCCCCTCCCGATCGAAAATTTTCACCGCGCCGATCGATAGCGCCTGCCGCGTTTCCGCAAGCGTGAATTCGATTTCCGTTTGCGTAACGGCCTCCCGCGGCCCGAAGATGCCCAAGGCGCTGAAACCGCGGTCTATCGATTTGCCAAGTGGGTTTTACCAAGCCAAAAGGTGCGTTCGCAGTCCGGATGTGGTGCGTATTGACAGGTATGAAGCTTGTGATTTGGATCGCACTGGCCGGATTTCCGGCGCTGGCTCAGACGCCGGGGATTGATGAAATCATGTCGCGCGTGGCCGCCAACCAGGCGAAGTCGGTGGAAGCGCGTAAGCAATATGTCTATCGCCAGGAGCAGCTCTTCACTCTTCACCGGGCCAATGGAAAGCTGGCTTGCCAGCAAAGGTGGGAGTACACGGTAACGCCCAGGCCCGATGGCATCGTAAGGCAAGTAGTGAAATCCGAAACCAAGGGCGAGGGCCATTGCGGACCTCCCACCTCCGAGAACGCTTCCGGCGCGCAGCACGCTGTGCGCGACAGCGGCGTAACGGCGTCCTGGGACGGAATCGGCCATGGTCATTCCTCCGACGGCGTCCCGTACGATCTGTTCCCCTTGACAGCGCGCGAGCAGCGCAAGTACAGCTACCGGATCGAAGGGAGCGAGACATACCACGGGCGCCAGGTTTACCGCATCGGCTTCCGTCCGAATCGCCGGCGCGACGAAGATGGCGACGAAGGCTACTGGAAAGGCGAAACGCTGATTGATGCCGCGGAGTTTCAGCCCGTGCTGGTGATCACGGATTTAAGCGCGAAAGTGCCCCTGGCGGTCAGACTCCTGCTCGGCACGAACGTGCGCGGAGTCGGGTTTACGGTGAACTACGAACGCATGGCCGATGGCATCTGGTTCCCCGCCGGTTTCGGGGGAGAGTTCGAATTGCGCGCGCTGTTTTTCTATAAGCGAACTATCTCGGTGAACGTCAAGAACAGCGATTTCCGGCGTACCGATGTAGTCAGTAGCCTGGCATTCGAAACCGACAAACAGTGATCGGCTCGGCGGGAAAGTGCGTTCGCGGGTCTAATAGGGCGCGTATAACGAGTAAGAGGCTTATGATGAAGCTTACGATATGCATGGCGCTGGCGGGGCTGCCGGCGCTGGCTCAAACGCCGGGGATCGATGAAATCATGTCGCGCGTGGCCGCTAACCAGGCGCAGTCGGTGGAAGCGCGCAAGCAATATGTGTACCAACAGGAGCAACTGGTCGGCGTGCACCGCGCCAATGGCAAACTGGCTCGCCAAGAGATGCGTCAATATACGGTGACGCCCAATGCGCGGGGCGAACGGAAGCAGATGACTGCCTTTGAAGGTAAGTACGAAGACCACGGCAAACTGACGAGTTACTATCGCCCCGGCTATGAGGGCAAGGGTCTCGATATCGATGGCGCTTTGGTGACTGCCTTCGACGACGATAGCGACGACAGCACCCCGCACGATCTGTTTCCGCTGACGGCCCGGGAGCAGCTCCTATACAGCTATAAGGTGGAAGGCAGTGAGACATACCATGGGCGCCAGGTCTACCGCATCGGCTTCCGGCCGAATCACGTGCGCAATAAGGATGGCGGCGAAGGCTCCTGGAAAGGCGAAGCGCTCATCGACGCGGCCGAGTTCCAGCCGGTGCAGATCACTACGGATCTTGCCTGGAAGGTTCCGCTGGCAGTGCAGACCGTGCTCGGAACCAACGTCCGCGGCGTGGGGTTTACGGTGAGCTACGAACGCATGCCCGATGGCATCTGGTTCCCCGCCGGCTTTGGAGGCGAATTCGAAGTGCGCGCCGTGTTTTTCTATAAGCGAAGCATCTCCGTGAATCTCAAGAACAGCGATTTCCGGCGCACGGACGTGGTCAGCAGCCTGGCATTCGATATCGATAAACAGTGATTGGCTTGGTAGCGGCGCAAGAGATCGGGTTGGAATTCGGCGAGTTGGTGCGGCGGCACCAATCGATGGTCTACAGCCTCGCATGGCGGTTCCTCCACGACCGCGGCCTGGCTGAGGAAGTGGCGCAGGAGGTGTTCCTGAGCCTCCACCGGAATTTGCGCAGCATCCAATCGCAGGCGCACGCCGTATCCTGGCTGCGGAAGGTCACGGCGCAGCGGGCTATCGACGAAGGGCGCCGGCGGCTGCGGCGTCCGGCAGTCGCGCTGGAACTGGTGGCGGAGCCCGCGGCCGGCGAGGCGGCGCGCGATCCCATGCTCGAAGAGACGCTGCGGCGGCTGGTGGCCAGCCTGCCGGAAGCGCCGCGCATGGTGATGGTGTTGCGGTACCAGGAGGATCTGGATCCTTCGGAGATTGCGGAGACATTGAGCATGCCGCTGGGGACGGTGAAGAGCCATCTGCAGCGGTCGCTGGCGCTGCTGCGGGAGAAGCTGGAGCGCCGCGGCGTGGGATGACCGGAATACGTGGCGCACGCACTTATGCGTGCAGCGTTCACATGGTGTGAACGCGATCTCTCTCACGGCTTCTGAGAGAGCAATGATTTGCCGGGCTGTATGGGAGACAGGTAATGGATTGGCTGGACGATCAATTAAAACGCGCCTTTGAGCGTCAGGAACCGCCGCCGGATTTCGCCGCGCGTACCATTGCGCTGGCGCGGCGGGGCAAAGGGCTCGCGCTTCCGCGCTGGGCGGTGGCGGCCGCGGCCGCACTGGCGATCGCCAGCGCCGGTTACGGCTACCGCTGGCGGCAAGGCGAAGCGGCGAAGCAACAGGTGCTGCTGGCGTTCCGGATCGCCTCCACCAAGGTGAACCACATTCAAATGCAGGTGCTCCGATGAAAACGAATCTTCTGGCGCTGGCCGCCGCGGTTGTGGCATTGGCCGCGCCGCAGCAGTTCCAACTCGATCTCGACCATCTGACGGCGAAGGCGTCGAACGCGGTGGATCTCTCGCTCACCGGGGCCACGCTGCGCTTCGCCGCGAAGTTTCTGGACGGGCACGATCCCGACGAGGCCCAAATCAAGAAGCTCATCGGCGGCCTGCAAGGCATCTACATCAAGCATTTCGAATTCAAGCACGATAACGAATGGACCCAGGCCGATCTCGACCGCGTCCGCAACCAGCTCCATGCGCCCGAATGGGAGCGCATCGTCGGCGTCAAGAGCGCCGAAGAGGAATCGAACGCCGAAATCTATCTGCATGTGGAGAGCGGCAAGAACACCGGCGTTGCGATTCTCGAAGCGGAGCCGCGCGAGCTGACCGTGGTGAATATCGTAGGCCCGGTGGATCTGGAAGGCCTCGCCGATCTGGGCGGCCACTTCGATATTCCCAAGCTGACTATCCCGAAAGAGAAGAAATCGAAGTAAACTGTACGACAGGCCTCCCGGCCTGTCGCCGTTGCATTGATATTTGCGGGGGTGTGTATCGGGTTTACGCGCATTCACGCGGAGTCGGTCGCGCATGCTTTGCCGTGCCCAATAATCGGGGCATCAAGTGAATAGCGCTAGCGCTACGCCCGATTTCAAAAAGCTCGCCGCGCGCCTCAAGCGCCGCTACGGCGAACCCGATCTGCCGCCGGCCAAAGGTCCATTCGAACTGGTGCTCTGGGAAAATGCGTGCTATCTGCTGCCGGACGCGCGCCGTGCCGCCGTGTTCGAAGGCTTGCGCCAGCGCGTTGGGTTGAGCGCAGCGGCTATTTGGAAGGCCGACCGGAACACCCTGCTCGAGCTCGCCACCATGGGCGGCATGCGTCCTGAAACCCGCGTCTTCCGCTGGCTCGAAATCGCGCGTATCACCTTAACGCAGTTCGACGGCGATCTGGACCGCGTCCTCAAAGAGCCGTACGCCAAGGCCAAGAAGGCGCTGCATCAATTCCCCAATATCGGCGAGCCGGGCGCGGAAAAGATTCTGCTGTTCTGCGGGATGGCCGAAGGTCTTCCGTTGGAATCGAATGGTTGCCGCGTGCTGACGCGTATCGGCTTCGGCCGCGAGCAAAAGAACTACGGCGTCATGTACCGGTCCATCGAGGAAGCTCTGGAAGGCCAATTGCCGCGCGACGCAGCGTCGCTCGCCCGCGCCCATTTATTGCTCCGCCAGCATGGCAAAGAGACTTGCAAGACTAATGGGCCCAACTGCGGGGACTGCTGCGTGGTCGATCTGTGCGCATTCGCGCTGAAAAGCGTTCGGTAGGGCGGGGAGGAAGACATTCACTGAGTGACAGCCGATGCGGGGCACTGTCACGGCACTCAGCGAGACTCCTTTCGTGGCGCCGCACTCAGGCGTCGCACTCAGGCCTCGCACTCATGCCTCGCACTCATGCGTGCAGCTTCTCATTCATGGGGACGCGTTTTGCGCACGAGGAAACAAACGCGTTCACACGATTGTGAACGCTGCACGCATGAGTGCGTGCGCCACGAAATTCACTTCTTGACAGTCACTTTTCCCCAGTAGACGGCGCAATCGTCAACGTCAGTCTTATGCTCGTAAAGCGAGGGTAATTCCATCTCGTCGGCTGCGTCGTCGTCGCACGTCGCAGCGGCGGCGAACTTACCCGCGGCGGCCATCCGGTTAACTTGCGCCTGGGAGACGATGTGAAGCTGCGCCATCAGCGGCGCGGCCAGGTTCAGCTTGTGAGAGTAGCTGAACTCGAAGCCCGGCGGCGGTATGCGGCGGGTCAGAAAGTAGATCTCTTCATCGGCGAAGATGGGCGCATTGCGCGGCGCCACCTCATCCACCTTCTTCGCCATTTTTTCGTGGTCGGCCCAGGTGCGAACGTCGTTCCAGCGCTGGTAGAGCGACTTGCCCAATCCCAATGCCAAAAGAAATGCCAGAATCGCCACCGGCCAAAACGGGCGGCCGGGCCGGTAGAGGCTCACTCCGGCGAAATACAGCCCCACCGACGCCGGAACGGCCACGAACGGAACCATCAGCAGGAAGTAGCGCGGAAACGTGGGGTGCGCCGTACACACCTCAAGCCCGATGGCCGCGGTGAGCCACGCGCACAAGTAGAATTCCTTGCGCAGACGCGCCTCCCACTGGCTGCGGAAGCGGATGAAAAGCAATCCGGCGGCCGCCAGCAGGATGAGCAGCAGCGCCTGGCCGCTATCGATCCACGAAGTGACCACCTCCAGATCGTGCTGGGTGGTTTTCGGCCAGTACAGCGTGCGGAAAAAGAGATGGTATTCGAACAGATTGAAGATCACCACGCGCGGCGACTGCTTCAGCAGCCAGACTACCGGCAGGAATGGGATCGCGCCGCCTAAGAAGTAAGCCGCCGCTTTGAGCCAGCGGCTTCCCGAACGGTTGTAGATCAGCAGCCACAACAGGAATACGGGCGCGGCGGTGGCCGAGAGAAGCGACGATGCCGCCGCGGCTCCGGCGCAGAACCCGACACCCAGCGCGGGCCAAACGGACGCGCTATCGGCGGCGGCGATCGTCAGCCGGAACGCGGCCACCAACAGGAACAGGCAAATGGCGTAAGCTTGCGCCAACGGGCCGTACTCCACCACCATCGGGTTCAAACCGATGGACAGCATCACCGCCAGCGCCGCGCCCACGCGCCAATTCTGCGCCTCGGGCAACCGCGTAAACACAAAGTGCGCGGCCAGTAAAACCGCGGCCATTACCAGTACCGTGGAGACTGCGTGCGGCACGCGCCACGTCTGGCCGAAAACGCGCATCCACGCGGCGTTCCAATAGGCGTTGAGCGGCGTTTGCGGAAAACAGAAATCGATGTATGGGCGTTTGCCGTCGTCGATCAACTGCGCCGCCAGCAGGTGGAAGCCTTCGTCGCCGGTGAAGGCCACGGTTTGGGAATAGATCAGCAGGCCGGCGCCTAAGACCAAGGCCGCGATGAGAAGCAAAAGGGGCAAACTGCATGATAGACTTCCCAGGGCGCGAAGTTCAACAATAGAGGTTCAACGATAGAGGTTCAACGACAGCGGAAGAAGCCCATAGCTTAAAAACCATGCAGGCAGTGGAACTGACATTCGGCCGCCCCGATCAGGCGGACCCGCACGAGATACTGGAACGCGGCGATATCGTGCTCTTTCGCGAGACGCCGTTCGACATGCCGGCCGCGGAGCGCGAGTTCATCCTGAGCGTCCGCCTGAACCCCGAGTTTCACAAGAACATCGCGTTCAAGCCGAATGCCGATCGCATTTCCGGCGTGGCGAAGCTGGAAGCGGATTCGGTGGCGAGATTGCACAATGCGCTGCGCAATTATTCCCGCCGGACCGTGAAATTGGCGGCGCAGGTGTTGCCGCGATACCAATCGCGCTGGCGGCTCGATTACGCCAGCCTGCGTCCGGTGGAGGAGTGCGGCCGCGAATTGCCGCTCAAGAAGCGCAACGATCTGCTGCATACCGACGCGTTCCCGACGCGGCCCACCAATGGCGATATGATCCTGCGCATCTTCACCAACGTGAATCCCTCGAAGCCGCGCGTGTGGATTACCTCGGACCCGTTCGAGATGCTGGCGAATCGATACGCGGCCAACGCCGGTCTGGCCGCTGCGGCGCGGCCCGATCCGTTATTCGGCATCCGGAAAGCGTTAGGCGCAGCGGGTCTGCCGGTGATCGCGCGCTCGCCCTACGACCGCTTCATGCTCGGCTTTCACGACTACCTGAAAATGAACGAGGCCTTCCAGCGCGATTGTCCGAAGTACCGCTTCGAATTTCCGCCGGGCGCCACTTGGATGGTCTTCACGGACGTGGTTCCCCATTCGGTGGAATCGGGCCAGTTCGCCATGGAGCAGACGATGATTGTGTCGCACGAATCTCTGGCGGACCCGCGGCGCGCGCCGATCGCGATTTTGGAGAAGCTGGCGGGCCGCGGCTTGGCGGCATAACCCAGGCAGCATAAACCACATGGCCTAAACCACATGGACCCCCTGCTGCGTTGGCGCGCGGAGTTTCCGATCGTCGAAAAGACCACGTATATGATCACCCACTCGCTGGGCGCGATGCCGCGGCGGACCGAAGACCGGCTGCGCGAATACGCCGCCACATGGTCCACGCGCGGCATACGCGCCTGGGAAGAGGGATGGTGGCAGATGCCGATCGCGGTGGGCAACCTGGTTGGCCGGATTATCGGCGCGGGCGAAGACGAAGTGACGATGCACCAGAACGTCTCGGTTTGCCAATCGACGGTGGTTTCGTGCTTCGATTGGTCCGGCCGCCGCAACAAGCTGGTTACGGACGGGCTGAATTTCCCCTCGAACGATTACATCTACCATTCGCTTTCGCGGCTGGGCGCGCGCGTGACGGCGGTGGCGGCGCCCGATGGATTGACGCTGCCCACGGAGCTGATCCTCGACGCCATCGATACCGGGACGCAGCTGGTTTCGGTATCTCACGTGGCGTTTCGCAGCTCGTATGTGCAGGACCTCGCGGCCATTGTGAACCGCGCGCATGCGGTGGGCGCGATGGTGATCGCGGACCTGTACCAATCGGCGGGAACCGTGCCGGTGAATGTGCGCGGGCTCAACCTCGACTTCGCCACCGGCGGCTCGGTGAAGTGGCTGTGCGGCGGACCGGGCGCGGGCTACCTTTATGTGCGGCGCGACCTGTGGCCGCGGCTCGAACCGGCGTTCACAGGCTGGATGGCGCACGAGCAGCCATTCGAATTCGCGGCCGGTCCCCTGCGCTATGCCGGTAATGCCTACCGCTTCATGAACGGTACGCCCAATGTGCCCGCGCTATACGCGGCGCGGACGGGTTATGAGATTGTCAACGAAATCGGCGTGCCGGCGATCCGCGAAAAGTCGCTGCGGCAGACGCAGCGCTTGATGGATCTGGCGGATGAAGCCGGCATTCCGGTGAATACGTGCCGCGCGCCGGAGCTCCGCGGCGGCGTGGTGACGCTCGACGTTCCTAACGGCCGCGAAGTAGTGAAGGAATTGGAGCGGCGCGAAGTGCTGGTGGATTACCGCCCCGGCGCGGGCATCCGCGTGGCCCCGCATTTTTACTCGACGGACGACGATGTGGAGCGCACGGTGGCGGAGATTCGGGAGATTGTGAATGGAAGACGCGGCTGAAGCGAGCAGGCTTAGAACTTCGGGCAGGGGAGTGGGAGAAGGAATTCGAATCGGCGGCCCGGCGGCCTCTGGAACAGCGCATGCGCTACGCATTCATTCATACCTATAAGCCGGTCTTGGACGATGCGCCATTCCGTTCCTTCGATTCGATGGAGCAGTATCGCCAGTGGTGCGAAGAGAATCTGCCCGATTGGCTGGGATATGGCCGCGTTTGAATACAGGCAGGCCCTCGAAATTCGCGATGCGTGCGCACGCCATCGAGTGAGGTATCTCTTCATCGGCAAGGCCGGAGCGATTCTGCTCGGGTATCCCGACACAACGCAGGATGCCGATCTGTTTGTCGAGAGATCCACGGAGAACGGCGAGAGGTTGGTACACGCGCTTCGAGATCTTGGCTTCTCGTTATCCGCGCAGGAAGCGCAGGAGATACGCCGGGGAAAAGCATTCATTCAGACTAAGAGCGGCGCTTTCGACCTCAACCTAATCTTCGCTCCCGATGGCATCGAGAGATTTGACGATGCCTGGAACCGGCGGGTCGACGTAGAAGGATTTCCGGTTTGCGATATCGACGACATCGTGTCGAGCAAACGCGCAGCCAATCGGCAGAAGGATAAAGAATCGCTGCCCCGGTTGATCTCGTTCCGTAATTGGTTGAAGCAACGTTAGCGGCGGGCGGATTAACAATCCGCCGCAGGTTGCCAACCTGCCCCACAAGGGAGTGGCTTACCGGTCCGTATCCCCCAGCACGAAATCCATGCTTCCGATTCCCGCGATTACGTCCGCGATCAACGTGCCTTCCACCATCCGCGGCGTGGCTTGCAGATTGCCGAAGCTGGGCGTGCGCATGTGAACGCGATACGCCATCTTGGTTCCATCGCTCACCACGTAATACCCCAGCTCGCCGCGGGGCGATTCGATCACCTGGAAAACCTCGCCTTCCGGCACGCGGAAGCCCTCGGTCACAATCTTGAAGTGATAGATGAGCGCTTCCATCTGCGTCTTCATCTTTTCGCGGTCGGGCAGCACAACGTGCGGCGAATCGGCCTTCCAGGGTCCGGCCGGCATTCCGTCCATCGCCTGCCGGACAATGCGCGCGCTCTGCCGCATCTCTTCCACGCGCACCAGATAGCGCGAATACACGTCGTTTTCGGTGCGGGTGGGCACTTCGAAATCGAACTTTTCGTAGCTGGTATACGGCTCGCTCTTGCGCGCGTCGATCTTTAATCCCGCCGCCCGCAGCATGGGGCCGGTCACGCCCAGGTCCAGCATGTCCTCGAGAGGAATGGTTCCGATTCCCTGCGTCCGGCCGATCCAGATCGGATTATTCGTGAGCAGGTTCTCGTACTCGTCGACGCGGCTCGGAAACACGTCGATAAACTTCTTCACGCGCTGATGCCAGCCGCGCGGCGGCTCAAGCGCCAGCCCGCCAATGCGGAAATAGCTGGTCATCATGCGCTGCCCGGAAAACATCTCGAAGATGCGCAGAATTTCCTCGCGCTCGCGGAAGCAATACAGGAACACCGACATCGCGCCGATATCGATGGCGTGCGTCGCCAGCCACACCAGATGGCTATTTAAGCGGGTGAGCTCGGTCAGCATCACGCGCATCCACTGCGCCTGCGGCGGAATTTCCAGGCCCAGCAGCTTCTCCACGGAGAGGCAGTAGCACAGGTTGTTCGAGAGCGGCGCCAGGTAATCCACGCGGTCGGTCAGCGTGACGGCCTGCTGGTACGGCTTCACCTCGAATTCCTTCTCGATGCCGGTGTGCAGATAGCCGATATCCGGCTGGCACTTCACGATGATCTCGCCGTCGAGCTCCATCAACAGCCGTAACACCCCGTGCGTGGACGGGTGCTGCGGCCCCATGTTGAGCACCATGGTGCGGAGGCCGGTTTTTCCCTGTTGTTCCGGTTGTGGCCGCGCTTCGTTTTCGAGTTCGACAGGCATGCTTATATCCTTGACGCTTATATCCGAGACCCTGTGATCGGATAATCTTTCCGCAACGGATGGCCATCCCAGCCTTCGGGCATCATGATCCGCCGCAGATCCGGATGGTTGAGGAAGCGGATGCCGAACAGGTCGAACGTCTCCCGCTCATACCAGTTGGCCGAACGCCACACCGATGTCACCGATTCGATCACCGGATCGGAGCCGGGAAGCCGGCACTTCAAGCGCAGCCGCTGGTTCCGGTCGATGGAGTGCAAATGGTAGACCACCTCAAAGCGCGGCTCGGCCGGATACCGGTCGACGCCCGTCACCGTGCTCAGACGCACGAAGCTCTGATCGTATTTCAGGAACCCGCACACGCTCACGATCTTGGGCGGGGCAATCTCAAGCGTCAGCTCATTGCGGTCGAACTTGCCTGCGGCGATGGCATCGGCATCGAACGCGTCTACCGCTGCTGCAACAGCCGCTGCTGCAACAGCGCCAACCCCGGCAACATCAAGACCTCGCAGATTTTCGGGTAGCATATCGAATCGCCTAGCGCTTCCGGCCGCCCATGTCCGACCCGGACCAATCGAGGGCGCCCTTCTTCCAGATGTAGAAGAATCCGGAGAGAATCAATATCACGAATACCAGCATCTCTCCAAACAGAAATTTCGACAAGCCCGGCTCGCGGTACACCACCACCCACGGATACAGAAAAATGGCCTCGATATCGAACAGGATGAACAGCATCGCCACCAGGTAGAATTTCACGCTGAACCGCTGCCGCGCGTCGCCGGTGGGCACAATGCCCGATTCGTAGGGCATATCCTTCACGCGGTTGCGTATACGTTTCCCGAACACATAGGAGATGGTGATCAGCGCCGCCGCCAGCACCATGGCGATGACGGCCTGGACGAGGACGGGGAAATACAGCTCCGGGTAGGAGTTAGGCATGGGGTTCAGAGACGAATGGCTTCAACTCTGACTATAATTGGTTGAAAACCGGGGTGTCAACCGAACCATGCCAATCTCTATATCGGTAAACGGCGAACAGCAGTTGACGGCGGAGGGCCAAACCATCCTGGAATTGCTGAGGCAACTGCAGATCGACCCCGCCCGGGTGGCTGTGGAGCTGGACCGGCGGATTGTGAAACAGCCGCGCTGGGGGGAGACGGTGGTGGGGCCCGGGGCGGAGATTGAGATTGTGCAGTTCGTGGGCGGCGGGTGAGGTATCGAGCGCGCTTATAGCGCATAGCGATATTTTTGGGTCGGGCACACGCCCTTGGAAGCCATGACACAGCCCTTGGGACACAGCGCTTGGGACACAGCGCATCCCGTTGCTGGTGGATGAGCCCGCGAACACCAGGTGACGCACCAAGCCATCCGTCCGGAAAGCAGTGGCGGGGAACGGGGGCGAATTCATCGAACTGCAAGACTTGCGATCCGGTGGAATCGCGGGTACATCGGGTTTATTCGTTCGTCAAAGACAAGTCCGGCCAGGAACTGCTCGCGTAGCATCTGCCGACCAAGGGCAGGTTTCTCACCAATCTCGGAGTACTCCGGATTGGCCGCCGCGAAGACCGCTACTTTGGCGAATGCGCCCGCGGCGCCCGCGCTACAAGATGTTCGCCAGATCATGTTCGCCAGATCGTGGAGGACAAGCTCGCCCAAATGCCGGCTCAGAATTCGTTGCGCATGGACTGCTTCCGCAAGTACTCCGAAATTGCCGCCGATTACAACCGCAAGAAGGACCGCGTAACGCTAGAGGAAACATTCGCCAGGCTGGTGGACTTTTCCAACAGTGTGAGCGCGGAACAGCGCCGCGCGACGGAGGAGGGCTTGATCGAAGAGGAACTGGCGCTCTTCGACCCGATTGCCGGCGTCAGATCGTCGCGGACCACGCGGTGTCCGCAGACATATCGGCACTTGGTCGCTCAGCCGGCAGCCCGTAGAGGCGCCGCCGGGTGCATACGCCGAGGAATGGGGTCTTATTATTAACCGATTCGGGGGGGGCAGGCTCTCGGCGAACGCTCCTGACGGTCGCGGCTCTGTAAGCACCGCCATTAAGAACAGCGGAATGGTCGCGAAGCTCGCAGGATCGCGCGGTTGAACGCCGAACAGCAGCTTCGACATTAGTTAGCTGAGTCGCCGCGAACGATGCCGCTTTGTCCATTGCGATTGCCGCGTGGCAAGCATGAGTATCGCCATTCGGCTTCCAATATCCGCCGTCCGCCGGCTGACCAGATGGGACAGGATTCCGTATCCTCCCGCGGCGGCGAGCACCATCGCGATCGCCGCGCAGAGCGTTAGCAGAATCAGATGGAACCACTGGAATCCGCTACGATGGCGCGCCGGCCCCGCTGCACTCAGGTTGGTCTCTTGAACTCAGTTTCCTTGAGCGCCTCGTTAAACCGCGTTTGCAATGCCATCCCCACTAATGTTGCGATCAGGATCGCGGGGTACAGTTGTCCAATAAGCGCTTCGGATATGGCCAGCGATCGCGCAACGCGATGTACCGGATAGGCGTCGCCGTAACTTACGGTGGTGAGGGTTGCAAAGCTGAAGTAAAGCAAACGGGCAGGTTCGCCCGTGGAAATGCCAGCGAAGGACGATTGGAAGTGGATTGCGTCGGGAACCTCTTCCATGAGCAGCTTGTAACCGAATGCCCATGTCACGCCGATCAGCAAGTAGGCAGCGACGCCGCCCATGACCCGGTGCACGTTAACCGGGCCGGGAAGAAATGTCTGCTTAAGCGTCATGACCACGAGTATGGCCATGCCAGACAGCTTTAGCGCCGTGTCCCAGCCCCGGAAGCTGAACGAAGGGTTGAATTCGACGATCAGGTCCGCCGCGAATTCCAGAATGGTCAGCGCGATAATGAGATGCATCAGCATCCGCTTATATACGGTCGCGAGTGCGCCGGAGAGGAGCATAAGGGCGAAAATGAGGTCTATGGCAATTCGCCCTGGGCGCGACATGCCAACCATCGGAACGAAAATAGTCATAATCACCAGAAATGCGAGGAAGAAACTCAGAAGCCGATCCTCGTGCCAGAAACTGGGCGACCGCCGATTCATCTGTTTGTCAACCACCTAATTTTTTCCTTTCGTTTGTCATTCGGCTCGACGGCTTTATCCGAGGCACAGGCGAAGCGTTGAGCTGGGCGATCATGGCGCTTGAGCGCCTTGGCGCCGACTGACCTTCGCCGGAGCGGCACTCCCGCGTTCCGCCTCTGCGCCTGAGCGCCGGTTCCGGTAATAGATTGAGATACGTTCCTGCCGGAAAACACTTGGCGTCTTTGCCGCACTGGTCCCTCGGCATCGTTCTCTTCCGTCAAGCCCGCCACAGGCGCGACCTTGAATGCCCGTATTCCAGTAACCGCTCCACGGGTTGAAACCCTCCGGCGTGACAAGGAAAGAGCCGGGTATGTCCGCGCGCTTCGCGTCTTCGATAAGAAAGCTCTGAGCGACGCGGCCGAGTCGCTCCCGGCTTCGCGGCAAGAGTGAGAGAAACCTGGTCTCCGAATCATTTCTCCGAAACGGCCCCATCCGCACGCCCTATTCTACGCCGGTCTGCCCATCACGCCCGAACCTCGCCTTTCGACCCCGCGGGCGGTTAATGCTCAAAATTGCGAGGGGGCATGCCCGAACGCCTTCCTTGACTTGACGGATGGCCGCTGGGCGCTTAAACGGTTTCGGGAAAAGCCGGCTAAAATGACCGTTCCCTTACGTTACGGTCACGGCTCCGTAACTATCTTCACGGAGCGGGATTTCGCGGCTGAGCGAGGAAATTCCGAAAACGTTTAAGCACCAATGGCCGCCGGTGCGTTTCGTAGTCCGCGCCTACGACCCCAGCGAGAGTGGCGGAACACATCCGTGGCGTCTCGGCGCGACTGGTGAGTTGTCTATTGGAACGCGAAGAGGGGCGCCCACTCAAGCTGAAAGATCGCGATGGCAAGATAGCCTCAGTGGGGTAGGGAGTCAGGAGTCGACCGCTGCGCCTCTATAAGTGGCGCGTCCGATCCTCCAGGGACTGATCTCGCGCAGGAAGGCGCCGATGCCTCTCGGGAACGTGTAACCGGTGCGCCGGTTCGCCCGGCGCCATGCCTCCCACACATTTCCCGCCAGCACGCCCGCCAGCAGATAATAGACCACGCCTGCCAATTCGAAAAACGCATAACTGACGACCGCCACGATCAGGCCGCACACAATCTGATCGGGATACTTCGCGGGCGACGTCGGCGGATCGGTCAGGATGATGAATGCGAAATAGAGCGCCGCCTCAACGTCGGGAGTCCGGAATATCTCGGCGACCGCCAGCGGACTGCTCACGAATGCCGTGCCGGTAAACAGCGCGAAGTAGGCTCCCAGAAACGCCAGCGCCAGCGGCATCTTGTTGACCCTGCCTGCGATATACACGCCCGCCGCGGCCAGCGCCAGCTTCGCGACCGGCGTCACGTCGGTCAGCGCGCCCCACCAGCTCTGGCCCGTGTGGAACAGGTAGAAGCTGGCGATAATAGCCAGCGCCGCCGGATTGAAAACGTTCGCCGCCCGCGAGCGGAAAACATACTTGCTGAGAATCGCGATAACCGAGGTGATGGTGGTGACGTACCACGGCTCCTGCGCCCGTAGCACCATCGCCACGATCATGGCGGTGAGCACCGCGCCGCTCGGAAACTCCCAGGCTTTCTTTCTGCCCCGAAGGATCAGGGCATCTACCAGGCCCGCGGCGAGGGTCGCGCTCGCAAGGCCAGCCACCGCGCCGACACCCTGGCCCGGCAAAGCCATGGCGGCGAAGACCCCAAGAATAATCGTGAGCAGGCCCTTCGGCGTTTTGAAGAAGTTTTTTGACCTGCGCTTCACTGCGCTAAGCCCCATGGCGCAGGCCTCGCGTTTCGAATCGCTCCAGCTCCGGCGTCACGATCAGCCCCTCCACGCCCATGCGATTCAGGAGCTTAATTCCTTCTTCCGGGCCAAGCACAAATGCGGCCGTTGCCAGCGCATCCGCCAGCATCGCGCCAGATGCGACAACGGTCGCACTCGCCACGGTATGGGCCGACGCGCCGGTACGCGGGTCCAGAATGTGATGCCCATTTCCGCTCGCGGTCCGCCGTTGGTAATCGCCGGACGTGCACACCGCCTGGTTCGAAATGCGGAGCGAAGCGATCAGTTCGCACTCGTTTCGCGGATGGCGAATGCCGACGGACCATGGGGCGCCCTGCTCGTTCGATCCTCCCAAATACAGGTCACCGCCGGCATCGATGGCGAAATCCCAGAACGGACGGAGCTCGCGCGCGGCCGTATCCACGGCGAGGCCTTTCGCCACGGCGCCAAGGTCGAGCGTCAAGGGACGGCGCAGGGTGATGGTTCTTCGATCCGGATCAAGATGAACGTCCCGGTAGCTGACATCGTCATCGGGCGTGCACGCGCTGCGGACGATCTCTCCGGTGCGATGTTCCCTGTTGAAGCCGCTCGCCTCCATCCGGTGGCCGACCGTAGGGTCGAACGCGCCACCGCTTACCTCGGCGACCATCAATGCAAATCGCACGGCTTCGTAGAGAATCGCGCTCGCCGGCGCCGCCTCGCCCGCCGGCGCCGTGAGCTGCATCAGCTCGCTCCGCTCATTGAACCGCGTACAGCGCTCTTCGATCTCGTGAAACCATCCAAACGCGCGATCGATGGCGGCATGGACGCCTTCACTGCCGGAGCGGACAACCTGAATAGTCACCAGCGTGCCCATCGCGGCCTCTGTGCGGATGGGCAAAATCGTTCGCTCCTTCGCCGCTCACTTGGCCTTGTTCAGAGCTGCGACCACCGCCCCGTAAAAGGCGTCGGCGCTCTGGGTGGCGCCTGAGACATAGTCGACGTCGGGGCTTTGCCGCTGGGCCACCTGCGGAGGCAATCTGTCGATCACGGAACACGAATAGCGCGTCCGGCATTGAGAGATGGCCGCGGATGCGATGCGTCCGCCTTCGATCGTTACCGCCGCCTCTATATCGCCGTGGCGTGAGTAGCCCCAGCCGGTATACGTTCCGTCCTTCCACATGGGCGCAGGCGGCGCGGCGGGAGCCGCCTCCGCTTTAGGTTCCGCGGCCGGCGCCGCTAGCTGAGCGGCCTGATGGGCCTCCGGTAAGGCGATGACCGCTGCCGGCGGTGGCGGCGCCGGTATTTCGGCGGGCGAAACCTCCGCCGCGCCGCCCGGAGCGCTGACCGTTGTTGGCATGGGCTCCGCGGGCGCGATCTTGCTGCGTTTACCGGCCGCATCGCGCGCCGGATTGGACGAGATCGCAGGAGAGGGCGCGGCCACAGGAGTGTCCACAGGGGTGTCCACAAGGGTGTCCACAGGGGTGTCCACAGGGGCGTTGGGAGCCGCCGGCCGCAACTCCGCTATTGGCGACGCAGTTCGCAGCGGATCCCTAACGGACACTCTCCGCTCGGCAATCTGCGCTGCAAACCGGTTTGCCGCGGATTGGGTCCGAACATATCCCGTGACATACACTGCGAGCACGGCCGCGCAACTTGCGGACACCAGACTGTTCGCAGCCTTCTTGTTGGAACCGCTCTGCGCCATACTCAATAAATTATACACGGACCTCTATTTTGTCTTCCGAACTTCCAGGCCTGCAGTGTCTTAACTGCTTGTCTCAAGTTTGCGCAACAATCCGCCTTTGCACTGGCCACATCGCGGCAACCGGCACAGTACCAAGGCTTGCCGCGAGCATTCCTCGTTTCCATCCTGGCGCGCAGATCGATCCGAAAATGATGCTCGGACGATAAATTCCACGTCGATTGGAGCTACGAAATCCGGCCACGAAATCACGCCTCTCTTGTCAGTTCATTTCTGAACAGATCCAAGTGGTGTGGGCGCGGACGGCGTGCGTCTACTGCCGAAGAGGCTCCTGCAGGGCGGTCTGGACGGTGGCCGGTAATTTGTCGGCATTCGACAGAAGAAGGCTGACCTGCCACATCTGCTCGCTGCTCAGCGAGCCGCTGAACCCAGGCATTCCGGTCAGCCGGATGCCGTTCGCGACTTTCCAATAAGTGACGCCCGCTGGATCGTCGGCAACGCCTTTACCTTTGAAAAGGTCCGGCGGCTTGGGGAACTCGCCCTTTGCGATCGCGGTCTGGTCCCGCCCCGGCAACCCATGACAAACGGCGCAGTTGTTCCGGTAGATTTGCGCCCCCGCCGCGTAAACCTCATCCGATGCCGGAATCGGCGATGTTTTCGGCGCTTCTTTGTTGACGCGCGCATTCAAGGCGATACCAGTTATTAGTTTTTCAAACGGCAGCGGTGCGGATGCGGTTGCAACGGGCGCCAGACCCAGTGCAACGTAACCTAAACCTCCGGCGGCGATCAATATCAGCGCCGCAATGAACCCAAATATGAATTGCCTCATAGCCGCTTCCTAAAAAGACGCCCCTTAGGACTCTCGACGGGCGCGGCGTATTGACAAAACCGGAAATGCCCGAATTGAAGTGATTTCTTCATACGCTCTTCACTCAAGACTATACCTGACGCCTCTCGCAGGCTCAAACTCACCACCCGCACTCGAGCGTTCGGTGAAACGCGTGCGCATACGGCTAGCCGTGAGCCGGGTTCCGCAACGCCGGCCGCACAGCATTCGCCGCCCCACCCTATGCGCCTCCGGGATTTTCTCGTCGTCCTGGCCTTGGCGGGCGCGCTCTGGGGGGACCGTGCGCCACCCGGCACGAAGTCAAGCGGATCCAGGTTCCGGACCATACGCAAGCGGATGCCGTTCGTTATCACTTGGTTGTGACGCGGCGCCCGATGATCATCTTCACAAGCAAATGATCCGTGCCTCCCGTCAAACCGACGCCAACTCCGAAGTTGAATTCCCATTTCGGGCTCACGTTCAGATCGGTCACGGCGAAGATCTGCTGCTGTTGCTGCTGCAGCGGGTCAAAGCCCGTAACCGGACCAAGCGCGCCGTAGTATTCGAAACCCACGTTGACGGCCTTCGTTATGTCATAGCCCACTTTGACATTGGGAGAGAATGTGACGCCCTTTGGAACCGACGGGCCGTGAAACGAGCGGTCGATGGTCGGGTTGAAACAGAGATACAGCCTGCCGATAGTCTTGTCCACGATCGGACGGATCTCAATGGTCCACGTGTCTGGGGAATACGCCGCGCGCTGATAACCAACTTCAGTCGACAGACTGACGCCGACCGGCCATTTCCACGATTTGGGGACGGCGACCCGCGGCCGGATATGGTCGCCGACCCATTGCCAGCCAACCCTCAAATCGGCGCTGGTAAAAACATAGAAGCCCAACTCGAACCAGTCGTTGAAGCCGTGCGTGATTTCGAGGGTTTCGTGCAACTGGTGTTCGGTGGGGTACATGCCATCGACGATCGTCTTGCTGCCCTGGAAGGTAAAGTTGCTGTGAAGCTCGAACATTGTGGCTCCGGGATCGACAAGGTCGGAGCCATAGACCTGAATCTCATAACTGCCCTGGGCGTAAAGAAGCCCGAATGGAGCGGCGGCCATGGCCGTCAGCAAGAAAACTCGCGTCAGTATCATCGATTCGGTGATTCATTATCTCACGCGACTCTTAGAGCAGCGCAACGAGACGCCCGCGACCGCGAGATTCGGCGCTATGCCTGAAACCGCTGGCTGGGAAGCTGTGAAAGAATCGCTGAGATCGCCGGGTTGACAGACGAAAGTCTGTCCCGCGTTGGCGCGCATCAAGATACGTCGAGTCTCGCGCGCCCGTGGATTGAGCGGCTTAGCCGATGTTGCCTTTCTTCATCTCGCCGGCCAGATATTCGCCGGCGCGCATGGCGAGCGCCGATATCGTCATCGTGGGATTCTGCCATCCGCAGGTGACGAAGGCCGCGCCATCCACCACAAACAGATTCTTAATGTCGTGGCTTTGGTTCCACCTGTTGAGCACGCTGGTTTTGGGATTGTCTCCCATGCGGCACGTGCCCACTTCGTGAATGCTGTATCCGGGCGGGTAGAAACGGTCGGTCTTGGAAATCAGGTCCCAGCCGGCGGTGTGGAAGATGTCTTCGATGGTGTCGGCCGCGTCCTTGGCCATGTTCAGCTCGTTGGGGCCATCCTTCACTTCGATGTGCAGCGCGGGAATGCCCCAGGCGTCGGCCACGTTCTTATTGATGCTCACGTGGTTCTCGAAGCGGGCGGGGCGCTCGCCGAAGATGCTTCCCGATACGCAGGAGCCGGCGTAGCGATCCAGCTTTTTCTGCAGCGCGTCGCCATAGTCGGCGAAGAAATCGGGGTTGGCGCCCTGGCCGCTGCTGAGCAGTACGCAATAGCCCTTGATGAAATTGCGCTTGTCTTCCTTGGTGAGATTGCGGAAGCGGGGAACGAATGCGCTGCCGCCCATCAATCCCTCGGGGCGTTTTCCATCGCGCGCTTCCGGCACCGACGCCACCACCTGCACTCCGTAAATCTGGTCGTGCAAATAGTGACCCAGCACGCCGCTCGAATTGCAGAGGCCGGAATTCAACAGCAACCGCGTGCTTTCGAGGCAACCCGCGGCCACCACCACGGCGCGCGCCTTGACCTGCATTTCACGCCGCGAATGCCGGTCCACGATATATGCGCCATTGGCCATGCCGGAATTCTTGTCGGTAGTAATCTCGCGCACGATGGCGTTCGATACCATCTGCAGCTTGCCCGTCGCCATGGCGTCCGGCAACAGCAGATTGACCGAGCTGGCGAGCCCGTTCTGCCCCAATGACGTCCGCATTTTGGAGAACTTCATGCCATGCCGCTGCTTGCCCAATTCCGCCATTTTGGCGATGGTCTGGCTATCCGGTCCAGTCTGCATTTCGACGAAGTTGCCATCGGGGAACTCCGGCCACCCTTCCTTGCGGCCCATGACGCGGAAGATTCCCTCGACGCGCGAATAATAAGGGTCCAGGTCAGCCAGGCTGATGGGCCAGTTCTGGCCCGTTCCTTCGAGATCGCCCGCCTTGAATTCGTAATCGCTGAGGCGGAAAGATTGCCGCGCCCAGAAGAGCGACCGGCCGCCCACCAGGCGAACGCGCACCCAGTTGTAGGGGTTAGCGGGATCGTGCGTGTAAGGCACTTCCTTCTCGTCCACCCATTGATTGGCGTTGAACTCGTTGGCTTGAAAGACGTGCGGCAGGCGGCCCGGCTGGCCGAAACCGTGGAACGGCAGATCGTAGGCGGCTTTGGTGACGCGGTTGTGCTCGAATTCAGGCTCGGGGCCGGCATTGAGCATGAGGCATTCGATGCCCTCTTTGGTCAGGATGTTGGCCGCCATGCCGCCGGAGTGGCCGGAGCCCACAATGAGAACGTCGTAAACTTTTGCGGGCATAATCTAGCTCCGGTAGATGGGATCGATGGGGTTCAAATAGGATCCGCCGCCGCCGCGGCGTCTGCCGGACGCCGCTCCGGCCGCGGCCCACTCGCGCGAGTTCTGCGTTGCGGTGCGGATATCGCGGTGCGCCTCGGCGACGAACTGAACCGCCGGGTCCTTGGGCGGGTCGTGAACCCAAGGCACGGGCGCGAGCAGGGGCCGGATGACGGCGTCCGCATCGGCGTCGCTGAGATCGGCGAACGCTTTCTTGAAGCTCTTTTTGGCGTTGGCGTTGAGGGTATCGAGTCCGCCGCGGTAGAGCTTTTGGCGGTCGGGCAGCGATGCGCCGATGAGGAAATCGAGGAACTCGGGCGCACGGCATTCGAGCGCGCCCGGACTTCCGTCCAGGGGCGGCATAAGCAACGCGCTCAGTCTGCGCAGGGCCGAATACTGCGCGGGCGTGAAGAAAAGCGGTCCGGGATCCGCCACCAGCTCAGGCGAAGTCTCGTCGAACGTGGGGATGTTGGCTCCGCCGGCGCGGCCTCCGCCTCCGCCGCGTCCACCGGCGGGCGGCTGGGCCGCGGGAGTTTGGGGAGCGGGCGACTGCGCCTGAGACATCAGCGCCGGAGCCACCGGCAGCGCAGCCAGAGTTTTGAAGAAACGACGGCGTTTCATATTTTCCGTGATGATAACACTTGCAGAGCCCGGAGTCTGCCCCGGCCCCACGACTTCCCCGACTCCCCGATTCCGCGCCGGTGCTTAATCGGATTCGGGAAACGCCGGTCAAAATCCGCTCCCTTACATTACGGTCGCGGCTCCGTAACTATTTGGAGATACAGGCAGCCGAGACTGAGCAGATGCCGGGCCGCCGTGAACCTTCCGAAAACAGACGGATGGTACAAGAACAATCGACCCGACGCATTCCTCCGGAGCCCCCGCGCCTCCAGCACGGCCCGGCTTTTGGCGATCAGCCGTCGCGGTTCAATGCAGTTAGAGCGCGAAGTGGAACCGGAGAGGAGACAGGCCAGGAGGCCTGTCTTACTTAGTCGCGGTCCGTGCAAGCTCAAGAAGATCCCGGTTACCGGCGGTGTTCCGATCACGTTGGCCGAGAATATGTACACGAACGCGGCCGGAACGATTCTGGGCTGGGCGAATCGCAATGGGGTTGTGGAACCGCTTACGCCGCGGGAATTGTGGGAGACGGGAAGACTATCGCCGGACGGGCGCCGCGTCGCGAACGGAATCTATCACGCACCGGGAGCCGAAGGAGACATCCGGATTTATGACGTGGACCGGCGCACCAGGACGCGCCTGACGTTCGAAGGCGCAAACCGCAGCCCCATCTGGACGCCGGATGGACGGCGCGTAACCTTTGGGGCCAGCGTCGCGGGGAAGAATGGAATCTACTCCGGTCCCGTGGATGGCAGCGGCAAGCCCAAACTGCTTTCTGGCAACGGGAAACACGGCCGAGCCCGCATCGTGGTCGCCCGATGGCAATTTCCTGGTCTATTCCATGCTGGGAACTGACAAGGCATACCATCTTTGGGTCTTGCCGATGGAGCGCAGCGCCATCCCCGGCAAACCACAACGTATCCATGACACCGCTTTCTCCGAAGACGATGGGCAGGTATCGCCGGACGGAGTGGTTGGCATATTCTTCCGTGGAGTCTGGCTCGCAGGAAGTCTATGTTCAACCGTTTCCGGGGCCCGGCGGTAAAGTACGCCTCTCCCCAGACAGCGGGCTCGCGCCACGCTGGTCGAAAAACGGTCGCGAGCTGGTCGCGCAGTCTTTCCGGGCGGAAGCGGGCGACAGAACGATGGAGGTCGTGGTGAACTGGTTCGACGAGCTGCGGCGCCGCGTGCCGGCCGGGAAGTGAGCGTGTGCGGAGTCCCTGCGCACAGAGGCCAAGCACCGCCGCGCTAAAACGAAGTGCAGTTCTGAAGTTCCCGAAAGCGCGTCTCAATCTCGTCGCGGGTCAGCGTGCGGAAGCGGTCCACGCCGAAGTTCTCGCAACAGAAGCTGCCCATCACCGAGCCGTAAATCACGGCGCGGCGCAGCTCCGCCACGTTCGCCTTGCCGGCCGCCGGCTTAATCCCCTGCCCGGCCAGGTAGCCCATGAAGCCGCCGGCGAAGGAATCGCCCGCGCCGGTCGGGTCGAAAACATCCTCCAGCAGGTAGCCTGGCGCTATGAAATGCTCGCCCTCATGAAACAGGATGGCGCCATACTCCCCACGCTTGACAATCAGCGTGCGCGGGCCCATGCCTTGGATCTTCGCGGCCGCGCGAAGCAGATTGTGCTCGCCCGAAAGCAGCCGGGCTTCGCTGTCGTTGATGAGCAGAAAATCCCACTGCGCCAAAGTCGCCAGCAGCTCCGCGCGGAAATCGTTGATCCAGTAGTTCATCGTATCGCCGCCGGTGAACTGGACGCCCGGCATCTGCGACCGCACATTGCGTTGCAGCTCGGGCTGTATGTTTCCCAGGAACAGATAGGGCGCCGTGCGGTAGGCATCGGGCAGCTTGGGCTGGAAATCGGCGAAGACATTCAGATCGGTACGCAGCGTGGTCCGGTCGTTCATGTCGGCCGAATAAACGCCCGCCCAAAAGAAAGTCTTTCCGCCTGCGACGCGCTCCAGGCCGTCCAGATCGATGCGGCGCGATGCCAGAAGATCGACGTCTTCCTGCGCGAAATCGTCGCCCACCACGGCCACGATCTTCACGGGCGCGAAATAGGCGGCCGCCAGGCCCACGTATGTAGCCGCGCCGCCGAGCATACGGTCCACTTTTCCATGCGGCGTCTCAACGCCGTCGTACGCAACCGAACCCACCACCACGAGTGACATGTAAGAGTCGATTGTAACAGCCAACGTGGGACCGACGCTTCCGTCTGTCAACCCGCCCAAATCGGTCGAGCGTCCGAACGCGAAATTCTCGCCCGGACATATGGACGTAACGCCGCCTGCTCGGAGAAGGGGTTCCGCGCGGCGGCGCGACTGGGACGATTGACGGCGTCCGCGATTCTGCGGGGCAACTCCCGTTCCACTTCAAGCACGTGGCCGGCGGACAACCCAGCAGCGGCCCGAGCCCGAGTTCTGGCCGAGGGCTCTTACATTGACGACCGTCTCCGGGTCCGGCTCTTACGCCCCGTGGCACTTCTTATATTTCTTCCCGCTGCCGCACGGGCAAGGGTCGTTGCGCCCCACCTTCTGCCCGCCGTTCACCGTCTTCGGCTCGGCCGTCCCATCGCCGCCGAAGTGCAGCGCCTCTAATTCCTTTTCCTTCTTTCGCTGGATGTTCTTGGTGAAATCTTCGATGGTCGCCTTGGCCGCCTGGCGCTGATGCTCGCTCGGCTCGGGCTTCGGCGCCTCTACGGCTTCCTCGTCGCCGCCCTCTTCCTGTTCCTCGCCCTCGTCGGGGAAAGGCCCCGGAGGCGGCGCGCCGATGTTCACCTGCAGGAAATACAGATAGCGGACCGTTTCGTCTTCGATCCGGTCCATCATGGCCGTGAACAGCTCGTAAGATTCCTTCTTGTACTCCACCAGCGGATCTTTCTGTCCGTAGGCGCGGTTGCCGATGCCCTGCTTCAATTCGTCCATCGACAGCAGGTGGTCTTTCCACTGGTTGTCGATCACCTGCAGCATGACGATGCGCTCGGTCTGCCGCATCACGTCCGGTCCCACAAGGTCTTCCTTCTCCAGATACTTCTGCTGCAAGCGCTCGAAGATGGCATCCGTGATTTCGACGCGCGTGAGGCCGCTCAGCTCCGCCAGGTCGATCTTCACGCCGAACGAGGTCACCACGTCGTTGCGCAGCGTCGCCAGATCCCATGTATCCGGGTGCTTGTCTTCGGGGCAGCGTGTGTCGATGAACTGCTCCACAATGCCGCGCACCATATCGAGGATGCGCCCCTTCTGTTCGACGCCTTCCAGCAACTGGCGGCGCAGACCGTAAACCGCCTGGCGCTGCTTGTTGTTCACGTCGTCGTATTCCAGCAGGTGTTTGCGCGCTTCGAAATTCTGCGCTTCCACCGCTTCCTGCGCCTTGAGGATGCGCTTGGCGATCATGCCGGATTCAATCGGCACGTCTTCTTCCATGCCCAGGCGCAGCATCAGGTTTTGCATCCGCTCGCCGCCGAAGATGCGCATCAGATCGTCTTGCAGGGAAAGGTAGAAGCGCGAGCTGCCGGGGTCGCCCTGGCGGCCGGCGCGTCCGCGAAGCTGGTTGTCGATGCGGCGGGAATCGTGGCGCTCGGTGCCTAAAATGTGCAGCCCGCCCAGCGCCACCACTTCGTCGTGTTCCGCGTCGGTCTCTTGCTTAAAGCCGGCGAATAACTCATCCCACTTATCGCGGCGCACGCGGTAGAACTGGTCGTGGTGCGTGAAGTAGTAGAAGTGCTCGTCGGCGATGTACTGTTCCTGATCCTCCGGCAGACGCTCGGCCACGCGCTCTTTCAGGCAAGCGTCCTTGGTCATGAATTCGGCATTGCCGCCAAGTAAGATATCAGTCCCGCGGCCGGCCATGTTGGTGGAAACCACCACCGCGCCTTTGCGTCCCGCCTGCGCCACAATCGAGGCTTCGCGCTCGTGATTCTTGGCGTTTAACACCTCGTGGCGCACGCCCATGCGCTTCAGAATTCCGCCCAGCCGTTCCGATTTCTCCACCGAAATAGTGCCCACCAGGATCGGCTGGCCGGTCTCGTGCATCTCCTTGATCTCTTTGGCGGCGTTGCGGAACTTCTCTTCCTCGGTGCGGTAAACGATGTCCGTGTTTTCCTTGCGGATCATCGGCCGGTTGGTGGGAATCACCGTCACTTCCAGTTTGTAGATCTTTTCGAATTCCGACGCTTCGGTCTCCGCCGTACCGGTCATGCCGGCCAGTTTTTTATACATCCGGAAGTAGTTCTGGAACGTGATGGTGGCCAGCGTCTGGTTCTCGCGCTGGATGCGCACGCCTTCCTTGGCTTCCACCGCCTGGTGCAGACCGTCGCTCCAGCGCCGGCCCGGCATCAGGCGGCCGGTGAACTCGTCGACGATGATGACTTCGGGCCCGTCGTCGCCGTCGCGCACCACGTACTCCCGGTCGCGCTGGTAGAGCACATGCGCTCGCAGCGCCTGCTGCACGTGATGGTTGAACTCAATGTTGGTGGGGTCGTAGAGATTGGCGAGCCCGAGCAGCTTTTCCACCTTCGCCACGCCTTCTTCGGTCAAAGCGGCCGACTTGTGCTTTTCATCGATGGTGAAATCGCCGGTAGTATACTTCTCGCCCGGTTCCCTGCCCTCGATCACCTCGCCGCGGACCAGCTTGGGGATGATGCGATTGATCTTGTAATACTTGTCGGTGGATTCCTCGCTGGGTCCGGAAATGATCAGCGGCGTGCGCGCTTCGTCGATCAGGATCGAATCCACTTCGTCNNTCGAAGCCGAATTCGTTGTTGGTGCCGTAGGTGATGTCGGCGGCGTAGGCGTCCTTGCGCTGCTGGTCGTCCAGATCGTGGACAATCACGCCCACGCGCATGCCGAGGGCTTTGTAAATGCGGCCCATCCATTCGGAATCGCGCTTGGCCAGGTAATCGTTGACCGTCACCACGTGTACGCCCTTGCCTGCCAGCCCGTTCAAATAGGTGGGCAGCGTGGCGACCAGCGTCTTACCTTCGCCGGTCTTCATTTCGGCGATTTTGCCCTTGTGCAGCACCATGCCGCCGATCAGCTGCACGTCGAAATGGCGCATATTGACGGCGCGGCGGCCGGCTTCGCGGACCACGGCGAAGGCTTCGACCAGCAGATCGTCGAGCATGGCTCCCTGGGCGATTCGTTCTTTAAACTCAATCGTCTTGGCGGCCAGGTCGATATCGGAAAGCGCGCTAATGGCGGGTTCGAGCTCGTTAATAACGGCGACCGTGGGCCACAGGGCTTTGACCTCACGCTCGTTCTTCGTTCCGAAGACTTTGGCCAGAAGGGCATCAATCATGAAATGGTCTCGTTCAGGCGGGGAATCCCCAATTATTATTTTACTCTGTTAAGGATGACGGACGCCGTGCGAATCCCTTAGCGAACCGCCGGTGGCGTCGGGCGGCGCAGGTAGGTAGCGACACCCGTACAGAGCCGCGACCGTAAGGGAGCGTGCCGTCCAAATGGTGCACTCAAGCGCGAGAGCTGCGGCGAGAATTGGCCAATCGTCGGAATCCCCGCGGCCCAGACGCTCGCGCGCGTCAGCTTCAAAGCGTTCGTAGACTTCCAGCGGCACTTCGGTTCATCGATTCCCGTAATTCAAGCAGGGTTGCAAGGGCTAGTTGAAGATTTCCGCCGCGCGTGAAACCGAACCGTACCCCGATATTTCACCAGGAGCTGCCGGATTCTTCTACCCAAGCCCGCACGCATCGGAATGTTGGCATCAAGCACCGCCATCAGCGACGTATCGCACGCTTCCGCCGCTGAAGCTCTTCAACATCCCGCATCAAGTCTTCCTCGGTCACGCCATTCTTTTCCATTCCGGCCAAGAGCCTCCGCTGAAGTTCTTCGTACTTCGCCCAGTGTTCGTCTGCTTTTCCATCGTCAAGCTTGTTCGGCCTCGGCAGGGGCGTATGCACTCCGATGATCTCGCCGTCGCGAGTGACGCGGACCGCGCCGGTGGATTCCAAGAAATGATCGAGGTTTTCCCGGAATTCGCTCACGTCAACGTGATCGGCGCGAACGTCGGTGGCCATAGTCCGAGCGTATCACTCATTCAGAAGCAGCGCGGCGATGGGAGCTAACTAGGGGGCCTGAACTCATCGTCGAGTTGCTTGACAAGGTCTGGGCGGTCGATGCTGAGCCACGCGGCGCGCGCGGCCTCGATATGCCGGTCGCGATCTTCGGGGGAAGCGGCGACCCTGGCGAGGCGCAAGTGGGTGCTCCCGATTGAGAAGGGCTCACCGATTCGTTCGTAGAGACGAAGCGCCTGCTCACAAAATCCCTGCGCAGATGCATTGTCTGAGACGCGGCGCGCCACATCTCCCAGGCCCTGAATGCAGTTGGCCTCGCCCAGCAAGTCCCCCACTCGCTGGTACATTGGCAGCGCTTCCTCATAACGCCGCC
>PLDF01000427.1:0-140 GCA_003135055.1 Bryobacterales bacterium | reverse complement strand
ATGCAATTGGCCTCGCCCAGAACGTCTCCTGCCCGCCGGAAGAGCGGCAACGCCCCCTCGAACTTCCGCCACGCCTCGCCATAGTCCTGTCGTCGTAGGGCGATAGTTCCCAGGCTCAGGATGCAATTGGCCTCGCCCAA
>PLDF01000249.1 GCA_003135055.1 Bryobacterales bacterium | reverse complement strand
GCGGCGGCGGTGGCGGCGGGCGCGGCGATGCCGCGGCGGCATCCGGCGACCAGCCAGTGGGCACGCCGGCGCAGGAATATCTGAAGAAGGAACAGAAGGAACTGCTGGAATACGTCCGCGAGCGTGCGGCGTTGCGCGCTGAAGAAGCGGCCAAGCGCAAGGCGGAGCCGCCGGCGCGCAAGCCGCTGACGCTGCAGGCGCGCGAATCGGCAGGCGCGCTGCAACTTTCGCCCGACGGCAAGTACGTCATCGCGACCGTTTTCGAATCGGCGGCCAATGCCAAGAGCAATGCCGTGCCCAATTACATTACCGATTCCGGGTACACCGAAGAGATCCCCGGACGCACTAACGTGGGCGACGCGCAGGGGCGCAACCGGCTGGCGATTCTCAGCGTGGAAACCGGCGACGTGAAATGGGTGGACCACGGGCAGAAATCGGGCGTGCTGCCTCGCGAAGTGCAACTGTCCGAGCCCGTATGGTCGGAAGACGGGACCAAAGCCGTGCTGGCCGGCCGCTCGACCGATAACAAAGACCGCTGGATATTCGCGCTCGACCCGGCGACGGGCGCGACGCGCGTGCTCGACCTGGAACACGACAACGCCTGGGTGGGCGGACCCGCTAACAATGCGCTCGGGTGGATGAAGAATGGGCGCGAAGTCTATTTCCAGTCGGAGCGCACTGGATTCGCGCAGCTCTACGCCGTGTCCTGGGATGGCGGCGAACCGCGCCCGTTGACTACTGGTAAGTGGGAAGTTCTGGCGGTGCGTCAATCGGAGGATAAGTCGCGATTTTATATCACGGCCAGCAAAGATACTCCGTATGAGAACCACTTATACGCAATGGATGGCGACGGCGGCGACTTAACGCGGATCACTAAAGCGCCGGGCAAGCACACCACCACGATTTCGCCGGACGAGAAGTGGGTCGCCGATATCTACTCCTACACTAATAAGCCGCCGGACGTGTATGTGCAGGAAAACCGGCCGATGGCGGATTCGAAGCGGCTGACTACATCACCCTCGGAGGAGTTTTCGGAATATTCGTGGCTCGATGCGCCCATCGTGGAATTCGCGGCGCGCGATGGCGTGAAGGTTCCCGCACGGCTTTTCAAGCCGGCCAACTTCAAGAAGGGCGGACCGGCGGTGATCTTCATCCACGGGGCCGGCTACTTACAGAATGTGGATCGCTGGTGGTCGAGCAGTTACTACCACGAGTATATGTTCGACCATATTCTGATGGATCGCGGATATCTGGTGATCGACGTGGATTACCGCGGCTCGGCGGGCTATGGCCGCGACTGGCGCACGGCCGTTTACGAGCATATGGGCGGCAAAGACCTGGACGATATTGTGGATGCCGCGAAATACGTGGTGGCGCAGCATGGCGTGGACCCGAAGAAGATCGGCACGTATGGCGGGAGTTATGGCGGCTTCCTGACATTGATGGCGCTGTTCACGCAGCCGGATACCTTTGCGGCGGGCGCGGCGCTGCGGCCGGTCTCGGATTGGGCGCTGTATAACCACGGGTACACTTCGGCGATTTTGAACGAGCCGCAGAGCGATCCCGAGGCATACCGCAAGTCTTCGCCGATCTTCTTCGCGCAGAATCTGAAGGGCGCGCTGCTGATCTGCCACGGCATGGTGGATACCAACGTGGAATTCGAAGATACGGTAAGGCTGACGCAGCGGCTCATTGAGCTGCACAAAGAGAACTGGCAACTGGCTGTATATCCGGTGGAGAACCACGGGTTCGTGCAGCCTTCGAGCTGGGCGGACGAGTATAAGCGGATTCTCGCGCTGTATGAGAAGAATCTGAAGTAACCAGTTGTCTAAGTTGCTATATATGCTCCAAGTACACCGTGGCGCACGCACTCATGCGTGCAGCGTTCACACTCGTGTGAACGCGGTAGATTGGGGTGCACTGAATCCGCTCCGTGCGTGAAGAGCGCCGGCCGAAAGCCGGCGGCAGCCATGATTGGCTGCCCCACATTGCATGACTGACCTCGAGAGACCCATCGGACTGATTCAAGCCACCGCCATGGTGGCTGGCATTATTATCGGCGCGTCGATCTTCGTGCAGCCTTCGGAAATCAACCGGCACGTACCTAGCGTGGCGGGCGTGCTTTCGGTTTGGCTGGCGGCGGGCGTGCTGACTCTGTTCGGATCGCTGGTGTGCGCGGAGCTATCGTCGGTGTATCCGGAAACCGGCGGCGTATATGTCTTCCTGAAAGAGACGCTCTCGCCGGGATGGGGATTTCTTTGGGGCTGGGCGATGTTCTGGAGCGCTCACTCGGGAATCATCGCGGCGTCGTCGGTGGTGCTGGCGCGGTATGTGGCGTTCTTTGTTCCCTTGAGCGACGCGGGCATTAAGGCTGCCGCCATCGCCGCCATTCTGCTGCTCTCGTTCGTGAATTACCTGGGCGTACGGCAAGGGAGCCGGCTGCAAACGGGAGTCACGGCGGCGAAACTGGCGGCCATCGCGCTGCTTCTGACCATGGCGCTGCTCTTTGGGCATGGCACGTGGGACAGGCCTCCCGGCCTGTCGCCATTACCGCAAGGCCCAAGCTTCCGCGAGTTCGTGCTGGGCGTCAGCGCGGCGCTGTTCGCATTTGGCGGATGGCACATGGTGACTTACACGGCGGGCGAAACGCGCGATCCGCGGAAGACCATACCGAAGGCGCTGCTGATTGGAGTGGCGATCGTAACTGTGTGTTATCTGGCTCTGAATGCGGCTTATCTTTACTTACTGCCGCTGGCGCGAGTGACAGCGTCGACGCGCGTCGCCGCCGATGCGGCGTTTGCCGTGGCCGGATCGCGCGGCGCGGCGGTGATATCCGCGCTGGTGATTCTCTCGGCGGTGGGCGTGCTGAACGGCGTGATTCTAGCGGGGCCGCGCACTTACTTTGCTATGGCGCAAGAGGGATTGGCGTTCGCCTGGCTGGCGCGCATCCATCCGCGTTACCATACGCCGTATTGGGCCATCCTGCTGCAAGCCGTCTGGTCGTGCGCGCTGGTGGCTACGGGCACTTACCGCGCGTTGTTCACGCGAGTGGTCTATACCGAGTGGCTGTTCTTCGCGATGATGACAGTGGGGCTGATCCGGCTTCACCGGCGAGCGGGGTACAAGCCGGCATACCGTGCGTGGGGCTTTCCGTTTGTGCCGCTGGTGTTCGGTCTGGCGGCGTTGGTGGTGGCCGGGATACAGATCGCCGCCGACCCGGTGCAGGCCGCTTCCGGGCTCGGGCTGGTCGTGCTAGGATTGCCTGTCTACCTCTTCTTTATCAGATCTCATGCGCATCGTCGACTTTCATAATCACTACTATCCGCCCGCTTACCTGGACGCGCTTCGCAATGGGCCGAGCGCAGTGGAGGTCTCGGTTGACGCCGACGGTAATCCGCTGATTTACTACCCTGGCGATTACAACATCTGCGTTCCGGGGCATCGCGATATCGATTATCGCGAGCAGGTACTCAAGGATTACGGCGTAGATACCCAGACGATCACGCTGACTACGCCCGGCACGCATGTGGAATCGCCGGAGACTGCGCTTCGATTCGCGGCGCTGGTGAACGATGCATTCGCGGACGTGGTGGCGTCGAAGCACGGCCGGTTCACGGCGCTGGCGACGTTGCCGTTGAACGTGCCAGACGCTTCCGTGAAGGAGTTGGAACGTGCGTGCCGCGAACTGCACATGGCCGGCGCGATGCTGTTCAGCAATGTGAACGGCGTGGGTCTGGACGACCAGCGTTTCTGGCCGCTCTACGAGGCGGCGAACGACTTGGGCGCGGTGCTGTATATTCATCCAACGCATCCGGTGGGCGTGGAAGCTATGACGGATTATTGGCTGATGCCGCTGGTGGGCTTCCTGTGCGATACCACGCTGGCGGCGGCGAAAATCGTATTCAGCGGCGTGGCCGAGCGGTTTCCGCGAATCCGCTGGGCGCTGTGCCATATGGGCGGCGCCATTCCTTACCTGGCCGAGCGGCTGGACCGGGGCTTCGAAGCGTTTAGCGAGTGCCGCGCCAATATTCCGAAGCCGCCCACCGAGTACTTGAAGAAGTTCTACTATGACACGGTCAACTTCGACCGGAAGGCCGTGGAACTGGCGATCGCGTTCGCGGGCGCCGACCATATTCTGGCAGGTAGCGATTATCCGCACCAGATCGGGAGCATCCCGAAGATGCTGGAAACGGTGCGCGGGCTGCCCGTTGCGGATGCGGACCGGGCCGGTATCTTCGGCGGCAATGCGATAACGCTATTGGGACTGTAAGATTTGTGGGGCGGCCAATCCTGGCTGCCGCCGGCTTTCAGCCGGCGCGGGCTGGGTGCGAAGACTTGCACTTGGCCCGGAAAAGCCGCCTGAAAGGCGGCTGCAGGCAAGACTGCCTGCCCCACTTTGGCTGTCACTCAATTAAATGGCAAGACTTTCGGTGGCGAGGCTATAAGTGGCGAAATCCGGCAAACTAACGCTGCTGCCGCTGGTCGCGGCGACTTACTTCATTGTCTCCGGCGGGCCGTTTGGGCTGGAGGATATCGTTTCTAAGTCGGGTTATGCCGGCGCCATTCTGATTCTGCTGATTACTCCATTGATCTGGGCCATGCCTACCGCGCTGATGGTGGCGGAACTGGCCAGCGCGTTTCCCGAAGAGGGCGGGTATTACGTCTATGTGACTCGCGGGTTAGGGCGCTTCTGGGGATTTCAGGAGGCGTGGCTGTCATTGGTGGGCAGTATCTTCGACATGGCGATCTATCCGACGCTATTCGTCAGCTATCTGGGCCATTTCGTGCCGGCGCTGACATCGGGATGGAGGGCCTTCGCGATCGGCGCCGGGCTGATTGCGCTGGCCGCGCTTTGGAACATGCTCGGAGTAAAGGCGGTGGGCGAAGGCTCCGTCGCGCTGGGCGTGCTGCTGCTGGCTCCGTTTGCCGTGCTCACGGTGCTCGCGCTGTTTCACCGGGCGGCAGGCGGGCATCCTGGAACGCATCCCATTGCCCTGCGCAATGCCGACATCCTGGGCGGGATTCTGGTGGCGATGTGGAATTACATGGGCTGGGATAACACCTCTACTATCGCTAACGATGTGGACCGGCCGCAGCGCACCTATCCGCTGGCGATGGCGGCTTCGGTAACGCTGATCGCGCTGACTTACGTGCTGCCGGTAGCGGCGATGGGCGCTACCGGGCTCGATCCGAACCGCTGGTCGACGGGTGGATGGGCCGAAATGGCGAGCGCCGTGATTCCGGGCGCAACCGGGGCCGCGCTGGCGCTGTCCATTACGGTGGCAGGAATGATTGCGGCTTATGGGGCGCTGAACGCGCTGACGCTTACGCTGGCCCGGTTGCCGGTGGTGCTGGCGGAAGACGGCTATCTGCCGAGGGCATTCACCAGGAAGAATGCTGCGGGCGCGCCATGGGTATCCACCGTGGTGTGCGCCGTAGCGTGGGCGCTGTGTCTGACCCTGAGCTTCGTCAAGTTGATTGTGCTTGACGTCCTTCTTACCGGGCTGAGTATTCTGCTCCAGTTTGCAGCACTGGCCGCGTTGCGCATCCGCGAACCGCGATTGCCTCGGCCCTTTCGCATTCCGGGCGGAACCTTGGTTGCAGTGGGCTTGGGCGTTCCTCCGCTAGTGTTGCTGGTTCTGACGGCGCTACGCAACCGGATTGAACCCATCGGACCGATCAACGCGCTGGAACTGGGCGGCATTCTGATCGCGGCCGGAGCGGGCTTATACTTTCTCAAAGCTGGTTGATGATGCTGGCGACGTAACCCGCGCCGAAGCCGTTGTCGATATTGACCACGGTCACATTACTGGCGCAACTGTTGAGCATGCCGAGCAGCGCCGCCAATCCATGGAAGCTTGCGCCGTAGCCGACGCTGGTGGGCACCGCGATCACCGGGCACGAGACCAGGCCGCCTACTACGCTGGGCAGGGCGCCCTCCATTCCGGCGCAGACAACCACGACGCGGGATTCGGTCAGCCGCTCGCGGTTGTGCATCAGCCGATGGATGCCGGCCACGCCGATATCGTAGATGACATCCACTTCATTCCCCATGGTTTCGGCGGTAATTTGGGCTTCTTCCGCTACCGGAATGTCGCTTGTACCGGCAGAGACTACGGCGATTTTGCCCTTGCCGCGCAGGGTGCGGTTACGCCAGAAACGCACCACTCCGGAGAGTGGGAAGTATTCCGCGGTCTCGAACTTCTCCGCTACAACGCGCGCGCACTCCGCGTCGGCGCGAGTTATCAGAACATTCGGTGAGTTGTCGAGTAATTTTTCGGCTATGGCGACGACCTGCCCAGGCGTCTTACCCTTGGCGAAGACAACTTCCGGCATGCCGTGGCGGAGCGCGCGATGATGATCGATCTTGGCGAACCCGAGGTCTTCGAAAGGAAGGTGCCGCACCCGGTCCAATGCCGCGTCGATATCGACCGTTCCGCTGCGCACCTGTTCAAAAAGCAGCCGGAACTGGTCGCTATCCATTACGCTAGGATAACAAACGGATTAGAAGGGCACCCTAGGTGCGCAAGCATACCAAAGTACCGGTATGCCTTACGGTCATTGAAGCTTTCGGACTATTGAATGCCGTGCATTGCGCTAGCACAATGAACGTCATGGGACTGCGTAGGTACGAGGCGGAAGTAACACCCGGAGGCGCCGCTAATCGGAGGCGCACCACACGGTTTCCCGTTTGCGAAGAGTTGCGATACCGGGTTATGCATAAATTGTCCCGGATCAGCGGCACGGGGAAAACCTTAAACATTGGCAGCGGTGGGGTGTTGTTCACCACCGAACAACAACTGCCTCTCGGCCGGACGGTCGAGTTATCGGTACATTGGCCCGCGAAGCTTGACGGCTCCTGTCCGTTGAAGTTCGTGGCCACAGGGCGCGTGATTCGGTCGGAAGCGGAAATAGCCGCGGTCCGCATCGAGCGGTACGAATTCCGCACACGCGCGTCGACGGAAAGGACGGTGCGACCCGAAATCGCCACGTTTGCTTGAAAAAGCTGCGTGAAAAAGCCGCGTAGATCAAGCGTCGCGGTGAACGGTTTCCATCGAGAAGGCGGGCAGGCAGACGGCGATATATTCGGCGCCGTCTGGTTCCGGGGTGCTGTAGCGAACCCACTCGCCCTGGTGCGCAATCACGGCTTGGCCGGGGCGGACGTCCATCGCTCCGCCGCTATGTTCCACGTGTAGAATCCCTTTCAAAACCACCGTGAATTCGTCAAACTGGGGCGTTTGTCCGGGCTCCTGCCACCCTCCCGGACTGCGCATGTGGGCGATGCTGGCGGCCGAGGTCCCGGAGTTCACGCGGCCAATGTATTCGTCGATGAGCTTGCGCTTATTGCCGGCGGCTTCGACCCGGGTCGGGGCTGGAATTAAGGTTGGCAAGGTGCGAGTCCTCCAAATAGCTAAGGTTACCAAGGTTTTGAAATCGTAACGCGAAAGAAATGGAAAGAAATGGACTTGCCATAGGCTGCGCACGCCGTTATACTGACATTTTCGCTGAGACGTCTTATGACGGCGAGAGACGATTTCGACCCTTTAGCGCCCCAACGGGAGGCGGCGTTCTTTTACGGCCTCTTTCTGCGCGGCCACGACGTAGAGGATCTCCGCCAGGATATCGACGTGCCTCCCGGCCTGCTCGATAAGTGGATGCGCGCCAGGGATTTCGAAGCCAATTTTCTGCAAAACCTGCAGCGCATCTACGAATACCGGAAACAGGTGCTGGCCATTTTCGACGGGCTCGTCCTCAACGAACAGAACCGCCCCCGCTTGATGTAGGTTCGCATACAATAGTGGGCTATGCGTTACCTTTGCCTTCCCGCTTTCTTGATACTTTGGCTTGCGCCATCCGCAGCGCAACGCCAACAGCAAGCTCCGCAATCGCAAGAGAAGATCCTCATCAAAGCCGGGAAACTGGTGGACGTCCGCGCGGGGCGCGTGCTGTCGAACCAGAACATCCTGATCCAAGGCGACCGGATCGTGCAGGTGGGGCCGGATATCGCAGCCCCTGCGGGCGCGCGCACTATCGACCTGAGCGACGCCACGGTGCTGCCGGGCCTGATCGACAATCACACCCACGTCTTGTTGCAGGCGCATCCCACGCCCAGCGATTACGACGAGCAGCTGATCAAGGAATCGATCGCATACCGGGCGATTCGCGCGACGGTTTCGGCGCAGATCGCGCTGAACAATGGGTTCACGGCGATTCGCGATCTGGAGACCGAGGGCGCGATGTATGCCGATGTCGACGTCAAGACGGCGATCAACCGCGGCGTGATTCCGGGACCGCGGATGTTCGTGGCCACCCGGTCGCTGGCGCCGACGGGCATGTACAATCCGACCCGTTTCTCGTGGGAGCTGCGGGATATGCCCACGGGGACGCAGTTCGTGGACGGCCCGGACGAGATCCGTAAAGCCGTGCGCGAGCAGATCAAGTACGGGGCCGATTGGATCAAGTTCTATGCCGATGGCGGCACTCAGTTTCGCGACGGGGGTGTGCATTCGCGCCCGAATTTCAGGGACGAGGAAGCCAAGGCGATCGTGGATGAGGCGCACCGGCTGGGCCACAAGGTGGCGGCGCACGCCGGCGGCCGCGAGGCTATCGAGCAGGCGGTGAAGGCGGGCGTGGATTCGATCGAGCATGGCAACGGCGTGGACGAGGCGCTGATCGATCTGATGATCCGCCAGGGGACGTACTGGTGCCCGACGCTGTACATCTATGGACGCGGCGGGCGCAATGCGAATTCGGAAATGAGTCAGTTTCGCGCCGCGAATTTCAAGCGGGCGGTGGAAAAAGGCGTGAAGATTGTCTACGGCACGGATATCGGCGGGTATGCTTGGACGGAAACGCAGACGGGCGATTTTGCGCTGATGGTGAAGTGGGGCATGACGCCCATGCAGGCGATTCAATCGGCGACGCTGGGCGGCGCGACGGTGCTGGAGCAGCAGGAGCGGTTCGGGTCGATTGAAGCCGGGAAATTTGCTGATATCGTGGCCGTGGCGGGGGACCCTACGGCGGATATCGCGGCGCTGGACAAGATGCTGTTCGTGATGAAGGGCGGAGTTGTGTACAAGAGCCGGTAACGCCGGCGGTCTTGCCGCCGGTTTTTTGATCCGTGGTCCAGTGCGCACAAGAACCGGCGGCAAGACCGCCNNAATACCGCCGACGTTACCGTAGGACGTCTTCGAAGAAGGCCAGGGCGCGCGGGTCGCGCGAGCCTTGCAGCGTGTTCATCGCCTGCTTGCGCACTTCGGCGTTCTTGGTGCTCTTGATCACTTGAATCAGCAGTGGAATGCCCTCGCCGTCGGGCAGCGAATTCAGGGTCGAAATGGCGCGGCGCTGTACGGTGACGTCGGGGTCTTCGATGGCGGCTTTGAGCGCATCGAGAATCTTCGGCTCGGGACGGCGCACCAGGGCGCCAAGCGCTTGCGCGCGCAGCTTCGGGTTGCCGTTGCGGCGCGCGGTTTCGAGCAGCAGATCGAGCGCAGCGGGGTCTTTGCTGTTGCCCAGGGCTTGCACGGCGCGCTCCTTGATTCTCTCATCCGTGTCGTTAGCGATCAGGTCCTTGACCATTTCGAAGCCGTGATGGCCGCGTTCCGAAGCCAGTAAAGACACGGCCCGTTGGCGGATCGACAACGGCTGCTGCGCGCCCGCCAGACGGTCGAGCGTCTGATCGGCCGAGGCGTCGGCATGCATGGCGATCGCGCCCATCGCGCTTGAGCTGCCCGGTTCACGCTCGCTCACCAGAGTCGCGAGCAGGGCCACGCTTTGCGCCGGCTGCACGTCGGTGAGCCAGTGCATCGGAACGCCGCCCGCGTCGATTTCGCAATCGGGCGAGACGTAGCGGATGCGGCTGACCGCGTTTTGATCCACGCGCATCATGATGATCGCGTGGTCGGGCGGCTCCAGATGCACCACGCCCTGGCCGGCTACCGTTTGGCCGTCGCGGAAGACATACTCGCAGCCCATGTTATAACTGCGGACCGAGGGAACCGCCCAGCCGATCCACGACGGCTGTGGAGAAGCGGTGAGCAGCGGCTTGAAGGCTGCTTCCAGACCGGCGCCGGCGGAGCGCGTGTCCAGGTTGGCGTTCACCAGCAACTTGGGCTGGGCCGCCAGCGGGAGCGCCGCGGCCACTAGACAGACGGCCGCGGCCGGCAGGCAGAGCGCCCGCGTCATTTCAGGATCTCCAGAAAGAGCTCGTTGGCCTCGGCCGTATGCATGTTCTGGAGCCGCTGCAGGATATCTTTCTTCAGGTCGATGTTCGATTCCTTGCGGAATATGTCAACCAGCCCTTTGGCATTCCGCTGGTTTGCGAGGTGCATGATGATGGCGCGCTTCACCTGCGCATCCTGTTCGGATGCGTAGAGGGAAGCCATGGTCTCGCCCATGTTGGGCGCCCGATACGAAGCGATTACGTTGATCGCCGCCATGCGCACTTTGGGGTCTTTGTCGGTGCGGGCCACTTCGGTGAGCTTTTCCGTGTTGCCGTTCCTATACATCGCGTTGATGATCTGAATTCTGCCTTCGGGCGACGCTTCGGCCTGCATGAGCTGCCACAACTCGGCGTTGCCGTTGTTCTCGCCCAGTCCGCGAAGCGCGTCGTTGCGCAGTCCGGAGTCTTTTTCCGCCTTGAGGACCTGCAGCAAGTGGTCGGTGTCGTGGCTGTTTTGGTAGGCGTTCAGAATCTCCTGCTTAACCGCCGCATCGCTGGTGGAAGCGTAGATCTCCATCAGAACCTGCGATCGGTTCGGTTGCTGCTTGTTCTCCACCATGTACCGGATCGCCGTCAATTGAAGATCGGGATTGCCATTGCCGCGCGCGATCTGCTCAAGCAACTGCTGGGCGCGGGGAGAACTGTTGGTGGCCAGTACATAAATGGCCTTCTTCTTGAGTTTGGGCGATGCCGGCCCCTTCAGAAGCTTTTCGATTAGCGGATACGTACGCTCCGGATCGGATTGCGAGAGGCCGTTGAGAGCCATGAGCTTCAGATCGTCGTCCGCCTCGTTTTCCGGCGAGACGGGCTTGCCGGATGCCTGCTTGACCTCCAGCTCCAGCGCTTTGGCGTCCTCCAGCCAATGGCTGCTGGCGTAGGAGGTGCGGAGCTGGGCGATGGCGGCTGTAGCTTCGTCGCGGCGCCCAAGCTTGTTGAGGGTGTAGGCCTTCCAGTAGAGCGCTCCATCGGCCTTCGGTCCGCCGCGGCTGACCACTTCGGTGAAGTCGTCGAGAGCCTGAGCGTAGTGATGGTCGTCAAGAGCCGTGAGGCCGCGGCCGTAGAGAGTGTTGTCGTTGCGAATCATGCCGGGGCGGGTTGCAGCCATGTTCATTTGCCCCAACGCCAGGGGAGTGCGAAACGCGTCGAAGTTGAAATTGAAGTTTTGCCCAACCCCGATCCCGGCGCCGACGCCAACGCCGATTCCGGCGCCGCGCGCCTGTTGCGATTGCTCGCGTGCCTGCTCCGCCATCTCTCGGGCTTCCTGGCGCGCCTGCTCGTTGAATTCGCGGGCTTGTTCACGCGCCTGCTCGGTGGCCTCGCGCGCTTGCTCGCGCGCCTGTTGCGCCAACTCGCGGACCTGATCCTGATCCATTTGGAAATCCATCTGGAATCCGCCGTCAAGCTGGAGTCCGCCGTCCGGCTGCCCTTGCAACAACCGCATCGGCCTCGGCGCGGCGGCTGGCGTGGGCCGGGCTGGCGCGTCTTGTGCCAATGGCGCTGCTGGCGCTGGGCCCGGCGTGCGTGCCGCCCGAGCCGCCCGTGCTGGGGCGGCTGGCGTGGGTGGGGCTGGCCCGTCTTGTGCGAATGGCGCTGCCGGCGCGG
>PLDF01000494.1 GCA_003135055.1 Bryobacterales bacterium | reverse complement strand
GATTTATAGCCGGACAGTTGTGCTACGCGATAATGCTGAGCTGATTTGGAGCCACGAAAACGAGGGCCTTCGAGTAAGAGTTTTGACGGACGGCGAACACTACGCCGCCGGCGATCCATTTCGAATTTCAGCAGTATCGCGGACATACTTGCTACTCGCAGGTTTTGCTTTGGAAAATGTTCTTAAGGGACTTCTCGTATCAGGTGACCCGTCCCTCGTCAATACCGGGGCACTGAGTCGGAACCTGAAATCTCACAACATTGAGGTCCTGGCCTCGAAGGTCCAAGATTTAGTATTAACCGAAGGCGAGCAGAAATTCTGCGCTCTGGTCACTGCTGTCATCCCCTATTGGGGCCGGTATCCGATTCCCCTGGCTAAAAACCATGTTATGCCCGAGGTCGGTATGGCTGAGGCAAGTAGGGGTATTTTCCTCGGTCTGTTTGACCGGTTGGCCCATCGTCTTTACTGGGCCGTGCGTGACGGGTGGGATTCAGGAGTTGGGCCTAAAACTCTCAAAATACGCAGCATCAACTATGGCGACCACATTGATCCCAAGGAACCATTTTGGGAGTAGCGGCCGCGCGGATTCGCGTTCCCAAGCGCTTCGCTTGCCGCTAATGATAACGCGCTAGTGTCCGCAGATGGCGTCCACCGGGTCGTACGCTCGCGACTCTATCCGCGGAAGCCTCTCTTACCAGTCCGCCCGCTTGCCCCAGAGCGCCAGCAACCAAAGGTTTCTTAGCTGCCGGAAGCCCAGATTCTCCGGTATCGCCGCGAAGAACAGCCGCGCCAGGCGCGCCGGGTCGGAGCCCCGATATTCGGCCAGCTCGCGCAGCGATACGGCCGCCATGGAAAGCAGCATACCCATACCCGCCGTGGAGAGCAGCACCAGTGTGGCCAGCGGCCAGTAGATCCAGCCCAATGCCAGTCCCACCACGGTCAATAGATACGCCACGGTTTCGAGCAGTGGACGCACGAAGCGGACCGAGAACATTCCGCATCGCAGCCACCAGGGCAGCGCCCCTGGCGTGAACACGGCGCGCGTCACGCCTTGCCCGTCGCGCACGATCTCGCTGCGCAGCTCCGCAAGCGAGCGCGGCCGGCGCTGAAGGCAGCCGGAGCCAGGCACGAAGGCCACGCGGTAAACCCGCTTCGAAGCCCTCGCGTCGGCGTGCAGACGCAGAACCATCTCCAGCGCTCCGGCGCGAAAGCCTCCCACCTTGAATATGGATTCGCGCCCGATCAGCACGGCGGAGCCGGGCGCAGGCGTCAGCAGATTCCAACCCGACAGGGCCGACTGGCGGCTGAGCCACGCACGCAGAAAATCGAGCGCCGCAAACTGCGAAACCAGACCCGTTCCGGTTGGGGCCGGCGCCACGCCGCAAACCGCGATCGTCCGCCGCGGATCTTCGAGCATGGGGCGAATCAGCCGCAGCAGCGATTCCGAGTCGAATTCGCTGCTGGCGCCGAACAGACCAATCACCGGGCATTGAGCCGCATTCACCGCGGCGTTCAACGCCTGCCCCCGGCTGCACGGCTCGAGCACGATCGCCGTCAGCCGTATGGGCTCGCGCGCTTCGAGCACGCTGCGCACCTCTCCCATGGGAAGCGAGCCGCTTACCTGGCGCAGCGAAGGCTCCAGATGGAACTCTTCGCGCCATGCGGCGAAATCCGCGTCGCCGGGCGCATTGAGAACGAGTACAACTTCGTGGTTGCCGAATTCCAAACCCACCAGCCGCCGCAGCAGGGCGCGCGAGTCCGCGCCGGCGTCCTGGGGGGCGGCAATCACGGACACCGCCGGCGCCAGGCGCGATTTCAGCAGCGAGACGCCGTCCTCGCGCGGGTTCTCACGGGCCAGCCGCCGCAGCACGAACGCGCCTTTCGCCATAAGGGCGAAGCAAAACCCGCCCGACAGAAGCAGAAAGGCGACGATCGCCTCCAGAACCTTTGGAAACAGCGCCTGCATCACTTGCTCCCCGCTGGGCGAACGCGCCGCGGCATGTCCGCCGCCAGGCTGATGGTTGTGGGGTCGCAGCGGGTGCTTAACCGATCTGGGGGAGCCAGGCTCTTGGCGAACGCTCCCTTACGGTCGCGGCTCTGTAAGCATCTGAAAACACGCCGGGACCGAAACGGAGCCGCGACCGTAAGGGAGCGAATTACTGCACTGAGCGGCGATAATTTCCAAAAACTGTTAAGCACCCGGCTGTCGCAGGCCGCCGCCGGAACCTTTGGAAATAGCGTCTGCATCACTTGCTCCCCACTGGGCGAACGCGCCGCAGCACATCCGCCGCCAGGCTGACGGTAGTGGGGTCGCCGCCAGCCGCCAGTTCTTCGAGGGTCTGCCATCCCTGCGGCGGCAGAGCCGCCAAAGCCGCGGCCGCGGTGCGCGCCAGCGCCGCGTTTCCGCCGGAGAGGCATTGGACCAGCAACGGAATCGCCGCCTTGATTCGCAACCGGCCCACTACCGCCGCCGCCGCCATGGCGACCTCCGGATCGGGATCGGCCAGCGACTGCATGACAGCCGACTCGTTCTCTCGCGAGGCCGTAACCAGAGGAGCCACGCGCAGCGCCTGGATGCGGATCTCCCGTTCCGGATGGAGCATCAATTCGTCCAAGCCCGACAGCGGCAGGGCGCGCTCCCACGCCACCACGATCTGCAGCGTAGCCAGAATCCGCGCCACATCGCCGGAGCGCAACTCATCCGGAACGGCGGCTATTGAAAGCTCGAGCGCGTGAGAGCGCAGCGGCCCGGCCAACAGAATACGGGTCAGCAGACTCTCGCCGGCCGCGATGCGAAATACCACCACAACCTCGGCGGGAGAGCCGAAGCGCGCCAGCGCTTGCGCGGAGCACACCCGCACTTCCCAGTCGCGATCTTCGAGCGAATCCGCCAGAAGGTCCCCCACGGCGCGGCGGCAAGGCTCGAAGGCGTAGACGAAGGAAATGACGGCGAATGCGGCGCGCCTCCGCGCGACGTCGCGCGAGCGGATCTCGTGGCGCCATTCGAAGAGCAGCTCCAGGTCGAGAGCCAGCCCGCAGAGCCGGTCGCGCGCCGACCCGGAAACCGCGTTCTGAAAGCTCAGAATCGCGGTCAAGACGTCGGCGCGGCCCATCTTGAGAAAGCGCCGCAGCGGCTCCAAATCGTCCTTTCCCGCCAGGTAATCCACCAGCGCCCCGCGGATTTGCGGCAACAGCGCCGCCGTCTGCCGGGTCTGCTCTTTCCAGCGCAAGCCGCGGATCAATGCGGCGCCAAACAGGGCGAAAATGACGACCGCGTAGACGCCCATCAGCACGGCGGCGGCGCGCAGCACGGTTTCGGTCATCGTGCCAGCAGCCGCTTCAGCCGCGCCACCAGCTCCATGGGACTGAACGGCTTCACCACGTAATCGTCGGCGCCAAGCGTGAAGCCGCGAATCACGTCGCTTTCCTGCTGGCGCGCGGTGAGCAGCAATATGCGCATGGGTATTTCCTCCCGGCGAACGGCGGCCAGAACCTCGTATCCGTCCATCCCCGGCATGTTTACGTCCAGAACCGCGGCATGGGGGCGCGTCTGGCGAATCGCTTCCAGGGCGCTCGCGCCGTCGGAGGCCTGGCGGCAATCCATGCCGAAATTCTCCAACGCGGTGCGCACCAGAGCCAGCACCGCGGGGTCGTCGTCGGCAATTACGACACGTGTCCGGACCGAGGCGGCCAGTATCGCCTTGGGCTGAATCTGCAACGGGTGGTAGGCCAGCGCCAGGCTCAACCGCACCAGCGCCTCTTCGGCTTGCCAGGAATCCATCAGAAACTCGCGCGCCAGCGATTGCGTCGCCAGGGGCAGAGCCAAAAGGCTGTCGCGCTTTCCCGCGAGGACCATCGGCAGGCGGCCATCGACCGGCGCCGCCGGGTCCAGCCACGCCGATGCAGAGGTCTCGGCGTTGACGTGAATCACGATCAAATCGTTCGCCAGCGCCTCGGCGGAATCGGGCGGCTGCATCGCGCTGAGAAATGTCACTTGGGCGCCGACGCGCTCCAGGGCCGCGTACAGCCGCTGCTGTTCGTTGACTGGAAACTCCACTCCCGCAATGCGCTTGCCGGAAAGCGCCCGCACGATGGATTCGGGCAGTGGCGCCTCGCGCGCCTCCCGCGGCGACGAGAAAGCCAACGCCAGGTTGGTAAGCAATTCACGAAGCTGCGCACTATCGAACGGCTGCTCCGCCAGAATCGCTTCCGCCTCGCGCGACAGACGGCTGATGGCGGTGTACCCTAATAACCCGCCGGTACCCACCCATTGATGGATCGCCTGGGCGGCTTCCTTTTCCTCGAAGCGCCCATCCAATTGGAGCAGCAGATCGCGCGACCTCTCGCGCCCTTCGGCCAGAAACCGCGTACGCAGGCCCTGCAACTCGGTGGTAGCGCTTCTGGCTCCGCCGGCGCTGGCGCGGCCGTCAAGCAGCGTGCGAATGCGGGGCGCGAGGGCGCGGGCGTCAAACGGCTTCGCCACGTACGCGTCGCACCCCGCGTCGATGGCCTTTTGTTCTTCGCCAGGCTTCGCGGCTGCCATCACCAGCAAGGCGCGCGTTTTTTCGTCCTGTTTCAATCGCCGCGTTAGTTCCAGCCCGTCCATGCCTGGTGAATCCAAATCCGACAAAACCAGATCCGGACTCAGGCTGCGCAGTAATTCAACGGCTTCTTCCGCGGCGCCGGCGGTAACAACCTTATACCCTTCATTGACCAACAAAATGCGGGTTAACTTCAGACCCATCGGGTTATTGTCGACGACAAGGATCGTCTCGGCCGCCATTGCCGTATTCTAGCCTAGATTGACACACAGCCACATGTAATAGACGTACCGGGATGTTACCTATCGGCCATTTGGCGCGGTTTTCGGCGGGTGGCTAACATCCGGGCGCAATGGTACGCGGCCTCAAACTTCGGTGGCGCCTGAAGATCGCGCGGGAAGGATCTTCATGCTGTTTGCGGCGGCTTTGGGTCGCGATTTGAGGCAGTGGCTGGGTTTTCGCGGGGTTTGCGTGGGGGTGTTCGGGCCGGCAAGCGGCGGGCCGGGAGGCGGTGCTTCCGAATAGCCGCGAAACGAAGCTGAGGACGTGGAAATGGATTTAGATTGTTCGGGTTGCGAGGCGGTGGCTGGGGGGAGCGGCGGGGCGGGGATTCGGCGGCGAAGAGTGGCTCCGCGGAGCGGTCCCATGGCAGAGCCAAGCGTTGGATGGGCCAAGATCAAGCATAATGGCGCTCGTCTTCGGCGAGCCGGACATGGCTGGCCCGGTGAAGCCAACAAGTCTCAATCATGGATTGACTTCCAAAGCCGAGCGCTCAGAGCGGCTCGGGAACAGGGCAGGCCATGGGAGCTGCGATGAATCGGTTTTTCCAAATATTTTGGCCGATTCTTTCACCGATCTCCCGGGCCGGTCCACGACTGAAGCCGGATCGGTTCATGAGTCACCCGGCAATCGGGTCAGTTCTTCCGGCGCGAGGTCGAGGCGAGCGCCATGGCGAATGTGGAGGATCCCAAACCGTTCGACGCTTCCGATCCACCTCGTAAAGAATGCGGCAGACTCCACGATGGTTGCCAAACAGGAGACAGCGAATCTCTCGTTTCGCCAACTCGGCCTCACGCGCCAAAGGGCAGCGAAATGGGAGCCGCTCCAAAGAATATACGGAAACGACGAGTTCTTCAAACCACTTGGGGCCATGAAGAGGCGCCTCGGAAGTCACCCACTGGCAGACGCGATCCGCATCGGCTTTCGCCGAATCAGCGAGGACGACTTGAAAGGCCATGCCCCCTGCGGAATTCTGCCTCAAACTCTCTGAGTGGCGTTACTCTTCCAGCTTCGACGTCAGCAAGTCCCCGCCTGATCCCTTCGAGTGCATCGAGCGTATCCACCCGATCGGCGAGCATCTGGTAGGAGGCGGCATCCTGCACCACAAGCTCCGCTTTGCCATTGATGGTGAGTACTAGCGGATGACCGCTGGTCCGCATCCGGTCCACGAATTCGCCTGTCTTGCGCTTGAAGTCGCTTAGCGAACGGATGTCCTTGCCGATATCGAGCATCGGATCCTCCACACTAAATTCGATGCTGGCAATTCCCATGGAATATTAGTTGCCCCAGGATTTTCAACATTCAACAAGAGTTCGCGCCAACAACAAGAGTACGCGCCAATCGCGGAGCAGCCGCTTTCGCCGGTGGCCACACGCTCACCAGCGACAGGCGCATCAATGCGCGACCAAGCCGGCGCTGACCGTGCTGTGCTCCCCGATGTCGGTCCCCCCATGTGGGCCCGCGCCACTCACTCCAAAGCTTTTTCGACGAGCTCGGCCTGCTCGTGCTGGTGGCGTTTTGCGGAGCCGGTCGCTGGGCTGGCCGATCCCGCGCGTCCGGCGTAGTGAAGCCCGCGGCCGCTGGGAGCGAGCAATGGCGCCATGTATTCACGCACGAAGCGCCATGCGCCCATGTTGGCCGGTTCTTCCTGCGCCCAAATCACCGATGCCGTCCGCGGATACCGCGCCAGAATTCGCGCCGCCTCGCCGGCCGCGAATGGATAAATCTGTTCCACGCGAACAATCGCCGCGCCGGCGGCCTTGCGCTCTTCGCGCCCGGCCAGCAGATCGTAGTAAACCTTGCCGGAGCAGAAGACCACGCGCGAAACCTGCGCCGGATCGGCCGCGGCGTCGTCGATGATTTCGACGAACCGGCCGCCGGTGAATTCGTCCAGCGAAGATACGGCCTTGGCATGGCGCAGCAGGCTCTTGGGAGTAAATACGATCAGCGGCTTGCGCAGTCCGCGGCGGTCTTTGCCGCCGTACATCTGGCGCCGCAGCAAATGGAAATACTGCGCGGGCGTGGTGCAGTTGCACACCAGCATGTTGTCTTCGGCGCACAAGCTGAGGAAGCGCTCGATGCGCGCGCTGGAATGCTCCGGCCCCTGGCCTTCATAGCCGTGCGGCAAAAGCATCACCAGGCCGGTCGGCTGTCCCCACTTGGATTCGGAATTGGAAATGAACTGATCGATGATGATCTGGCCGCCGTTGGCGAAATCGCCGAACTGCGCTTCCCACAGCACCAGCGTCAGCGGATCGGCCACGCTGTAGCCGAACTCGAATCCCAGCACTGCGTACTCGCTCAACGAGCTGTCGAAAACCTCGAAGCGCGCCTGGTCCGGCGAGACGTGCTGCAGCGGAGTGTACTTATGGGCGGTTTCGGAATCGACGAACACCAAATGCCGCTGGCTGAAAGTGCCGCGGCCCGAATCCTGACCGCTGAGCCGTACCGGCGTACCTTCCAGCGCCAACGTGCCGAAAGCCAAGGCCTCGCCGAATGCCCAATCGATGGGTCCGCCTTTCTCCATGACCTCGCGGCGGCGCTCGATGAAGCCGCGCAGCTTCGGATGCAAGTGGAAGTTTTCAGGGAACTGCGTCAGCGCGCGGATCACGCGGTCGATGGTCGCCTTGTTCACCGCCGTGCGCGGGCAGAAACTGGCAAGTTCGTCGCTGGGCACCGCCGCCAATTCCTGACCTTCAAAACGCTCGCTGCTCTTCTGCGCCGCATCGTAGGCCGCCGACAGACTCTGCGCGAAACCCTTGCGCATCTCCGCGACTTCTTCCGCGGTGAGCACCCCCTCGCGCACCAGCCGCTCGCCATACAGCTTGCCCACCGAAGGGTGCTCCTTGATCTTGCGATACAGGATGGGCTGCGTATAACTCGGGTCGTCCGCTTCGTTGTGCCCGTGGCGGCGATAGCAGAACATATCGATCACCACATCCTTCTTGAATTGCTGCCGGTAATCGAAGGCGATCTGCGCCACCCGGATGGCCGCCTCCGGATCGTCGCCGTTCACATGGAAAATGGGCGCCTGCACGCCGCGCGCGACGTCGGTGGAATACGGCGTTGAGCGGGCTTCATCCGGCAGCGTGGTGAAGCCGATCTGATTGTTGATGATCAGGTGTACCGTACCGCCCGTGCAATAGCCGTCCAACTGCGAAAGGTTCAGCGTCTCCGCGACCACACCTTGCCCCGCGAACGCCGCGTCGCCATGGATCAACAGGGGAATCACGCGCTCGCGTGCCGCATCGCCGAGCCGATCTTGCTTCGGCCGCACGATTCCCTCCACGACTGGGTCGACCGCTTCCAAATGGCTGGGATTTGGCGATACCGAGACCAGCACCTCGCGTCCAGCCGCGGACCGGTACACGCCGCGCGCCCCCAGGTGGTACTTCACATCGCCCGAGCCTTGGGTGCTGGCCGGATCGAGTTCACCTTCGAACTGCGCAAAGACTTCCGCCACAGGCTTGCCCACCACCGTGGTCAGCACCGTCAACCGTCCGCGGTGCGCCATGCCGATGACCACTTCGTGCACGTTGCCGCCGGCCGCGCGTTCCAGCAATTCGTCCAGGATCGGAATGGTCGTCTCCGCGCCTTCCAATGCGAACCGCTTCTGGCCCACGAACCGCGCATGCAGGAAATGTTCGAACTCTTCCGCTTTCAGCAGGCCCTGCAGTATGCGGACGCGGGTATCGCGATCGAGCGGCCAGTTATTGGCCTGCGGCTCCATGCGATGCTGCAGCCAGCGCTTCTGCTCCGGATGCTGGATGTTCATGTACTCGCAGCCGATCTTGCCGCAGTAGGTCTGGCGCAGCGTCTCCAGAATCTCGCGCAGAGTGGCCACCGGCTTCGGGCCATGCTCGCCAATCGCCTCGCTCAGGCTGCCGGTGAGGAACTCGCGATCCAGATCCCAGATCGTCAGGCCGTATGTCACCGGATCGAGCTCGGGATGATTGGTCGGCTCGCCGCCCAACGGATCGAGATCCGCGATCAGGTGGCCGCGCACGCGATAGGCGTTGATAAGCTGCAACACGCCGGCTTCCTTGGCGATCTCAGCGGTGCGCCCGCTCGCGCCCGGCAGCATCACCTGGCGATCCGGCTCCCAGCGCACCGGCTGATGCGGCATCTTCAGGTGCGCGAAGATTTCCTCGTAGAAGCCGTCAGCGCCGTCCAACAGCGACTGCACCTTGCCCAGGAACATGCCCGATTCCGCGCCTTGTATGATGCGGTGATCGTAAGTGCAGGAAAGCGACATCACCTTGCTGATGCCCAGCATCGAGCGCGTTTCGGGCGCGGCGCCTTGATATTCGGCGGGGTAATCGATAGCGCCCGCCGCGATGATCGCGCCCTGTCCAGTCATCAGGCGCGGGCTGGAGGTCATGGTGCCCACGGTGCCCGGATTGGTCAGCGAAATGGTAGTGTCCTGAAAATCGGCGGGCGCCAGCTTGCCTTTGCGCGCCCGGTCCACAAGATCGTCGAAGGTGGCCACGTATTGCGCGAAATCCACCGCGCCGGCGTTCTTGATGTTGGGCACCAGCAGGTTGCGGCCGCCGTCCTTGGACGCCACGTCCACCGCGATTCCCAGGTTGATGCGCGGATGCACGATGCGCGCGGGCTGCCCGTTGGCTTCGCCGTAAGCATGGTTCAAGCCCGGAAAATCCTCGAGCCCCTTGAGAATGGCCCACCCGATCAGGTGCGTGTAGGAAACTTTACTCCTGCCGACCAGCGTGCGGTGCTGGTTGATGATGCGGCGATTTTCGTCCATCACTTTGACGGGGATGACGCGCTGCGAGGTGGCCAATGGAATGGTCACGCTGGCATTCATGTTCTCCGCGATCTTGGCGGCAATCCCGCGCAGGGGCTGCAGGTTCTCGGGAGAGGCGGCGGGATCTGCGCGCTTCTCAGAAGGAGGGGAGGCCGGCAGCCCGTTGGAGGTGTCTTCAAAGACATGCTTCCAGCTTTCGTCCACCGCGGTGCGGTCGTTCAGATATTGTTGGTACAACTCGNNTCGTCTTCGAGCCAGCTATTGATACCCAGTTCCGGATCTGCTTTTAGGGGCATAGTGCGGGGAGGCTTTCTCTTATCATCATACCCGGCTGGAGGCTCGCCATGCCCATCGGACGCAAGGATGCGGGAGGGTCGCTTTCGCGGCGAGAGCTACAGCTCCGAACATTCGGACGCGTAAATCAATAGTGGAACCGGCAAGCGAGTATCCGGATCTTGCTTTCCTGCACCTGGTAGACGATCCGATGCTCGTGATTGATACGTCTCGACCAACACCCGGATAGTTCGTGTTTCAATGGCTCGGGCTTGCCGAGGCCCGCAAATGGATCGCGCTGGATCTCACGAACCAGTTTCATGATTCGAAGCGCCTGTGATCGGTCTTTTTCAACCCACCAAGTCAGGTCCTCAAAGGCCGACGAATCAAATTCTAAGCTTCTCAACTACCGCCTCAAGGGGGAGCCCTTCCTGACGTTGTCTAGCCGCCAGCAGGCGCTGCTTCATCGTTTCGGACTTGAGCAAGTATGCGGTTTCCCGCTCCGACTCGATCTCGCGCCAGAGTTGAATCGGGACAATGACAGCAGTCGGTTCACCAGCCTCATTGGAGACGATTTGGATCTCCGCGTTTCCCATGCCTTCGAGTATAACGCCGGCAGGTCACGGAAAAATCAACTCTCCCCCTCCACCACAACCGGCAATATGCCGAGTTGCCGATAGATCGACCGGATCGCCGGCCGCAGTTTCGGTATCTGAAACCAAAACCAGACGGCGCCGGCCACACAACCAATCCCGCAGAGCAGCACCGTTGCGGGCGCTCCAATCACCGGCGCGAGACTTCCCGCCAGCAGGCTGCCAAAAGGGCTCGCGCCCATGTACGCCANNCCGCCGAAGAGTGCCGTCACCGTGGGGATCACCCGGTAAAGCCCACGAACGGATTTGCGCGCGGCCAAGCTGAGCGCGGCAGTGATCGATCCCACACCGGCAGCTCCCATCAAGAAGCCCAGCGTGTGCGGTCCGCCATGCAGGACTTTGGTGGCAAACACCGGC
>PLDF01000433.1:5820-6002 GCA_003135055.1 Bryobacterales bacterium | reverse complement strand
ACTTGATCCTGAATCTGCCGGTCACCTTCACTTCCGCCTATAACGGAATTAAGGGCATCTACATGTACGCCGCTTCGGCTGGCGGAGCGGCCAGCGGATGGCAACCGGAGGGGTCCTGGACCGTAACGCAGCCCGCGGTAGTGGTAACGGCGCTACTGGCGGCGTCGGTGACGCCGGCGTCG
>PLDF01000433.1:0-5815 GCA_003135055.1 Bryobacterales bacterium | reverse complement strand
CCAGTTGTTCCTGCTCAACGACGCTGGCACGGCCTGGTCTTCGCCCGTGGCGCCAGGGACGGCAATCACGTTGAATAATAGCCAGTGCTCGGTCAACGTGGGAGGGGCCAGTGTGACGGCGCCTTTGATGGACTTGATCCTGAATCTGCCAGTGACTTTCGCTTCCGCCTATACCGGAAGCAAGAGCATCTACATGTACGCCGCGTCGGTTAGCGGAGCGGCCGGCGGATGGCAGCAAGCGGGTTCCTGGACCGTGCCGCAGCTCGCGGCAGCGGTAACGGCGGCATCAGTGGCGCCGGCATCGGGCAGTGGAGCGCAGCAGACGTTCGCGCTGCATTACACCGACTCGGCGGGGGCGGCGGATTTTTCGACGGTGTGGGTGTGGTTCACGTCCAACTTCAATGGGGTGACGTCGGCGAATTCGTGCCTGCTCTACTACGCCAGGGCCACCAACCAGTTGTTCCTGCTCAACGACGCCGGCACGGCCTGGTCTTCGCCCGTGGCGCCAGGGACGGCGATCGCGTTGAGTAATAGCCAGTGCTCGGTCAACGCGGCCGGGGCCAGTGTGACGGCGTCGGGGACGGACTTGATCCTGAATCTGCCGGTGACCTTCGCTGCCTCCTACAATGGAAGCAAGGATATCTATATGTTCGCCTTGTCAGACGGCGGAGCGGTCAGCGGATGGGAGGATCAAGGAAGCTGGGTGGTCCGGTAGCTCGCTTAGAGCCCCGGCGGATGAGTTCCGACCGGTTAGAATCCGACTTTGCGGATTCCAAGTACGGCGCCGTATCGAATATTACCGGCGACACTGACTGGCAAGTGCCGCATCGAAAGACTTGCACCGGGTCCGATCATAAGACAAATCAACCGGCCATGAGCCGGCCGGGCGCTATGTTGGATCCATGTCTGAGTGTTCGTCGGCGTTATTCTCCGGTAAATCGGCCGCCGCCACGTCGCCTTTCAAGAGCGGTCTCACGAACCGCGGGAAATGATATGGTCCAGGGCGCTCATTGAGCGTGAAATAGAACCAATGGCCCTGAGTGTCGAACAGTTCCCCAAGCAGCGATCGCAATTCGGCTTGCTGGCCGGGAGTAAGATCGGCGTACAAGCTTTGGTCGGCCGACTCGAAAGTGAGACCGTTCCTGGTAGTGAAATCGAGGGCGGCGATGGACTGTTCCTCGTTGGAATCCATTACCCCAATCTTAATGGCCGCTCCGGAGCCTTCGTCGCCTTTCCAAAGACCGGCGTTGCCGTAACTCATGTGGTCGAAAGACACGCGCCGGCTATCGGAAATGTCGTGCATCAAAATGAGATGTTGAATGGGAGCGAGCAATGGCATAATCGCCCCCAATACGCACTCGGCGACGTCGAATCCGGATGCGTCCCAGAATACGAGCACCCGGCCGGCTCCTTCCAGCAACCGCGAATAATCGACCTGCAGGATGTCGGCTGTCAGCGCGGTTAGCGGCTTGAACCAGTCGTCCGGCACAACCGCGCGAAGCCGCGGCAGCGTGTGCGATTCCCAATCTTCGGATCGGCAAATACTGATCACGCGGGCCGATCCGCCCAATCGATTCGCCGCCTCGGTGAAGAGGCACGTCGAATTTCCCCGGCCGCGTCCGAGTTCGAGGATAAGATCCGGCCGGAATTCCAGAACCGTGGCCAGCAGCTGGGCATACTGATAGAGGCTGAGATCGCCGGGGGCATCCACGGCATCGCGAAACGCCCGGATTCGCCCCTGAGTTTCCGCCACTTCCCAGCGGTGACGCCAAAGCGCCAAACCCGGGCGGACGGCGGGCGCGGGACGCGCGGTTCGCGGCTTAAGGGTCCCACACCAGGCGGAAGGTAGCGGCTTCTCAGCCGGCGCCGCCAGCATATTGCTGGTGAAGTCGCCCTCCCCAGCGACCACCGGCAGACCCGCGGGGTCGAAGGCGTAAAGCACATATCCGGCTTCCCGCAGCAGATGCGCCAACTCTTCCCGGCTACTCTCTTGCTGGCGGAGCGCGCTATCCAAAACTTCCAAGAGAATCACTGGACGAAGATCCCGCAATACGGTTTGAGCTCCCTGCAGAAGCCGTGTTTCACCGCCTTCGACATCGATCTTCAAGAAGTCCAGGCGCGCCAAGCCAGCTTCGGCCACGGCCGAATCAAGGGGTACCGTCCGGACTTGCTCCGTCCGGAGGGTCTCAATGCCTTCATATGCGAAGCCGCCGAGCGTGTTCTGTCCTTCGTGTTCGTACCCGGCGATTCGCAACTGCGCCTCGCCGTCCCGGTTGGAAAGCGCCGAGTCAAACAGTTGCACGTTCTCCAGCCGGTTCAGTTCGACGTTATTTCGCAACCGGGCAAATTCACGCTGGCTCGGCTCGAATGCAAGTACCCTGCCGGTCTTACCAACCCGGCCTGCCAGGAACAGCGTGTATAGGCCGTCGTTCGCGCCTGCATCGACGGCCACCATCCCCGGGGCGATGAGCTTGTCTAGAAGAGCAAACTCGTTGGGGTCGGCGCACCCACTGATAAATAGCTGGCGGCTGAGGTCGTTTCCCAGATAGAGGTTGAACCGCAAGCCGTCAAGCCACTCATATTCGAACGGCAGTTCCAAATGTCTGCGGTTGAATTCGCGCCAAAGTTTCTGCCGTACCTGGAACGCCGGCTCGCCGCGGTCCCAATCGGCGCCGAAGTGCCAACCCGGGTAGGTATTCAGCGGACGGACGAAGGCCAGTTCCCGCGCATTTTGCAGCAGCGTATCGCTATCGAGCGAACGAACGTCGCTTGTCTTTGAGAGCAGCGCCAAGCGGCTGTTTTTGAGCCTGCGGCGCGATGCGACAAAGACGCAGCGCAACGGGTGTCCGTCGCGGGAATCTGCAAGATCGCTGCGCCATTCAAACTCGAAATCCGGGTGACTGGGAGGATCCACCGGGGCGTAAACAAACGGGAATCCCAGACGGGTGAGAGCCATCGCCACGAACGCCGGCGTAGGCCTGCATCCCACGCCGCCGACGGCCTGATTCAGGGTCTCGGCAGGTTCGTCGGCCAACCGGCAGAGAGGCAGCGGGTGATCGGCGATTATTGTTTCCAGCAGAAGAAGACCGCCGCAGGCTTCAGCGATGTTGGCCAAGCCCGCTACAGGGTTTGCCAGGTGGTAAAGAAGCCCATAGCAGAAAACGATGTCGAACACGCCAAAGTCGGCGAGCCGGCCGGTTTCTACGTTGGCGACAGCGGCCTCCAGATCCGGATAGAGCGCCCTCAGGCGATCGATGTTTTCGCTTCTTGCGTCCACGCAGACGGTCCGGCACTCCCGCTCGACAAAGAACTGCGCCAGATGCCCGACCCCGCATCCGGCATCCAGCACGGACTTGCCGGAAAGTGGCAGCCCGAGAGACTCCAGGTGCGCCAACCGGGCGCGGTTAATCGCCAATGCGTCAGGCGCGTCGAATACGCCGAATCCGCCGCCGCCGGCCGGCAATTCCTGCGGGATGCCTGCGATTGGGTATGGAACTTGCCGATTCATTCGCGAGTAGGACCGGGGCGCGCATGTGCGGCGCGCGAATCCGTGAATATTTAATCTAACACGCGGCCTCGAAGAGGCAGTCCACGTTTCTATGTGGCATAAAGCCGGCGAATGGCGCGGCGCATAGCCGAGCGCCAGTCGCGCTCCACCGGCAATTCGCACACCCCTCGCGCAGAATGCCGGACCTAACTCTACGGTACAATCGTAGATCGTCGGCCTCCAGGCCCGACCATCGCAAACGCCAAATGTGGACCGGGGACTACGGATTTCTTCTCGCCAATCTGATCCAGAAGGACTTCAAGGTCCGTTACCGGAATATGTCCCTCGGCGTATTCTGGTCGCTATTGAATCCGCTCGTAATGATGGGCGTGTTGACCTTTGTCTATACGAAGATCTTTACCACCACGCAAGACTCCTACCCGGTTTTCGTACTTTGCGGCTTGGTTCCATTCAGTTTTTTTACCATGGCCTGGAGCGCCGGTACCAGCTCGCTCGTCGACAATTCCAGATTGATCAAGCGGGTATCGGTTCCTCGTGAGACGATACCCATTGCAACGGTATTGGGAAACTGCCTGCACCTTATCATTCAAATCGGCCTCCTATTGGGTTTTGCTCTCTGCTTTGGAAAAGGCGTGAACCGCCACTGGCTCTGGCTCCCATTCGTCTTTGGAATGGAATTGGTATTGGTTTGCGGCTTGTCCTTGTTTTCATCGGCCATAAACGTGTATGTTCGAGATACTCGCTATGTTGTGGAGTCCATCAATGCGGTCCTCTTTTGGCTAGTGCCGATCTTTTACGGGTTCGACCAGGTGAAGGATCGGTATAAGGACATATACGAACTGAATCCGGTGGCCGCGATAGTCATGGCTTTGAGGAAGATCTTACTGGAGGACGCTTCCCCGGCGGCCTCTCTGCTGCTTAAGCTGAGCGGGATTTCATTTAGCATGTTGGCCATTGGCGCTTGGGTGTTTCACCGGTGTAAGCGAGGGTTTTACGACTATCTTTAGGCGGGAAGCGTGATCGAGTTAACCGGCGTTTCCAAGTCCTTCCGGCACGGCGGCGGCGCCAAGCTGCTGCGCACGCATTTTCGCGAATTATTTCAGAAAAGCCAGGTCTCGGATTTTTTTGCGCTCCGCAATGTTTCCTTTCGCGTGGAGGACGGCGAGAGTTTGGCCATAGTTGGACGGAATGGGGCCGGCAAGAGCACGCTGTTGAGCCTGGTCGCAGGTCTAACCGATCCCGTGGAAGGCAGGATCGCCGTCAAAGGTCGCGTTGCGGCGTTGCTGGAGCTAGGCGCTGGGTTCCATCCCGACCTGACTGGAGTCGAAAACCTTGATTTGAACGCGTCGCTATTGGGCCTGAGCAGGAAGCGCACGGCGGATGCTTATGAAGGGATTCTCGCGTTCGCCGACATAGGAGATTTCATCTACGAACCTATTCGGACCTATTCCATGGGAATGACGATGCGGCTGGCGTTTGCGATAGCCGTTAATGTCGATCCGGATATCTTGATTGTAGATGAGGTGCTCGCCGTAGGCGACCAGGCATTTCAAGAAAAATGCTGGGAGCGGATCAGAGGGTTCAAGGCGCAAGGTAAGACGCTGTTATTCGTATCCCATTCCGGGGCGCTGGTGAGAGAGTTGTGCAACCGGGCTTTGTGGCTGGAGCGCGGCCAGATACTCCTCGACGGCCCCGCAGCCGAAGTGCTCGACGCATATTCGGCAAGCGCTGCGACTTGATCTGAAGTTTGGCCGGTTGTCCGGCGGCCGGAAAAATCCAAATGACCGGTTGGCCTCTCGATATCTTGCCGGCCTACACCGATTTCACCAATGAGCTTGTGACCTTGGTTTCCGCCAGGTTGAAATCCGCCAATCCCCAGTTCTTCAGGTTAAATATCATGGGGCATCGTAGTTTCTGCATTTGTTTCGCCCAGCCGATCACTTCGGGGTTTTCGATCATGGAAAGACCTCGCTCGGCAATCCTGGCAAACAGCTTAGCTTGCCCCTCTGGCGTCCAGCCCGAGCCAGTCCCGTGCTCGATATGATAAATGCGTAGCGGTTCCTCCAGAACTTCTTCGATGACGCCACTGTAGTGCGCGGAAAAGCAGAATATCGAATCGAGGTGCATCGAAAAGGTATCGAATTCCGGATATCCGCGGAGATCGAGCCAATTCTCCAGGGCCATCAGCGTAAAGTCGCCACAGCCGTTCGTGTGTAGCTGCGCCTGCTGCAGGTTCGGGGAAACCTCGATGGGTGGCGTTACAGCGATCGTGTTTAGCGGCGCCTGCCGCGGGTCCGCGGAAATCTC
>PLDF01000020.1 GCA_003135055.1 Bryobacterales bacterium | reverse complement strand
CACTTCTATGTCGCGCACCCGCCGGCAGGCACCGGGTTCAACGGCACGGTAACATTGAATATGGGTGCGATCACGGGCGGGGTGACCGGCAGTCTGAGCACGACTGTAATTAGCGCGGGCTCGCCAGCGACGCTGACGTTGAACGCGGTGTATAACGCGAATCTGGGGACGTATCCGATCCTGGTGACCGGGATCGCGACCAGTGGCACGATCACTCATTCCGTATTGGCAGTGCTGGGGGTGGCGCTGGGCTCAAGCCCGGGCACAACCATCCAGCTCGGCAGCATATCGGTGCAGGTAGGTTCGGCGACAACACCGGCGACAATTCCGCCAACAATCATCGTGCCTCCTCTGCCTGCCGGCGACTCGCTGACCGGGTGCACCAGCTCGCCGGGGACCACTGCGATGCTCGGGACGCTGGGGAGCACAACGGTGCAGACGCTGACCCTCAGCGCGACGTCGGCGGTGCAGGCCGGCACAACCGGCAGCTTTAGCTGTACCACTGGGCAGGGCCGCATCGTGGCGGCGATCGAGCAGTACTGGAACATAGCACAGGTGGAAGTGAACACCATACCGCTGGGCGGCGGCAGCTTCGAGATTCAAGCCACGACGAACGGCTTTTCCGAGGTCACCGACGTAATCTTGACCGCGTACGACGGGACTGGCGACGACGATAGCGAGGCGGGCACCAGCGGCGACGTCACAGCTTACTTTGCGATCTTCTTGCCACCGGGAGGATGCTTCCTCGGCTCGGTCGTGGCGGAGGGGTTTGGCGGCGACGTGGATGGGGGACCCGCGTTCGCCGAAGGGTCGCTAGATGTGTGCTACGAGCCGGGGCCGGCGCTGCCGACACTTCAAATTCTCAGTACGACGAGCGACGGCAGAACCACCACCAACGTTACCAACTCCAACCAGAGCGTTCTGGTGGGCCAGTACGTCGATCTAACCGCTGTCGTTATGAACGGGACGGGAACCCCCACTTTCCAGTGGTCACAACCACCAGGAAATACGGCGATCAACTGGAGTGCCATCGCTGACCAGTCCCAAGGCCCAGTCCCCATCAATCCGAATTCCTTCCAGAGCAACAATCTTTCTTTCGCCTGGACCGATACCAGTGCGAACGCGCAATGTGCGCAGCCGGGGCAGTGCGTGCAGGTCACGGCCACGATTCCGGGAAGCCCTCCGCTCTCAGCGGGCGTGCAATTCAACATAACCACGCCGCAGGTGATGCCAGTTGCACAGCAATTTGGCACTGTTATCTCAACGAGTTGTCCGAATCGAACGGACTTGGCGATGTGTAACTATGACCCGACCGCGAACGCCCCGGTCGGAATAAGCTTCGAGCCCAGCTCCCCAGGGAATAACCTGATCGAGTGGCTACAGACTGTGAACAGTGGATCGAAGTGGAACTATTATGGACCATCCGGCACGCAATGTGAGTCAAACACCTCTGGCCGGGACGGTCCCGGTCCCCTTACCTTCCTTGATGGCCCTGATTTAGGCGATGCAGGCGACGCCCCCAGCGTTCCTTTGCAGAACGGCGACCAACTGATCACCGTCGCATTAAGCTTTTCGACATTCTTCATGTTCCGGCCGACAACAAACGATATCTTTGTGCCGCTCTACAGAATCGACTGGAGCTGGTCCGCCCAGGCGCAGCCTTTCGCCAATTCGCCAACCGGTTGGCAGCTTAGCAGCCCGACATCGGGTGGACCTACGCCAGCCGTGGTTCGAGTTGTGGATAATGTGCTCCCAGGGCAGCCCTCGGCATATCCCAAATGGAACGGGCAGGCCAATCCCTTGGCCCCTTGCGAGACCGTGACGGCTCCGGCTACGCCCAGCGGCGCCGCAAGTGGGTCGGTGGGCACGAGCTACACGTATACGACCAGTGGGTCGACCTCGAGCATACCCACCAACCCAGTCCAGTACCAATTTATTTGGGGCGATGGGACGGCTTCGCCGTGGTTGATCCCGGGCACAGGCGGAACAGCCAGCGCGTCGCACTCGTGGAACGGTTTCGGCACGTACGCCGTGACGGCGCAGGCTAGGTCGGCGCCGAATCCTTCACTGCTGTCGCCGATGTCTAGCGCGCTCGTAGTGACAATTCAGTGAGCCGGGAGAACGAGAAAGGAGCGTAAAGTATGTTCAAACGAATCGGGAGCCTAGTCCTGTTAATAGCCTGGAGCGGGTGCCTTACTGTCCGAGCGCAGACGGGAGGATCTGGCGATCACCCCTCAAACGGCGTCGTGGAACTGATCGCTACGCCGCTGCCTGCGTCCGGCCACCAGCCGCACAGACTTGGGGGTCCGCCAGAGATCTACGCTCCCTGGGACGGTCTTCTAGAGGTGAGCGTGAGGAATATTTCTCTAATGCCGGTGCGCGTCGATTCCGGGGACTGGACCCTCAACTATGTTGTTGAGATCCTGGACTCCTCCGGTAAGCCAGTTCCCATGACCGAAAAAGGCAAGACCGTGGCGGATTTCCTTGCCAAGCCTCGTGACCCGCGGGGCTACTACGGGCCAGCCTACGCCTCCATCCTTAAGCCTGGCCAGGAGACCACCGGAATAATGGGCCTCTCACAACTCTTTCAAGTGGCGCCAGGAAAGGCCTACACGATCAAAATCAAGCGCAACGCGGGGGGCCTGCCGAAGGTCAATGATTACGGCAAGCCACTGCAACAGCGGGAACTCAGTTGCACGGTAGTGATCGATGAGAGAGGCGTGCTGCGGTGAGAGTTTCGCCGTGCCAGAATGGCCGCAGGTGCGCATAGGTGTGTCCGCCTGGCCAACACTCCAGCCTGGCGTGACCCCGTCTCGGTCGGGCATCGCGACCAGCGGCGCCAACCACGCCGCGCTCGCACGGCTCACGGTGAACCTTGGCTCGAATCCGGGCACAACCATCCAGATCGGCAGCATATCGGTGCAGGTAGGCTCGGCGACAACGCCGGCGACAATCCCGCCGACGATCATCGTGCCTCCTCTGCCTGCCGGCGACTCGCTGACCGGGTGCACCAGCTCGCCGGGGACCATTGCGATGCTCGGGACGCTGGGGAGCACAACGGTGCAGACGCTGACCCTCAGCGCGACGGCGGCGGTACAGGCCGGCACAGCCGGCAGCTTTAGCTGTACCACTGGCCAGGGCCGCATCGTGGCGGCGATCGAGCAGTACTGGAACACAGCCCAGGTAGAAGTGAACACCATACCGCTGGGCGGCGGTAACTTCGAGATTCAAGCCACGACGAACGGCTTTTCCGAGGTCACCGACGTAATCTTGACCGCGTACGACGGGACTGGCGACGACGATAGCGAGGCGGGCACTAGCGGCGACGTTACCGCTTACTTTGCGATCTTCTTGCCAGCGGGAGGATGCTTCCTCGGCTCGGTCGTGGCGGAGGGGTTTGGCGGCGACGTTGATGGTGGACCTGCGTTCGCCGAAGGGTCGCTAGAGGTGTGTTATGAGCCGGGGCCGGCGCCAACTGTCACCCTAACCCCGACGGATATCTCAGGGAAACTCGGAGACGTCTTTACCTTTACGGCAACCGGCTCGTCTCCCAGCGGGGCAGATGGTTCCTATGCCTGGACGATCACGCCAGACGGTTCCTACCCGGGCAGCTTCCAATTCGTCTCATCCTCATGTACGTCGGGGCCGTCTTGTACCCCAGTCGCCGCGCCAACCTGCGATGGAGCGTCATCTTGCAGAGCGTACGTCCAGGGACTTGGAACGGGCTTCGCCAATATCGGCGTGGTTTTTCAGGGGGCCTCCGCCAGTCCCCGGCCGCGCGTGCGGATAATTATTCCGACGGTTACAAAGATCTGGTCCGATCAATTTCCCGGCGGGCCGGTTGCGAACTACCTGCCTGGGGACGGAACGCAAAGCAACCCGGCAGGCGACGGATCAGGGGCGGGCTTGGTCGGTAATGCCCGGCAACTGCTGATTATGGGAGCTCGCAGTGATTCGAATGGATACCTCAAGGCCAACGTCAGCACGATACCAAACGCGCAAGAGGCGGTGAATCACGTCTTCGTACTGTTTCAGAAGGGGCAGCCCTCTGGCCAGAATCCATATGGGACATCGCCGAACACTAACCCTCCAGTGGGCGCATGGTCGTCGAGCGGGTCGCTTTTTTCCGTTTCCACGCCTGAATCGACTGGCGAGGACGACTACTCAGTCGTTGCGGGCTCGGCTAACCAGGGCTTTGTTCCGGCCGCTCAGCAGATTAGCTACACCTTCACCTTGGACTGCACAGTGCAGCCCCTGAATGGCCCTCCCTGCTCAAATGGCGCCGTGAGAATTATTTCGTCGCTTGAGTACCAGCTTTACCAATTGGGCGCACCGCCGGCAGGCGCAATCTATATGGTGGCTAATTATGGTGATGTTCTGCCAACAGCGCTGAACTTCTTGACGGCGTTTGTCACACCAGAAACCCCTGGCGGTGCGAGCATTGGGTCCCCAGTCCCAAATTACCCCAACTACATCGACACTTCGCTTCTGTTATTCAACAATGGCCTTGTCTTCGACAATTCCTCGATTGGGCCCATATACAACTTCGCATTTCCGTCAACGAGCCCGCTCGCAAACCACATTGGAAGCGACCCCGATTTTCAGCAACTTCTGAAAGATACGTTACTAGCGCACAATGCCGATGTCGTAAACTATTTCAATAACAGTAACAATCAGGGCACAAATAGTTATGTATTTCCGGCCTGGCAAGTTGCGGACACTTGTCAGTCAGGGGTGCCGTCGTGCTACTTTGACACAGATCCATCAGTCGAGGTCGATAAGCCGCCCTTGTTCCCGTGCGCCACTGCGCCAGCGACGGAGTGCGATCTCACATTTATAACTGACCCTGACCTTCAAAATTCCTTCGGCAGGGTAGGTTACAACCTGCAGCTTGTCGCAACAGTAAGCCGTTCGAGCACGAATCCAGCGCAATTCGTCCTGACCAACTTAGCCTTCAGCGGCTATATATATGACTTCTATGAATGGAATCCCGCAGAATCAGCGACGCTTGACCAAAAGGCCTCGGCTGTCCAGGCCGGATATGGCACCCTGGGGCAAGGTGGTCAGATTTACGGAACAACGGTCTATTTGCTGACGACGGGGCTGAATAGCTTCACGTGGACGTTTCAATAAGAGGTATTTATGATCCCTAAGATTCTCGTCGCCGCGACCCTCGTGTATTTGTCTTCGACCCTTGGCGCCCAGGCACCAACAGGCGGGGCTGCGGCACCGCTACAGGCTATAACGCTTGCGGAGCTGAGCCGCGTCTCACCCTGGCCTCACATTGGCTCGCCGCCAGTGGATGCAGGGTCTTCGTCCCGCGCCGACGAGTGGCGGCAGGAAAGCGGCTTTTTGGCCGAGGCATTGGAGACCGTGAAACAAAGTTGGACTGGTGAGTTGGCGGCATCTCCCTCCGATCTCCGACTTCGGGTCGGGCAGTACGAGGATTTACTCAGAAACGTCGCGCTGTCGGGCGGTTACGGAAACCTCGTGCTCGCCGATTGCTTAAGGCGGCTTAGCCTCACTCTTCTCACCGATTATCTGTTAACCTATCCGACCGAGCACGAAGCGGTGACGAGCATTTTGGCGATGGATAGAGTGCGGCTGCTCGACTCTCCCGCCGTCCGGAATTTACTCGGCGATGAGTTGAAATTTCAACCGCCGGCCGGACAGTCGCGTCTCTCGGAAAAAAGAGAGGATCTGGATCTGGCCTTCCGCAAGGACGGATCAACCTATCGTAAGGAGATTGGTCGCATGCTGCTGAGCCGACCTACGATTTCCCACCTGACGACCCGGCCCGACGTTAGCGGGCTTCTTCTTCGATTGATTGAGGACGAGGCCGAGGAGCGCGTGATCCTGGCCGGATTCGCCGAGTTCCTGAAACGGGTGTGGCTCTCATCCTGGACAAATCGCCATGAATGTGCTAAAAACAGACTGCCAGATTTTGACTTAATGATGGCAGGAGGTTTGATGCCCAAGATGGTGATTGAGGTTCCGGAGGAGTTTACGGAAGTCGGAAAGGCGATGGCCGAGCACCTGGCGGCCCTGGAGCGGACGGTGTCCCGCCTCGGTGGCGGCAAAGCGGTGGATTATGCGGAAATTGAAGCGGCGATGTCAGAGAGTGCGGGACGCACGGAACTGGCGGGACACCGCGCCATTCTGCAGAGCCTGGATGTTGACGTTCCGGCGGTGATGATTGGAGGGGTGCGCTACACGCGGGTGGGGCGGTGCGAAGCGCCATACCACACGATGGTGGGTTCGGTCTCCGTCGAGAGGTCGTTGTACCGTCAATCGGGCGAGCGTGGGGGGCAACCCGGCGGCCGGGTAGTAGATCCGGTGAGCCTGCGGGCAGGCGTGGTGGAGGATGGCTGGCTGCCACGCGCGGCGCGGGCAATGGCCCATGCGGTGCAGCAAGGCCCGTCGCGGGAAGCGGAAGCGAGCGCGCGCGAGTTTGGCCGCCTGCCGTATTCGCGCGCCAGTTTCGAGCGGGTGGCGCACCTGGTCGGGGCTCTTGCCGTTGCCGATCACCAGGACATAGAGGACGCCCTGATCGATGCCGTCGAGGTGCCGGAGGAGGCCCGCTCTATTAGTGTGTCGCTGGACCGGGTCAGTGTTCCGATGGAGGAACCGCGGCGGCGTCCGGCAGGGCGGCCGAAAAAGGGCGCGCCGAAGAAACCGGTGGAACGGAACTTCCGCATGGCCTATTGCGGTACGGTGACGCTGCACGACGAAAACGGGGTGGGGCGGCACACGATTCGCTATGGATGCATGCCCGATGGAGATGTCATCGGTTTGCGCGACCGCCTGGTTGCCGATGCCGCGACGCTGCGCAGCAAGCGGCCGGATTTGAAGCTGGAGCTACTCTGCGACGGGGCTCCGGAGATGTGGAATCTGTTGGAGGAGGGCTTCATCCCCAAGTTCGGTAACGACCTCTACCGCCTGGTGGATCTGCACCACCTCATGGAGAAGCTGGGGGCCGCCGCCGGCGTGATCGACGATGCCACGGCGGCAGACGAAAGGCTCAGGCGCTGGAAGATGAGCCTGCTGAACCGGTCCAGTGCGGCAACCGGCATTCTGGAGGAGTTGAGCGCATCCGGCATGGATGAGGGTGTCGGCACGGAACACCCCGTCCACGCGGCCATCACCTATATCCAGAGTCATAGCGCCGACGCCGATCGAATGAACTACGCCCGGGCGCGCCGACTTGGCTTGGCGCTTGGTACTGGCAACGTCGAGGCAACCTGCAAGAGTCTCTTCGAAACCCGTATGAAGCGTTGCGGCGCACGGTGGAAGGAGGAGACGGGTCAGCACATCGTACAGCTACGAGCCCTCGCCCTAAGCGATCGATGGGGGCCTGCAATCGAACTAACACTTCGCCCGCTGCGTAAGGCTGTCCGCGCGGCTTGACTCTCCATATCCAGAATGTCCAGTATGAGAGCCACACCCCCTGAAACAGGGGGGGAGGTTTGAAGATATTCGCCTCGATGATGTTAGACCGTTCCTGCAGGTGATGGAAGGAGAAATGCGGAGGTTTCAGTTCCAACCTTTGGGTATCAACATGCTTCGAGTGGAGCATCTGGACTCGATGCTGCGGCGCTTCCATTCTTGGGGCGGGAAGCCGATCTCGTTTGGCGCAATCATCGAGCAGTAACGATGCAGACACTGATTAACTTCATTGGCTGGTCGGGCGTATGCTTATTCGTGCTTATCGCTGTTTGTACGGTCGGCGGAGTTACGTGGGTCAATGAGTGCGCATTGCCTGCAAAAGACGCCGCCATAGTGGCTAGCTGGGCAGCACAGACTGCGCGCAGGGAGTTGAAGTCCTCCGGATCCGTTGGCGACGTTGATTACCTTATCCAAGCGCCTCGGCGGCGTGGCGACCACTCCCTCGACCGGTACTTCGCGGAGTATCGCGTAGTTACACACCAGTCCGGCAGCGGCTACGAGATTGTGGTCGAGCCCCGCCACTGGTGTTTTTGCAGGCCTACCGTCGTCTATCCAATCAAGGAGGAGAGGGCGAAGCGATAAAGGCTTCCGCCAGCTTCACCATCTCCATGGCGCCGGCGGGCACCGGGTTCAACGGCACGGTAATATTGAACATGGGCGCGATTACGGGCGGAGTGACTGGCGGCCTGAGCACGACTGTGATCAGCGCGGGCTCGCCGGCGACGCTGACGTTGAATGCGGTGTGTACGGCGACCCTGGGAACGTATCCGATTCTGGTGACTGGGGCCGCGACCAGCGGCACGATCTCGCATTCCGTGTTGGCGGCGCTGGGAGTGACGCTGGGTACAAACTCGGTGAGTAGCATCAGTGTGGGTACGGTTGCGGTGCCGCCGGGCTCCTCTGCGGGGATCACCGTGAGTTCGCCCGTTCTATTTAACAGCGGAGCGGCTTGCTCGCTATCGCAGGGCAGTACGGGCATTACGGCGATGCCGAACGTCGGGACGCCGACGATCACTTTCACGGCCACCAGTTCGGCCGGGCCGGCGACGGCAACGTGTACGACAGCGGCGGCGGCGGGGCCTCAGTTGCTACAGGTTCCGCTCATCCCGGACGATCTGATCGATTTGTCGGTAACGCCGGACGGTCCGGGGGTTTGGGATTTCGATGTGTCGTCCGACGATCCCGACGTCTTGGTCCTTTCAATGACGGTTAGCATATATACCCGAACGCCAAGTGGGCAGTATACGCTGTACTTCCTGAGCGCGGCCCCTGAGGGCGACAACGCCTTTACGGTGGATTGGGCAGCCGGCGCGCCCTGCGGAACCTACAACGTCGCGATGGCGTATATCGACGATGACTATGACGACGGGCCAATCTATGCTAACGCTTCGGCGGGGTATTTGTGCTATGAGGGTCCACCGCCGTGCACGCCATCTGTTAGCTCTATTCAGGTGAACTCCAGTCAGACCAACACACTGATTCTGGGGACGACAGGCACGCTTTTTATCAATGGAACGTGTTTGGAGAATGCGACGAGCGTCGGAGCCGCAGGGTCCGGCGTCAGCGTCGGAACTATTACGCAGAACACCAACGACTTGGTAACGGCGGTTTACCAATCGACCAGTTCCGGCGCTCCGACCCTCGGAAACGAGACCGTCACCCTTTACACGGAGAATGGCTCCAGCTACGGGGAGATATTCGCAGTTACCGTCGCCCTAACGAGCTTCTCATTCGCTGGCAGCGTGCCATACTCGCGCGACTGCGAAGGGAACGCCTCGCCCATCGCTGCACCTAGCTGGCCGGCCTCCACTAAGGACGCAAACGGGAATCCGCCGGCGTGTCCCCAGCAACTGGGATACACAGGCGACCACGCCATTTACGCTGCTGGCCAAACGATGGCTGGCACTGCCACCTTTAGCGTGAACCCCGGTCCGCCGCAGGCCGTCCCCGGCGTGTACGTCGAAGGAGCGACAGGAGCGGGGACCTTCACCGGCGCCGGAACCATTGCCGCTGGCGCAACATCCTTTTCCACCCCTGTTACGGATAACATAGCTCTCCCAACGAGCCAGACTCAGTTCTACAATCCGCTGAACGCGAACTGGAGCGTCGGCCAGGCTGGCGGGCCTTGCTCAACCGCGGGCTGCGTTGCGGTGGGCACGTCGTCGAACCCTGTGTACGTCACGCTCGCGCCAAGTGTTCTTCCGTCTTGGGCCTTGCCGGTGATGCTCACCTACGTGGCGTTGGCCGCGGGAAGTGGCGGCGCGACCAGCCAGTCCGCCGCCCTTGCGAACACATGGGCGCAGTTCTCAACCGGCAGCGGGCCCGCCAACGTGCAGACGTGGGACCGCCGAAGCATGAACTACTACAGCGCAGGCTTCACGTCGTGCGCGCTCAACGCGAGCTACGTCGTCCAGAACCTGATCGGTCCGACCACTCCTCCGTCGCCGCCGACGATCTCCCCTGACAACTCCGCCCAATGCGGCGCGTTCGCACTCCTTCTGGAAAGCGCGCTAGCGATGAACGGCATCCACTCCAACTGGACCAAGATTCAGGCGAACGGCTACGCGCTCAGCGGGCAGCTGATGGTGATCAACAATTGGTGCCCCATCGGATCGCCGGGCTGCCCAAGCGGATCGCCGACCTACCCCTCCAACGCTCCCTGGCAGTACAACTTTCTCTTGAACCCAGGCGCCGACATGGTCCCCGCGCTTTCGAGCTACGGGGATCTGACAAACTGCACCGGCCCGCCGACGGGCTGCGACGGGCTGCCGGGGCAAGGCAGCTATTCCTACCCGCTTACGGGCTCACCGCTTGAGAAGGTGTTCGGCTCTCATTACATTGTGCAGATACCGATCGCCAGCGGCAACCAGTACTACGACCCGTCTTACGGCGTGACGTATCTGGACCAGGCGGGCTTCGAATCCCAGGCCGTCGTGGGGTACGCCCAGCAGATGGGCCGCGACGCGGCGCTTGGGGCCGGCAACTACCATTTCTGCGCGGTCTCAGGAACGCCGATCTGCGGGTCTTCAGGAACGCCGAACATAACCTTCACGGTTGTAGCCTTTCCGTTGGCGCCATCAATGTAATATACAGGAGACTACTCATGAGAATTATCGTCCCCCTACTAACGATTTCCTGCCTTTCCCTATCGGCGCAGCCGTCGGTCAGCGTGGTAGCGTCTTCGGAGTCGAAGCACGCCATTCGAGCCTTCCTGGCGTCCGGAGAGGTCACCATTCCCGCCGCTAGCCTCCGGCTCGACATCGTCCACGCGAGCGGCAAGAGCGAGCGCACCAACCTCGTGGTGGTCTATGACCCCCAGGGCGGCTACTATTTCTGGACAAACACACCTGCCTATAGGGGCCCCGGCGACACTACGAGTTGGCTCAGCGCGATGGAATCCGGGGGCGTAGGAATTTATGTTGGGCCGGACGCGATCGTCGAGTTCTACATGACGGGCCTGCTATACGCTCAGGAACACCGCGAGCGGGCAAGTACCCTGGATTCCGCCATAGACGCCGCCGTCGATGACATTCGGCGGCATCTCCCGGCGTACGAGAGGAACGGCTACGACAACAGCGGGAAAGGCATCGGCGTGGGAGCGGCAATCGGCGGAGACTTCAGGTGCCCGCCGTTCCGCGCAAACTGCCCAGACGTAACCAAAGTTACTTCAGTTAGCCGCCAGGGCGACACGTGGCGGCTGGTCATCGAAAATCAATGGGACCAGGAGGTGATCCTCGACGCCAAGTTCAACCTCGTTAGCACCAGGCGGCTTACGGAGCCAGTGATCGGGGGGCAGCATCAGTAAGGTCCTGGGGCAAGCAGGGGCGCCATGGGAGCACAACTTTAGCGTGAACGGGTGGTAAAGAACTGGACCTATGGTCCGCCGTCTTATCCAGGGCAGGCCTACCCGTGTTCGTTGGTCCTCATTCCAGACGACGGAGAGGAGGAATGGTTTTCGCCGCCGGCACGGCTTGGTTATCTCCCGCGGCGCTTGGGGTGGCTACGGCTGGGGCGGCAGTGACGCTGGCCAAACAGCCAGTGCTCGATCAATGCGGCGGTAAGCTTTACGGCGTCGGGGACGAATCTGACCTTGAACCTGCCGGTGACGTTCACGACGGCGTACCCCGGAACGAAGGGCATCTGGATGTTTGCGACGGGGGCGAGCTCCAATAGCGTATGGCAGACGCTGGGAAGCTGGAGTGTGCCGGCCGGTTCTCTGCTGAGCGTCACTTCGGCGCACAGCGGCAGCTTTACGCAGGGGCAGAGCGGGGCGGCATATACGGTGACAGTGTCGAACCTGGCCGGCGCCATCGCCACCAGCGGGCTGGTCACCGTGACGGAAACTCTGCCCGGCGGTTTGACCCTGGCATCCATGACGGGCGGGGGATGGACTTGTACCGGCAACGCGTGCACCGCGCAACGATGTATTGACCGCGGGCGCCAGTTACCCGGCGATCGCAGTGACCGTGAATGTCGCAGCCAACGCCAGCTCGCCGCAGGTGAAC
>PLDF01000354.1 GCA_003135055.1 Bryobacterales bacterium | reverse complement strand
ACCACTCAAGCCGGTCAGTACCTGAAACGCTGCACGCACGAGTGCGTGCGCCACGATTCACTTACACTGTGCTTATGCGAAAGGCACTTTGCATTGCCGTCCTGCTTCTGTTGGGTGACGTGGCATCCGCGCAAGAGAAGCGCTACGTCGTAATCGACCAGGACGCCGCCGGGCCGGGCGGGACCGACATGATGTCCATCCTGGTGCTGCTCCAGTCGCCGATGGTGGCGCCGCTCGGCATTACCGTGGTCGCGGGCGATGGCTGGCGGGACGAAGAAGTCGCTCACACCCTTCGCCTCCTTGAATGGATCGGGCGCGCCGATATTCCGGTGGTCCCCGGCGCCGCGTTCCCCCTGGTCCGCACGCAGCAGTGGACTAAGCTGTGGGAGCAGCAATTCGGCAAGGTGACCTATCAAGGCGCGTGGACGCGGCGCGACAGCAGTCACGGTCCGTTCGAAGTGCCGCCGTTGAAGGAGGGAAACCCTCACACCAAGCCGCTCGACGAAGACGCCGCGCATTTTCTGGCGCGCATGGTGCGCAAGTATCCCCACCAGGTGACGGTCTATGCGGGCGGCCCCATGACCAACCTGGCGCTGGCGCTGAGTCTGGACCCGCAATTCGCGGAATTGAGCAAGGGGCTGGTGTTCATGGGAGGCAGCCTGAGCCCGCGCACCAACGATCCGGAATACGCCAACAACCCGCGGCGCGAATTCAATCTGTGGTTCGACCCCGAAGCCGCCCACATCGTGCTTCGGGCGCACTGGCCGTCAATCGTGTGCACCACCGTGGATGTTTCGGTGAAGACGCAGTTGAGCCAGGCGATGTTCGACCAGATCGCCAAATCGCAGGCGCCTGCGGCGCAATACATCGCGCGGTATTCGACGCCCGCCCGCAGCTACTTGTGGGATGAGCTGGCAGCGGCGGCGTGGCTCGACCCGAGCCTGATCACCGGCGAAAAGCTGGTGTACATGGATATGAATCTCGATCGCGGCGCGGGCTATGGCGATACGCTGACGTGGTCTGAAAGCACCAAGCCCGCGCTGGCGGCGCAATTGGTGCACGCACAGATGGATGTGGACATGCCGAAGTTCGGGGCGATGTTCGTGCGGTTGATGACAGCGCCCAAGCAGATCACAGCCCCCAAGTAACGGTGGGGCATGCTTCAGCTTGCGCTTCACCGCAAATTTATCGCGCCGTCCCAAACGCCAGCAGCACATTCCCGGGCATGCCTTGGGAGTATCCCGAGGTCGTGTAAAGCATGCCGTCCACAATGGTAGGGCCGGTTGCGCTGAACGATCCGCCCTTGGCGGGAATCCGATTGACGGTGGTGAAGTCGTGAGCGGCGTCGTAGTCCCAAACAATCCTGCCATCGGCCATTGCGAAAGCGCGAATGTGCCCATCCATCGACGCCGAAAAGACAATGCCGGCAATGGCGCTGGGCGGGGCCATCTGGGCGGTGGCGCAGCCGCGCTGCCCCAAACAGGATGGCTTCGGCGGCGCGGCGCGCCACAAGACTTTACCGCTGGCCGCATCGAGCGCGAAGAGTCCGCCGCCCGCCGCGGCGTCGGCGCGATTCAGATCGGAGAGCGGCGCGAATACCGTGCGTTCGTGCGCCGCCATACCCCACAGAATCCCGCCCAGCTTGCCGCCTTTTCCGATGCGCGTTTGCCATACGATTTCGCCGTTGCGATCGGGATCGAACCCGTAGACCACGCCTGCCTTCTGTCCCGCCACGAGCATGTCGCGGCCGTTTCCCAGATGAACAAGGATGGCGGACGAGCCGAAATCCACGTCCTCCCCCGGATTGTCCGGGCAGTTGCCGCCGTTGCCGGGCTGTCCGCAATCCCAGTTGAACATGTCGGACATGGCCTGTTTGGACCAACGGATGGCGCCGGTCTTCAGGTCCATGGCAATCAGGGCGTCGGCTGTCTTGATCTCCGGCGCGGAGTATCCGTTCCCGGTCATCACGTAAAGCAGGCCGCGCTTGACATCGATGGTCGGAGAAGACCAGATTGTAGCGCCGGAGGGGCCGTAGAACTGGACTCCGCTCTTGCTCACCTTCGTGGGCTTAGGTTCCGGCACTGTATAACTGCGCCAGATCTCGCGGCCGTCGCGGGCATCCACCGCGACCACGTTCCCGCGAAACTTGCAGCAGTTATACAGAGGAACGGCGCCCGCGTTTTCTTCCTGCGACGCAATCGGCACATAGAGGCGGCCATCGTGCAGCTTGGCGGTTCCCGTGATCCGCGTGTACGGCTGATCGTCGAGCTTCTTCTGCCAGATCAGCTTGCCCGTTTCGGCATCCAGGGCGTAGAAATTCGATTCCAGATCCCCTACGTAGGCTCGGGCTCCCGGACCGATCACGACAGCGTCCCGGACCAGCGCCTTCGCCTGATACCTCCAGTAGATGCAGCCTGACCGTGCGTCGAGCGCGTAGATTGCGCCGTCATTACTGCCAATGAAGATGCGGCCGCCAGACACGGTCGGCTGCGAATAGGCGGACGTGCCGTTGGGCATGCCAAAGGCCCACTTCAGTTTGAGTGAGGGAACCTGTTCCGCGCCGATGCCCGCGGCCGCGGCGGCCTGGAAGCGCGTGTTCCAATCGTCGACGCCCCACCCGTTCCACTCCATGGCCGTTTTCGCCGGCCTGGCGCCCGCCGCGCAGAACCCGCTCATTTCGGGAAGAACGGCGGGACCGGATGCGCCCAGATACCGCGCCACGGCCCTTCGATCGTCCACGGAAAGCGCCGCGCCCTGGGCCTTCATGGAGCCGGATTCGAGAGTCTTGAGAACATCCTGCCACGGCATTTTCGCCATCTCTTCCGGCATGGGCGCGTGCGCGTCGCTGTTCGGAGAGTGGCATCTCACGCAACTCCTCAGGAAGACTGCCGTGCCTTCCTGCGCGTGGCACAATCCCGCGCCGGCCGTTATCAGAATGCCGGCCGTTATCAGAATAATGATGAGGCGTGACACAAGTTAGCCGTCGATCTCGATTCCCCGATGCCCCGTGCCGGCACACGGGCACACGGAAACCGTCCTCAGCAAGGATAACGCGCCTTTCGAAGCGGTGGCAACCTGGTTTTTTCGGTACGTCTTTTTGAGAGACACCCGGGCCTCTCGTTTTCCGGCGCCATCTTAGCGGGCGGGGCAACGAGGGAGTGACCATGGAGTGACACTGCGGAATTCTGCGCGGGAACGCCTATCCGATACAATACTCGGCATGAGAATCGCAGCCGCGTGTCTTTGGTCTCTCCTGTTCGTTCCGGCGGCTCCCGCGGCCCGGACGTTGGATGTCTATGTCATCGACGTCGAAGGAGGTAAGGCTGTCCTCTCCGTGTCGCCATCCGGGGAATCGATGCTGTTCGATGCCGGATGGCCCGGCTTCAACGGCAGGGACGTGAAGCGGATTGTGGAAGCCGCGCAGTCGGCCGGCCTGAAGCAGATCGACTATCTGGTGATTTCCCACTACGACCTGGACCACCTGGGCGATGTGCCGCTGCTGGTTTCCAAAATCCCCGTCAAGCATTTCGTGGATCACGGACCGCTGCAGAGTACTGGCAAAGGCGTCGAGGCGCGTTACAAGACCTACGCCGATGTGCGCGACAAAGGCGACTACATCTCCGTCAAACCCGGAGACCGCATTCCCATCAAGGGCCTGGACGTGTTGGTAGTTGCCGCGGCCACCAGGCTCCTCGACAAGCCGCTGCCCGGCGCCGGCGCCCCCAATCCGCTGTGCGCTTCCACTCCCGAGAAGCCCGAGCGCGCCGAGGATCTTGAGGACAACATGTCCATCGGTCTCCTCTTCACGCTGGGCAAGTTCCGCATGCTCGACATGGCGGACCTCGAATGGTTCTACGACCGCAAGCTGATGTGCCCCAACAACCCCATCGGCACGGTCGACGCATACCAGGTGAGCATACATGGCCAGGACAAGGGAGTGTCGCCAGCGCTGGCGCAGGCGCTGCACGCCCGGGTGGCCATCATGGGCAACGGCCCGCGCAAAGGCGGCGCTCCGGAAACGTGGGCCACGCTGCGCAATGCGCCCGGCATGGAAGATATCTGGCAGGTTCACTACTCGATGCTCGGGACCGCCGAAACCAACCCGCCGGCGGATTTCATCGCCAACCCCGACGCCGCCTGCCAGGGCAAGTGGATCAAACTTTCAGCTCAGCCCGACGGCGCATTTACGGTTACCAACAGCCGCAACGGCTTTACCAAAACGTACCGGGCACGTAACTGATTTGCGGCACGAGCGATGCGGATTCGGGCAGCTGGGGTGAAAGCCCTGGTGTGGCCCGCCTGGTCTGGACCGGACCCCGCGCCGACGCTCTCCGCGGCCACACCCTGTCGGCCTTTCTTCGATGAGAATTCCGCGGCGCCTGGGGAACTAGCTTTGGTATGACGTTCTACCAGCTTGGTTTCCGCACATCGATGAGACTGAACATTCCGTCGTCCCCACGTGGCGTCTCGACGACAGACCCGGGGGGTCATCCCTCGTGCGGCTGCCACGGATCGTAGGTGCCGATGTGCCAGATGTGCCCCTCCGGATCGCTGCACGTGAAGGACTTGCCGCCATATTCTTTCTCTTCGAGGTCGATCAGCATCCTCGCGCCAGCCGCCTTGGCCCTGGCATACAGCGCGTCGCAATCGGAGACGATCAGACACGGAGTCTGCGTCTCCGCGCCGCCGATCTCATTCGGTTGCTTCAACAGGGATGACGACTGCGTCCCATTTTCGACCGAGCCGATCATGATCATGCCGTTACCGAAGGTGAGCTGGGCATGCATCACGGCGCCGTTGGGGCCGGTGTAAACGGCTTGTTTCTCGAACCCGAACGTCCCGCAGAGCCACTCAATCATCGCGGTTGCGTTTTGATAGCGGAGCCCGGGGATCACGGTGGACTTACAGTTCTTGGCGTAGTTTTCCATGTCGTCATAGTGACATCGGTAGACTCCGGTTGTCTTGGAAAAATCGGAACCAATCGGAACTAATCGGAACTAGACTAATCGCAAACTACAGGATGGCAACGTGATTCTGCCACCGGCCGCGCAGTACGGAATAGGTGGTTGGGTCGATACCGGAGAACGCCCGGAAGTCATTGGCAAAATGGGATTGGTCGTAGTAACCGCATTCCAGCGCCAGGGTTGCCCAGGGTATGTCCACCTTTCTGTGAAGAGCGCGCACCGCAGCCTGAAAACGGCGAAGGCGGGACCACATCTTCGGCGCCATACCGACCTCTTCGCGGAAAACCTGGGAGAGACGGCGATCGCTGACTCCAACAGACCGGGCGCACTCGGCAACGCTGAGGCCTTTACTCCGGAACAGATGGATCGCATGATCGACCAGCTCGGAACGCCGCGCGCCTTCAGGAACAAGCCGTTGCAAGAGTCCGTCCAGAGTCCTGAGTCTCTCGACTGGCGTAGCAGCTTCGCGGATTGTTTCCATAAGCCGCGGCGACCGCCATATGTCGAGCCGGGGCGAGCGAAAGATCTCGTCTAGGGCGATCGAGCGCTCAAACAATAAGTCGGCGCGCTCGCGGAAGAGCCGCGCAAAGCCTCCCGGCTGGATGACGATACCCGCGAGCTCTTCCATGTCCGAGGTATCCACCACTTCATACCGTGCTCGGGCGCCCACAATAATTGCTTGCGCAAGCCGGCCACTCGCCGCTCCATCTTCGCCGCAGTCGGTCAGAAAGTCTCGGGAAAGATTGAGGATGACCTGCATGCAGCCATTGGGCAAAACCCGTTCGCGGCCATGAGCAATGCCGGGTGCGCGACAGTACCAAAGCGACCTGATCCACGAACGCAGAACCGGACTTGGAGCTACTTCCAGATAGACCATCGGGATCACTCGTCGCAGCCAGCAGACAAACGGCCAGTCTCTCTTCATCGTACTCCTTCTGTCATTTGGATGAGCCGGCTGGGTGCTTAACCAGACGCTCCCTTACGATTCGCGGCTCTGTAAGCATCTGAACACACGCCGAAGTCCGAAACGGAGCCGCGACCGGCAGGAAGCGAATTACGGTACTGAGCAACGATAATCCCCGAAACGGTTAGGCGCCTGAGTCGGTTTCTCGTGAAGCGGTTCCGCTCGGCGGCGCCGTTCCGGCGATTGGCAGGCAACAGAGATAAGCGGTCCTCGGAAAGTCTCTACTTCTTAGCTCCGCTCCATTCCAAATAGGACTTCCATTCTGTCTGTCCCGGCATGAGCATCTGGAATTTGCCTGACATCACCGCGTCCTTCAATTCGTAAATCAGGCGGAATTGAGGGCCGGGCGGCGAAGGATCGGAGACGAAAACCGCACTCGTGGGAGTCGGCGTCGATACGTCGTAGTGGATGACGTGACCCTCATTGTCGAAGTAGATGGCCTTGAGGGACTGTCCGGCTGCGTCCTGGTAGACGTACAGCAGATCCGAATGCTCGCAATCGAAGCCGGCAGGTCCTTTACACCCGGCGTTGCCGCTGTGTCGAGCCAGTATATGACTATGCAGCTCCATTACGAAAGTGTAAGTACCGGCCGCCGTTGCTCCCGCAGCGCCCCCCTGAGTCTTGGCCTCCCAGGTCCCTTCAAGAAAGCCGAGAGCCTTCCAAGGCTTACCGCTTGCCGGGACTGCGGTTTGCGCGCAGAGGCAACTTGCGCAAAGCAGCGCTAAAGACGCTATCCATTGCATAGTTTTTGTCCTTCCGTCTGTGTTGCGATCACCCGAAGGCGCTGCAAATGTTGGCCCCATCCCAAACACGTTAGCGTACTATGGGTTGCGAATTGAAGCGCATCTTGGCAACTCACTGCCATTTTACGATTCGAATCGCGTGCAGCCCCCGCTACAATCACGCGCCCGCTACAATCAAAAGAATGCCGGGAGTTTACCTCTCGTACCCTTTCTGCGCGCAGAAGTGTACCTACTGCAACTTCGCCTCGGGCGTTTTTCCCCGCCCGCTCGAAGCGCGCTACCTCGCCGCGCTCGAAGCCGAAGTGCGCGCGCACGCCTGGCAGTGGCGGCCCGAAACCGTTTACCTCGGCGGCGGCACGCCCAGCCAGATCGCGCCGGATGCGCTACAGTCCCTGCTCGCCGCCATTCCAGGCAAGCCTTGGCTGGAAGCCACGCTCGAAGCCGCGCCGGGCACAATTACATCCGAAAAAGCCCGTGCCTGGGCCGGTTGCGGCATCCATCGCGTGAGCCTCGGCGCGCAGTCGTTCGTCGAGCTGGAGCTTCGCCGCAGCGGACGCAAGCACACCGCGCAGACGGTCGCCGATGACGTCAGGACGCTGGCCGCGGCCGGCATTGACAACTACAATCTCGACCTGATCGCGGGCCTTTCCGGGCAGACCGAAGCCAGTTGGCGCGAATCGCTCGATTGGGTCGAGCGCTTGCAGCCGCCGCACGTCTCCGTTTACATGCTCGAAGTCGACGAAGACAGCCGTCTGGGCAGTGAGATGCTGCGCGGCGGCTCGCGCTACGGCGCCGGCGATACGCCCGATGACGATCGGACCGCCGCGTTCTACGAAATGGCCGTCGAGCGCCTCGCGGCGATGGGAATCGCGCGCTATGAGATCTCCAACTTCGCGCGCGCCGGTTTTGAATCGCGCCACAACCTGAAGTACTGGAAGCTCGAACCATACGTAGGTTTCGGCGCCGATGCGCACTCCTTCGATGGCCGCATGCGCAGCCAAAACCCCGCCTCGCTGGAGGAATACTGTAGGACAGACGATCGGTTTTGGTCGTCTGTCGAGCGGCTGACAGACCACAGAAGGCGATGGTCTGTCCCACCCAGCCCCGAAGAGCATTTCTTCGTCGGCCTGCGCCTCACCGAAGGCATCCGTCCCGAGCCCGAAGAATGGCAGCGATTCGCCGGGCCTATCCGCCGCTTCATCGATTCCGGCCTGCTCGAAACCGCCGGAGGAATTCTGCGCCTCACCAACCGCGGCGTGATGCTTTCGAACGAAGTGTTCCAGGAGTTTCTCACCGCATGATCGATCTTCGCAGCGATACCGTCACCAAGCCTACGCCCGCGATGCGCCGCGCCATGATGGAGGCCGAAGTCGGCGACGACGTTTACGGCGAAGACCCCACCGTCAACCGTCTGGAGCGCCGCGCGGCCGAGGTCGCCGGCAAGGAAGCCGCGTTGTTCGTCCCCACCGGTACCATGGGCAATGCCATCGCCATCAAGCTGCTCACCGAGCATGGCCAGGAGGTGATTGCCGATTCGCGCGCGCACATTCTCGATTGGGAATTAGGCATGGTGGCGTGGTTTTCCGGGTGCCTGGTGCGCGCCATCCAGACCGAAAACGGCATCCTCACCTGGGATGAAATACGGCGCGTCATCAGAGCCCCCAGCCCGTTTTGGGCGCCCACCGGCCTGATCGCCATCGAGAACACGCACAACATGCACGGCGGCACGGTTTACCAGTTGGCGGCCATTCAGGAAATCGCGGATGAAGCGCACCATCGCGGCGTCCGGGTCCACATGGATGGCGCGCGCGTCTTCAATGCGGCCACCGCCACCGGTGTGCCGGTGCGTGACATTGTTGCTCCAGTGGACACAGTAATGTTCTGTCTTTCGAAGGGATTGGGCGCGCCCGCGGGCTCCATGTTGTGCGGTCCGGCGGAGCTGATCGCCAAGGGCCGCCTCTATCGCAAGCGGCTGGGCGGCGGCATGCGTCAAGTGGGCGTGCTTGCGGCGGCCTGCCTGATTGCGCTCGAAGAGATGCCCAAACGCCTCGGCGACGACCACGCCAACGCGAAATTCCTCTCCGAGGGGCTCGCCCGCATTCCCGGCATTCAAATTGCACCGGAGAAGACCGCAACGAATATCGTGGTCTTTGACGTTAGCGGCACGGGCCTCGCGCCCGCGGAAATCAGTGCGCGGTTGAAGCGGCGGAGCGTGCTCATGAATGGGATCAACGAGCGGCAAATGCGCGCCGTGACGCACTACGATGTGGACCGCGCGGCGTGCTCGGCAGCCCTTGAAGCCATCGCGGAAGCCGTAGAGTGACCCACGCCCCCTGCAAGCATTACAGAGCCGCGACCGTCGGAAGCCGTGAAACGGTCGGTTGGCAGGCGAAAGCGCCTGCCCCACAAAAACGCCACCCTATGCGCGCCAACGTGGGACAGATGCTTTCGTCTGTCAACCCGGCGAACTCAGCGATTCTTTCAGGGCTTCTCTGGGGCGATTTAACTGTCAGAATGGTTCTTATTCCTTGCGTACACGAATGGATTCCTACATGTTGAAACCGGCAGCACATTTGGCTAGTCTTGCCCTGCTGGCGGCCGCGCCCGTGGCGCCCCTCGCGCTCGCCCAGCAATATTCCATTTCCACCATCGCCGGCGGCGCGCCTTTCACCACGCCCGCGACCGCTACCGGCATTTCCATCGGGCAACCGCGGCGAGTGGCGCTCGATTCGGCCGGCAACGTCTATTTCAGCAGCGCCAACTCCGTCTACAAGATGAGCGGGACCACGCTCTCGCTGGTGGCCGGCAACTCGCGCCCGGGCTTTTCCGGCGACGGCGGGGCGGCAACCAACGCACAGCTCAACGCGCCGCAAGGCATTGCGGTGGATAAGTCCGGCAACATCTACATTTCCGACACCAACAACAACCGCGTCCGCATCGTGACCCCGAATGGCATTATCAACACGTTCGCCGGCACCGGACAAGTGGGCGGGGTGCAGAATTTCGGCGACGGCGGCCCTGCCAATCAGGCGTTCCTGCACTTGCCCGGCGGTCTGGCGCTCGACTCCGCGGGGAACCTCTACATCGCCGATACCGGCGATAACAGCATCCGCGAAATCACTACCAACGGCATCATCAACACCATCGCGGGCGACGGCCTGCCGAGTTACTCCGGCGACACATTCCAAGCCAGCACCGCCGAATTGCACAGTCCCGAAGACGTGGCTGTCGATTCATCCGGCAACGTGTACATCGCCGACACGGGGAATGCGTACATTCGTGAAATCACCGTCAGCACCGGCATTATCAATTTCATCGCCGGCGATGGCGCCATCGGCTACTCGGGAGACGGCGCCGCGGCGAATCTTGCCGGGCTGATCGAGCCGTTCGCGATCGCGCTCGATGCCAGCGGCAACGTATACTTCACGGAGCCGGAAGACGGCCGCGTTCGGAAGATTACCATCTCCACGGGTGATATCAGCACCGTCGTAGGCAATGGGAACTTAGGCTTTTCGGGCGACGGCGGCGCCGCCACCAGCGCCATGATGCATTTGGACACCGGCCTCGCCATCGATTCCTCCGGAAATCTTTATATCGCCGATTCGCTGAACAACCGCCTGCGCAAGGTGACGGGCACGACCATTGCGACCATCGCCGGCAGCGGCGGGTTCAGTTACTCGGGCGACGGCGGCCCCGCGACGGCGGCGCAACTGAACGCGCCCGAAGCCGTGGCAGTGGATGCGTCCGGCAATGTGTACGTCGCCGACACAGCCAACAACGTAGTGCGCCAGATCTCCGCGAAAGGCGTGATCAGCACCATCGCAGGCAACGGGACCGCCGGTTTCGGCGGCGATGGCGGCGCAGCCACTTCGGCGCAGCTCAGCGCGCCGCAAGGCGTGGCCGTGGATGCGTCCGGCAACGTCTTCGTCTCCGATACCGCCAACGCGCGCGTGCGCAAGATTTCCGGCGGCACCATCACCACTGTTGCCGGCAGCGCCACGCAGGGCTATGCGGGGGATGGCGCCGCCGCGACGAGCGCGCAATTGAATACGCCCGTCGGCCTGGCGGTGGACAAATCGGGCAATCTCTACATCGCCGACGTGGACGACAGCGTGGTCCGCAAAGTCTCCACCGGCGGAATCATCACCACCGTCGCAGGTAATGGATCGCAGGGTTATTCGGGCGATACCGGCCCGGCCACCGGCGCCACGCTCAACGGACCGGAGGGCGTAGCCGTGGATGCTTCCGGCAATCTGTATATATCCGATACGCTCAACGGCGTAATCCGCAAAGTGACCGCCGGCGGCGGAACCATTACCACGGTTGCCGGCAACGGCATCGACGGATACTCGGGCGATGGCGGCCCGGCCACTGGAGCGGAATTCGGCAGCCCCGTGGGCATCGTGGCGGATAGCGCCGGCAATCTCTATATCGCCGATTCCGGGGCGCGCATCCGCAAGGTCTTCACCAGCGGAATCATCACCACCATAGCGGGCAGCGGGCTACGCGGCTATTCGGGAGACGGGGGTCTGGCCACCGCCGCCACGATGAATGGCGCCGCGGGTCTGGCGGTGGATTCCACCGGCGACATATTCATCGCCGATGCCGCCAATAACGCCATCCGCGAGCTGGTGTTTACCGGCTCGGGCCTCTCGATTTCGGCCGTAACCAATGGCGCGAGCAACCAGACCGGCGCCATCGCGCCCGGTGAGGTGCTGGTGATCTACGGCTCGAATATCGGCGCCGGCAGTCTCACTACGTTCCAACTCACCGGCGCGGGCACGGTGAGCACGAGCCTTGCCGGGACCAGCGTCTACGTCAACGGCGTTCCGGCGCCGGTGCTCTACACTTCGCCGACCCAGGTATCGGCGATCGTTCCGTTTTCGGTGAGCGGTTCCACGGCTGCGTTATTCGTTCTGAACCAGAACCAGACCACGGCTCCAATTACGCTGAATGTGGCGCCATCGGCCACGGCGGTGTTCACGGCGAACGGTTCCGGGCTCGGACAGGCCGCCGCAATCAATCAGGATGATTCGGTGAACGGCTCGGCGCATCCGGCGAGCTCAGGCCAGATCGTGACCCTTTTCATCACCGGCGCCGGGCAAACCAATCCGCCCGGCCAGGATGGGCTGCCGGCGGCCGTGCCGCTGCCGATGCCGCTGCTGCCGGTGAGCGTGGCCATCGGCGGGACGAACGCCACCATTAAATACGCGGGCGGATCGCCGGGAACCGTCGCTGGCGTCACGCAAGTGAACGCGGTGGTCCCGAGCGGACTGCCGGCGGGTAATGCATCCGTAATCGTGCAGGTAGGCAGCGCCGCAAGCCAGGGCGGCGTGACGATTGCGGTGAGCGGGAATTAGGGCTGGCTGCGGCTTTCCCATTTGCGCACTGGCCGCGTGGCGGCCATCCACTTCACTCGGCCGCCCCATCGCCGGGTCTCCGCTTCTCAGGGTAGGGTGGTGCAGGTTGCGCCACGCGGGCTACCCCGCCACAAGATCTGGCGGCTAGCTGAGTCAAGTGGATGCCGAGTTGCCGCCTATCTCGCGCAGGCAAGCGATGAGGCGCGCCCTGCACTTGCTCACGCTCTCGCAACAGCCAAGCGACCGCCGCGCTGCAGGCCATCCGCCGAGATGCTGCGCAAGGCATGCCCACCCGATAGCCCAGTCTGCGCCTTTACGGGTGCTTACACTTTTTCGGGATTTCCCGCTCAGCCGCGAAATCCCGCTCCCTCACGGTCGCGGCTCTGTGTCAGGGAGCGGTCATTTCAGCCTGTCCCGAAACCGTTCAAGCACCCCGCCTTTACAGCTTTGCGGGGGCTTCGGCTAAACTCAAATCAGCCACACGAACCGGGAGACCAGCGAATGACCCCAGAAGAAAAACTCGACCGCCTGACGGAGCGAACCGACGCCTTGGCACAGAGCGTAGAGCTGCTGGCCTCCATGCACCGCGACAACGAAACCCGTATGGACGCTGTTATGGCAGAGATCCGAACGCACATCGGCCGTATGACAGATGCAATGACGCAGATAACAGATGCCATGACGCACATGATAGATACAATCACGCATACGACAGATACAATGACGCGGATGACGCGGTCCATGGCAAATATGGCCGACTCTATCGGACGCCTCGCCAACATCGCCGGCGCCCTCGACCAACGCATCTCGGACCTCGAAGGCGGAAAGCAATAGCACTGCATCGCCGCACGGGCTTTGGAACCTTGATCCGACGGTGGCCTCACTCGGCGGACAATCCGCGGCGCGAAGAAAACAGCGCGGACACCTCTGGCGGCGAAGCCCGCCCGGCCCCGGACTCTCACTTCGATACGATCAGATGGACGCGCCATGGGGCGGACACATGGGGCAGACCACATGGCGCCGCCCCACAATAAATGCCCATGCTTTAGAAACTCAAGTGCAGCGCGATCTGCAAAAACCGCGAACTGCCGATCGTGTGTTGGATGTACCCCAGGCTGCCTCCGGGCGGATAAACCGGCGGCGGCTCAAAGTCGCTGAAGAAGGAGACGTCGTTGTTGGGCGTATCGAAATCCGGGTGATTGAATAGATTGAACGCGTCAAAATTCAAGCGCAGCCGGGCACGCTCGCCGATCTGGAATTCCTTGCGCAAAGTCGCGTCGAAGCGCACTTGGAAGGGCCCGCGGAATATGTTGCGTCCCGTGCTGCCGAAAAGCGACTCATAGATATCGCAGCCCGATGCATCGCACGCCGGTACGCCATTGGTGCCCGGCGCAACGAACTGCGGGGCGAAATCATTGACATTTAACACTGGCTTGCCGGCATTGACGCCGGTGGTGCCCTGCAACTGGGCCTGTTTTGCGGTAACTCCGGGCGCCAAGGGGACGATGGGATTGATCAACTCGACATCGGTGCCGAAATACAAGCTTCCCACCGAACCCGAGTAATCGTACACGCTATAAGGCTGGCCGCTCTGCGCGACGGTTTGGCCGCCGATGGTCCATCCATTGACGAAGTTGCCCAGGGTTTTATTCGAAGTGACGTTGGGCATCGTGTAAGTGTAATTGATCAGGAAAACGTGAGTCTGGTCGAAGTCCGAAGAGGCGTAATTGGATTTCGGGTAAGCCGGATTATTTCCGGTAAAGAATAATCCCCCGCCGCTCTGCTCGTCGAGTGAGTGCGACCAGGTGTAAGAGGCTGTCAACTGCAGGCCAAACGACAGCCGCTTTCTCGCTTGCAGCTCCAAGGCGTTGTAAGTCGCCGTGCCTTCCGCCTCATACAGTACGGAATTCATATCGTAGCCGATATAGGGCACTCGAATCGGCGCATTGCCCGAGAATTCGCTGGTCGAAATGGGCTCGAGCGTGAGGTTAGTGGTATTGGTGCCGCCGTAGGAGTATATCTGGCCGTGCACCGGATTCTGCGCAGTGGCGATTTGCGGTTCGTTGAAGGGAATCGGCAATATTTCATGTACCCCGTGGTTGCCCACGTAGCCGGCGGTAAACAGCCAGTTGTTCGACGCCTGATACTGAACGTCGAAACTCCAGTTCTCGGTGTAGGGGAGCTTGTTATTGATGGCGTAGCCGCCGAACAGGTCCGGACCATACAGATTGCCCGCCGGGTATTTGCCCGACTCGGTCTGGGCGATATTGGGCAGCAGGGCCTGGAACGCAGCGGAGCTGCCAGGGGGCACGGCGAACGGCGTGGTCCCAAAGGGGCTGGCGAAAGTCGCGCCTGTAGTGGCTTCGCTCACCGACACGAATGGCGGCTCCAGCGTCACGCCGAATGGACCGCTGAATCCGCCGCCGGCGCTGGGTGAAAACTCGCTGAAGAATTCACCGCGGTCATAGTACAGGCCAGCCCCCGCGCGTACGGTCCAATGCGAACGCGGCGACCAGGCGATGCCAATCCGCGGCGCAAAACCATACTGGTGCTGGGTGAGCAAGGAATTGCTTGCGCCCGGAGTGGCCTCGGTCGGATTGTTCCCGGCGATTTCGAATCCCGAACTGGTAATAGTGTCAGTGGCCTGGTTGTAGGAATAGGCGCTTGGATTGAAATCCGTCAGCCTTCCGTATTTTTCGGTAAGTGGACCCTCGTAGTCCCAGCGCAGACCCATAGTGACATTCAGGGTGCTGCTCACCTTGAAATTGTCGTTCACAAATAGTCCCGCGTTATGCGAACGATAGTAGCGGCTGGCGGAGCCATCGAACGCCAGCGACTTGGTGCCAGTTGTTACGGTACCTTCTACGAATAGTAGGAACGTCTTAAACCCGAGAGTGTCGGTGTCGGTGTTCCGGTTGACAATGTTCAGTTGGGTGGAATCATATTGCCCGCCGAAGGTGAGCGTGTGCCGTCCCTTCACCCAGGTGAGCGAGGTTCCCGCCTCGCCCTGGTTTTGGTACATGCCCGCATTGCCGAAGCTGGTGCTGGGGCCGAATTCCAAGGCACTTGCCAGGGTTGGGTCGTCGCTCGCAATCGTAATCTGCGGGAAGCCATTCGAGCCGAGCAGATTGATGCCGAACTGGCTTGGCGAAAACTGCTGGCCCGTCTGGGCATAGGCCTTCATGCGGTTGACCCCGATGCGCTGCGACCAGGTGAGATTCGGAGACAGGATTACGGTGTTATTGATGGACGCCACCTGGCTGCCGGAGCTGAGTGTTTGCGCAAAACCGAGCAGCGAGCCAACCGCGCCAAACGGGCTGTTGGTGGGATCGTTCTGAACATAGTATTTGCCCGAAAGGCGATCCTTGTCGTTGATCGCGTAGTCGATGGCCGCAATTCCCTGGTTGACGCTGGCGCTTGAGTTCGGCCCCTGTTCGATCGCATCGTATCCCAGCGCCTTGGCCTGAACCTTGTTAGTGATCGCGGCGCTCGGGATCAGATATTGACCATTGGGCAGCGTGGCCTGCAGCATCGCCAGCGCTTGCGCGCTGACCTGGCTGGTAGTAATGGCGGCGTAGCCGCTGTTGGTAAGGGCGTTGACGATGCCCTGCGCGCTGCGGTCACTGGTGAGTTGGGTAGGCACCGTCACATCTTTCAGGGATTCGGCTGCGTCGACATCACGAATGCCCTGATAGGAGAGGAAATAGAAAAGCTTATCCTTCTTGATCGGACCACCGACGACGCCTCCGAACTGGTTGCGGTTCAGGAACGGTACTTTATCGGTGATGGCCGGCGACGCGTTGTAAAAAAACGGCGCCGCGTTCATGTCGCTGTTTTGGAACTTCTCATATACGGTCCCGTGAATCTGGTTGGTGCCGGACTTGGTGATTACGCTGATATGCGCGCCGCTGTTGGCGCCTTGAGTCGCGTCATACATGGCTGCGTTTACCGAGATTTCCTGGATCGCCTCAACTGGCGGAGTGGGCAGAGCCTGGCCGATGGCGTTATAAACGGAGACGCTTTGGATGGAGCCGCCCGAGCCGAAACTCTCACCCGTGTTCAGCAAGAAGCGATTCTCGCCAACCTGGCTGGTGGAGTTTCCGTTGAACAAATTGTTGGTGCTGATGCCGTTCAGCGAAAAACTATTGCTGGTTTCCCGCTGTCCGTTCGCGGTAATGCCTTGATTGCCCAGCCCGGCATTGGCGCCGGCGCCGCTCACAAAATCCGCATGCACGCCCGGACTCATAATCGCCAACTGGGTGAAACTGCCGGTTGCCAGCGGCGTCTCCTGAATGGTTGTCTGGTCGACCACGTAGCCGTTGGTGGTATCGACCTGGTTCATCAGCGCTACCGCCCCAACCTTGACTGTGGTGGCGACGGCGCCCACCTGCAAGCTGCCGTTAATGGTTGTGGTGCGGTCGGAATTCACCAGCACCTCGGGATGGCTCTCGGTCTCGAATCCCTCCTTCGTGATCGCCAGCGTGTAGGTACCGGCCGGGAGATTCGGGACCAGGTAAGAGCCATTAGACTCCGTTGTCGCGGTCACTTCGAGGTTAGTCGCCGCATTGATAGCTTTCACCGTTGCGCCGGGTACTGCGGCGCCCGAGGCGTCCTTCACCGTGCCGGTGATGGCGCCTAAAATCTGTTGTGCCGCAAGTGGCGCGTGAGCCAGGCAGCAGAGCAAAACGAAGGAAAATATCTGTACGATATAGCGCTTTTGTGAACCCACCATTGCCTTACCTCCTGAAAATAGCATTTGCCAGGCGCATGAACCCCACATGGCGCCAAACCGGCTACTGGGCCTTTTTCGGCAAGTATAACCCAATCCGGGAAATTCCGAGCATAGTTAACGCAATATATACATTTTTGTACATTCGAAGCCTGCAAGCCCTTCATTTTCAGTAGAGCCGCTTGCGAAGCATGGAAGCGCAAGAGCCACAGGAATGGGGGGGCGCCACACACCAACCGCATTCCTCGCGGACTTATAGACGACCCCATCAATTCCCAAAGAAGCTCAGTTTGGGCTGGAAACCCGCGGGTCCGTCGCCCCGGTACGCCCCAAGATCGTCGCCGAAGGCCTTCGGGGCGTATGCGGGCCGGCGATTTGTTACGAAATAACCGTGCCATTTCGGCGTGGCACGGAAGAAACCGAAGCGCGTTCACACGATTGTGAACGCGGCACGCAGGAGTGCGTGCGCCACGACGCCCTGTCGAATTGTGGCGGCGCCATTTCGTGACGCTCGCTTAGTGTGCGCGACCCTTTCCGCGTCCGCACGCCTGGCGGGCATTGCACCGCTTTGCCGAGAGAGGGGAGCCCCTGTAGACTTCAAATCCGGGTGCTTATGCGTTTTCGGGGATTGCTCGCTCGACCGCGGCAAATATAAAGCGCCATGCGGGTGCGGCTTGGAACCCGACTCCAGTGTAGCGCGGGGACCTCGCGGAGCACGGAGACTTGGAGGGCGGGAACGTTAAGAGACCGGCTGCCAACCCGGCGATTTTGGCGGGCCCGGAGGAAGTTCGGAACGAAACCAATTTCGCGGAAGTCCAATCTTAACTGGCGGTTTGGATGATGGCTTAGCGGGTTGCCGATGGGCATCGAGCAAGGGAGCCGAGACGCGCGCGGAGTCGCGGTTTGCGAGGCCGGATTTATTTGAAAGGGCTGTGACTGACACGGCGACTCGTGGCGAAGGCCATGCATACCACCTGGAGCGCGAATGCTTCATAATGGGTTGTAAGTTGCCCATTGTGGGGTGTTTTGGTGTACGATATGACTTGTTATGGCTCGAAAAATCCCTTCCATCCTACCGCGGCTTGCCCGCATGATCGCGGGTGTTGGCGAAAACATCAAGAAAGCTCGGCTTCGGCGCGCCTATTCATCGGCGACGGTAGCTCAGCGCGCCGGAATCGCCCGCAAGACGCTGTACCGGGTGGAGCGCGGAGATCCCGCGGTAGCTTTGGGCATCTATGCAAGAGTGCTGCAAGCACTGAGACTCGAGAATGATCTTGCCTCAATCGCGGCGGATGATGCGCTAGGCCGCAAACTGCAAGACGCCAACTTGGAGCCGAAACGGCGCGCTCCCAAACAATCTAAGCCGGCAAATCGGCCTGACGGGGAGAAATCGAAAGCCGCCGCGAAAAAGTCCGAGGATCTGCCGTGACAACACGCCCGCTGGAAACAGTTTCCGTCTACGCAGATCCGGAGCACTTTGAAGCACCCGCGCAGATGGGGTGGTTGCGCCGCCGGAAGAGCCGGAGTGGAGACATCTTCTCGTTCGAATACGAGCCGGCGTGGTTGCAGAAGCCCGAAGCATTCTCATTCGACCCGGATCTCGCATTGGTCAGCGGCCCTCAATATCCAGAGCCCGGCCGGCCGAACTTCGGCATCTTCCTCGATTCGTCCCCCGATCGATGGGGTCGCGTACTTATGCAGAGGCGGGAGAATATCCGCGCGCGCCATGAAGGACGCAGGGCACGGTCGTTAACGGAATGGGATTTCCTGCTAGGCGTGCATGACGAGACCCGATTAGGCGCTCTGCGTTTTCGAGATCCCGATTCCGGGGGATTCATCGACGGCGACGACAAGCTCGCGGCGCCGCCCATCGCTTCGCTGCGCGAGCTTCAGGCAGCAAGTCTTCAGTTCGAATCGCACGCCGACGACGAAGAGCATCCCGACTATGAACGGTGGCTCACGCAACTGTTTGCTCCAGGCACGTCCCTTGGCGGGGCTCGTCCGAAAGCATCTGTGAGAGATGAAGAGGGCGCACTCTGTCTGGCGAAGTTTCCCAGCCGGCAGGACCGCCGCGACGTCGGCGCATGGGAACTCGTCGCGCATCGGCTTGGAGCGAGGGCAGGAATCAACGTGCCTCGCACCCGCGGGTTGCGGGCGCCTGACAGCGCTTACACTACCTTCCTCGCAAGGCGATTCGATCGCACCGCGGAGGGCCGGCGATTGGCGTTCGTATCGGCAATGACGCTCACACAGCGGACCGATGGAGAGGCTGGCGCCAGCTATCTGGAACTGGTGGATCTGCTGCAATCCCAGGGGTCGCATACTCACGACGACTGCCTGGAACTCTTCCGGCGCGTCGTATTCAGCATTCTTATCCACAACACGGACGATCACCTGCGAAATCATGGATTCTTTATTGGGGTTGGTGGCATCTCGCTGTCGCCCGCTTACGACATCAATCCTTCGAACGATCGCAACGAACTCTCGCTTGCGATCAACGAAGTGGATACAACCTGCGACGTCTCAATTGCCCTGGAAGCTCATGCCGACTATGGCCTGTCGAAGATGGAAGCGGACGAGATTATCGAGAGGGCAACCGCGGCCGTTGCGTCGTGGAGGAGCGAAGCGACCCTGTGGGGCATTCCGAAAGCCGACCAAGAGCTCATGGCGCCGGCATTCGAGGCGGTAGCATGACAACGGTAAATATCGGTAGCTTTCCTCGGCCGGGCGGTGGGCGGTGCGACGTGGGCCAACGCTGAGCCTTATGCACTGGTCCGCACGAATCCCCCCTAGATCCTTCATTTCTAACGGGATCAGGCTCTTGCGGCTAGTGGCAAGCCGGCTGCGGACCGGGAGGTCCACCCTACTCTGCACGACACCTAACGGGCTTCCCGCGCATCTACATAATTGGAAGATTGAATGGGAGGCCCAGAATGAAATCGCGACTTTGGTTATGTCGGAGATCGTTTGTGGTTGGACTCGCGTTGATGGTTGCGGGAAGTGGCGCCGTAGTCAGTGCGCAGGCACCGGTTGGTCCGCCCGCGGCACCGCAGACGGCCCAACAACAGGTCTGGTCGCCGCAGCAACTCGACGATCTGGCGGCCCCCATCGCTCTCTATCCCGACCCCCTGCTCGGTCAGGTGCTGGCCGCTTCCACCTATCCATTGGAAATTGTGGAAGCTGAGCAATGGCTTCAGAGAAACAGCGGCTTAACCGGGACGGCCCTCATGGACGCTGCCAAGCAGCAGAACTGGGACCCCAGTGTTCAGGCGCTGGTGGCGTTTCCCGAAGTGCTGGCGAGAATGAATCAGGATGTCCGGTGGACGACCGACCTCGGTAATGCGTTCCTGGCGCAACAGGCCGACGTAATGTACGCGGTACAGCGCATGCGCGCTTCGGCTCAAGCTAGGGGCAGGCTGTCGTCCTCACCGCAAGAGACAGTGACTACTCAGACCGACAACGGACAATCGGCGATCCAGATCCAACCCGCGAACCCGCAGGTGATCTATGTGCCGCAATACGATCCGATGTATGTTTGGGGACCGCCGGTGTACGGATATTATCCGGCTCTGTATTACCCGTCGTTTGGCTTCGGATATTGGCCCGGGATTAATGTGGGACTGTTCTTCGGCGGCTGGGGTGGTTGGGGCGGCTGGGGATGGGGGCCTAACTGGTTTGGCGGCGGCCTTTTCATCAACGCCGGATTCTTCCACAGCTACGGTTTCCGCGGTGGATATGGAGGCGTTGGCTTCGCCGCTTGGGCGCACAACCCGGGTCACCGGCTTGGCGTAGGGTATGCGAACGCTGGGGTTGCGCAGCGTTTTGGGGCGGCTTCACGAGCCAGCGCAGCGAGCATGGGTAGCCATTATTCAGCCGCCCAATCGTACGGCGCCAATCGGGGCGGCGCATACGGCCACGGGGGTGGATACGCCAATCGGGCGCCAGGCAACCAGTATGGAAGCCGCTCCGGGGCGCAAGGCTACCAAAGCTTCAGGAATTCCTCTGCGCAAAGCTATTCAAGGAATTACCAATCGGGCTCTCGTGGATATCAGGGCGCGTCGCGTTCTTACGCGCCGCAATCGAGCGGTAACGCTCGCAGTTACGGCGGCGGGGCGCGCAGCTTCAGTGGCGGCGGAAGCCACAACATCGGCGGCGGTGGCGGCCAGAGTTTCGGCGGTGGTGGCGGCCATAGCTCCGGCGGCGGACACAGAAGGTAGCGCGGTCTCGGCCGCCGATACCGAAAGCTTACCGGCATATGCGTAACTTCCGGTGCGCGGATTGTCCGGCACGAGCAGTTTGGTGACGCCCTGGAAAACTCGAAGGCGCGCACCATGGCAGTCGATCCAGTTCGGCAACTAAGCTCTGCGGCGCTCTACCGCGCCACTTGGACGGATAACGCCGTTGGCTGACTTCTGGCTGGCGGCGGCATTCGAGGCGGTAGCGTGACAACACAACTTATCAAGACTGCTGTCCGGATTTGCCGTGCGGGAGATCGCCGTCGGTCGACTGCAATCGGATAAGCTATCCTCATACCTCTTCATGCCGCTCCTCGAAGCCAGCAGCATCTCGAAGTCGTACTCTGGCGTGCGCGCGCTGAAATGCGTCTCTTTCGACCTGCTCCCCGGTGAAGTCCACGCCGTGGTGGGCGAAAACGGCGCCGGAAAATCCACCCTCATCAAGATTGTCACCGGCGCCGTCGCGCCCGATTCCGGAACGCTGCGCGTCGCCGGCCGCGTCGTCGAGCATCACAACCCCACGCAGGCCCACGCCCTCGGCATCGCCGCCGTATATCAGCAGCCCGCGCTCTTTCCCGACCTCACCGTCGCCGAAAACATCGCCCTCGCCATCGAATCCGGCAGCCTCTGGCGCCGCATCGATTGGAAAGCCCGCGCCCGCGCCGCCCGCGAAGCCTTGGCGCGCGCCGGCGCCGAAATCGACCCCGATGCCCGCGTTTCCGCCCTCAGCATGCCGGAGCAGCAAATCGTCGAAATCGCCAAGGCCATTGGCGCCCGGGCGAAAATCCTAATACTCGACGAGCCCACCGCCTCGCTTACCGATCGCGAAGTGAAGCGCCTCTTCCAGGTCATCGCCACTTTGCGCGCCGAAGGCGCCGGCATCGTTTATATTTCGCACCGCATCGAAGAGATCGCCGCCATCGCGGATCGCGTCACCATCCTGCGCGACGGCGAGACCATCGCCACCTGCGACGCCAAGAGCCTCTCTCGCGCCGAGCTGATCCGCATGATGGTGGGCCGCGAAATCGAAGCCATTTTTCCCAAACGCGCCGTACCCATCGGCGAGGTTGCGCTGGAAGTGCGCAATCTGCGGTCGCGCGCCGCCGGCATCCGCGGCGTATCCCTTGAAGTCCGCGCCGGCGAAATTCTGGGACTCTCGGGATTGGTCGGTTCCGGCCGCACCCAATTGGCCGAAACCATCTTCGGACTCACCCCCGCCGAGAGCGGCGAGATCCGCCTGCGCGGCCGCACCGTTCGAATCTCCTCGCCTGCCGACGCCATCCGTCACAAAATCGGCTACGTGCCCGAAGACCGCCGCCAGCATGGCGTGGTGATGTCCATGTCCATCTGCGCTAACATCAGCCTGGCTAATCTGCCCGCTGTCTGCGGCCATGGCCCGATCAATCATGGCCTGATCGATAGCGCCGCCGAAAACGCCCTGGCGCGCACTTACGTCGAGCGCCTGCGAGTGAAGACGCACTCGATTCGCGCCGAAGCCAGCTCTCTCTCCGGCGGCAATCAGCAAAAGGTCGCGCTGGCCCGCTGGCTCGCCATCGAGGCCGCCATACTGATCCTCGATGAACCCACACAGGGCGTCGACGTCGGCTCGAAATCGGAGATCCACGGCCTCATCGTAGACTTGGCCGAGCAGGGCCTGGCGATTATCATGATCTCTTCGGAACTGCCGGAAATTCTGGGAATGAGCGATCGGATCGCCGTGATGCATGCAGGCAAAATCGCGGGCGTGCTGTCGCGCGCGGAAGCTACGCAGGAAAATCTGTTGGCGCTGGCGTTGGGGCACGGAGCGGACGGTCGTGTGGCATAACCGGCAGCGTGAGATCTCCATCGCCGTCGCCATCCTTGCCATCGCCGCGGTTCTCGCTGCGGTCGCGCCCGCTTTCTTCTCTTTCGCCAATGTGCGCGACCTGCTGCTCGCCAATGTCCCCGTCCTTATCGTCGGCGTTGGTATGACGCTGATCGTGATCGCCGCGCAAATCGATATCTCCGTCGGCTCGCAATTCGCCATCTGCAGCGTCGCCGCGGGCGTCTTCGCCATTTCCGGATTGCCCATGTTCGCCGCCCTCATAGCTGCCACTCTTACTGGCGCATTGCTGGGCGCCATCAACGGCTTGCTGGTCGCCTGGGTACGGATTCCTTCTATCGTCGTCACCCTCGCCGCGATGGTCGCCCTCCGCGACGGCCTGCGCTGGGTTACGCAAGGCGCCTGGGTACAGAACCTGCCGCCCGCGTTCCACTGGTTCGGCCTGCCCCAAGCCTCCAGCGAATGGCTCACCATCGCCGCTGCCGCCGCCATCACAGCCGCAACGGCGTGGGGCCTGCGCCATCTCGCAGCGGGACGCGCCGTCTACGCCACCGGCTCGGATGCCGATGCCGCGCGCCTCGCTGGAATCGACCCCCAATACGTGGTCTTCAGCGTCTTCGCCCTCACCGGCGCCCTGACCGGATTCGCCGCCGCACTGAACGCCGTGCGCTTCGAGCAAATCCCCAGCAACGCCGGCATCGGCCTCGAACTCAAAGTCATCGCGGCCGTGGTAGTGGGCGGCGTCTCCATCACCGGCGGACGCGGAACCATCCTCGGCGCCGTGCTGGGCGTCATCTTGCTTGGCCTCATCGGCCCCGCTCTAACCTTTCTCGGATTCAGCGCCTATTGGGAGCGCGCTATCGAAGGCGGCATCATCCTGGCCGCCGTCTCCATGGACGCACTGAGCGGGCAATGGAGGCGCAATGCAGATCTCGCTGCCGCTCAGCGAGCATAGGGCCTGGCGCGAGCGGTGGTTCCCCAACGGGGAATGGGCGCTGGCCCTGGTGCTGCTGTTTGAGATCGCCATCTTCTCCGCCATTGGCGAAAACTTCTTCACCGGCGAGAATTTCTTCGAGGTCATCCGCCTCAGCGTTGAGTTAGGCTTGTTGTCGCTCGCCATGACTCCCATTGTGATCACCGGCGGCATCGATCTTTCGGTTGGCTCCATGATGGCGCTCGCCGCCGTGATCTTCGGCGCCGCGTGGCATGACGCCGGCCTGCCCATTCCCGTAGCCGCGGCGCTCGCCCTGCTGACTGGGTCCCTCGGCGGCGCGCTGAATGCCGCGCTGATCACGCGCCTCAACATCCCGCCGCTCATCGTCACCCTCGGCTCGTTCTCCCTTTTCCGCGGCATCGCCGAGGGAATGACGCACGCCTCGGTCAACTATTCCGGTTTTCCGGCGTCGTTCCTCTGGCTGGGACAAGGCTATCTGGGCGGCGTCGTCCCCGTGCAATTCCCCATTTTCCTGATTGCCCTGGCCGCATACGCCATCCTGCTGCATCGTTCCGCGATCGGCCGCACTCTCTACGTAATCGGATTCAGCCCCAGCGGCGCGCGCTACGCGGGCGTGCCCGTCCAGCGCCGCCTTGCGCTGATCTATTTCCTCTCCGGCCTGGTTGCCAGCATCGCGGCCATCATTTACGTGGCGCATTTAGGCCAGGCTAAATCGGACGCCGGTTCCGGCTACGAATTGGCCGCCATCACCGCCGTGGTTTTGGGCGGCACGTCCGTTTTCGGAGGCCGCGGCACCGTTTGGGGCACGCTGTTCGGCCTTTTTTCGATCTCCATTCTGCAGAATGGATTGCGCCTCGCCGCGCTGCCTTCTGAAATGAGCGGCGTCCTTACTGGAACCGTCCTGATTGCAACCATCGCGCTGGGCCGTCTCAGGGGCCGCGCCCAAACGGAAGCGGATGTTTCAGATAAATCTGACAATACCGAAAAGTCTTCCGACGAAGCCGATATTATGAAGAACTCTCAACTGGCAGTCCTATGCGCCGCGGTGATCGCGGGATCGCTGATCGTCGCCGCGACCAACGTTTGGCTGGTGCGCTCATTGAAACCCACGGGTGATTCCGCGAGCGCGGGAACACTCACCGGAACCTCCATGGGCACGACAGCCGCGGGCCATCGCCCCGTGATCGCGGTGATGCCGAAGGCCAAAGGCGACCCCTATTTCGTTAGTTGCCGCGCCGGCGCCGAAGAAGCCGCCCGTGAGCTTGGCGCCGATCTGATCTGGGACGGCCCGACCGGCCTCGACGCGGCCAAGCAGAACGAAGTCGTGGAAAGCTGGATCACCCGCCGCGTGGATGCCATCGCGGTCGCCGTCGAAAACGCGCCCGGGATCTCCACGGTGCTGCGGAAAGCCCGCCAGCACGGCATCCGCGTGGTCACCTGGGACGCCGACGCCGAGCCCGATGCGCGTGATTTCTTCATCAACCAAGCCACTCCCGAAGGCATCGGTAACACCCTCACCGACGAGGCAGCCCGCCTGCTCAACGGCAAAGGCGATTTCGCCATCATCACCGGCGCCCTGAGCGCCGCCAACCAAAACCTGTGGATTGACGCCATCAAGAAGCGCATGGCTTCAAAGTATTCCGGACTGAAACTACTTACGATTCGCCCCAGCGATGACGATCGCGACAAGGCCTTCTCCGAAACCCAGGTGATTCTGAAAGCCTTTCCGACGGCGAAGCTGATCATGGCGATCGCCGCGCCAGCCGTCCCCGGAGCCGCCGAAGCCGTGCAGCAAGCCGGCAGAAAGGACATCGACGTCATCGGCCTGTCGCTGCCCAATCTGTGCAAAAAGTATGTGCATGATGGCGTGGTGCAGGCCGTGGTTCTTTGGAATACCCGTGATCTGGGATATCTGACGGTTTACACGTCCATGCTGCTGGCGCAAAATAAAATGCAAGCCGGCGCCGCATTCTTGCAGGCCGGAAGACTAGGCCAAATCGAGATCCGCGGCAGCGAAGTGATCTTAGGAAAGCCGGTAATTTTTAATAAGGCGAATATCGACCAATTTGATTTCTAACTTATCGAGTCTCACTGATTAGTGGGGCAGGCAATCTTGCCTGCAGCCGCCTTTCAGGCGGCTGTTTCGACCTATTCGCAAGTCTTCGCACCTGGCGCCGGGAGTCTCTACATTCTGGTCAAGTTGGCTGTGAGGTGGTGTCGGGTAGGACAGACGATCGTTTTTTGTCGNNTGTCGTCTGTCAGGCGGCCGTAATTTAGCAAAACATGACAGACCACGAAAGGCGATGGTCTGTCCTACCATACCAAGCGACCGGCGGCCAGGATAGTTACAGTGTGATGCTTCCCAGTATCGCGGCGTGACGGGCGCCCGTGGCCGAAGGCAAATTGGACGGACGGCGCCGCCAGGTCTCGTGCGCGAGCACTGCGAAAGCGATGGCTTCCTTGGCGTCCGCGCCGATTCCATGATCGGTGGAAGTGGAAATCGCCACGCCCGGCAAGTAGCCCGCGAGCATCCCCATGATCCGCGGATTGTGAGCGCCGCCGCCGGAGACTATCAGATCGGTCGGGCCCGTCTGATATTCGCGTACCGCCAGAGCGATGCCGCGGGCGGTCAGCGCGGTTGCCGTCGCGATCAGATCGCGCATCGGGAGACCGGACTGCTTCAGCCGATGGACGAATTCGGCGCCATACTGCTCGCGCCCGGCGCTCTTCGGCGGACGCTGGCGGTAGTAGCGGTCAGCCAACAAATGGTCTAGCAGACTCATATCCGGTTTGCCAGTGGCGGCGATTTTTCCATCGCGGTCGCAACGCAGCTTGCCGTTCGAAAACTCTTGCGCCAGCGCGTCAATCACCATGTTGCCGGGCCCGGTATCGAACGCGATTACCTGTTCCGGCGCCGCGGCGGGAGGAATCGCCGTGATGTTGGCGATGCCGCCGATGTTGAGCGCAATGCGGGTCAGTGTCGGATGGCGAAAGAGCAGGTAATCGACATAGGGCACAAGCGGCGCGCCTTGCCCGCCCGCGGCGATATCGCGAGCGCGGAAGTTCGAGACCACCGGCGTTCCGGTTCGCTCGGCGATCACCGCCGCTTCGCCGATCTGCAAAGTATGCTTGCCGCCTTGGTGGTAGATGGTCTGGCCGTGGC
>PLDF01000440.1 GCA_003135055.1 Bryobacterales bacterium | reverse complement strand
TGGGCCGAGGGGGAGCAGGTGGTGGGCACCCAATTCCAGGTGGACCCCACGGGGAAGACGCTGCAGGTGGTGAACTCGTTTCCGGGCCTTGTTAACGGCGGTTTCGAAAGCGGGCAGGCCGGCTGGTTCGGATATGGCGATGCCGGAGTGGGCCTTGACAACACCGTCGCCCACAGCGGCAGCGCTTCGGCGCTGATCGCCAACGCTCCCGCCAATGCACGGCTCAGCCAGAGCTTCGCAGTGCAACCCTGGCGTCAATATCACATGCGAATGTTCTATAAGACTCAGACCTTCCAAGGGTATTCGCAGGTGTTGTTATTCGCCGATAACAACGCTGCTTACCTTCGCGTCAACCAGTCGCTCACTCTCGCACCCACTCAAGCCTGGACCCAGTGGGATTACACGTTCAACAGCGGACCGCACACCAGCATTACGATTCTGACGGGCGTTTGGGGCGGCAGCAAAGGCGATCTCTGGTTCGACGACATCTCGCTCCAGGAGACCGGGCTGGTTTACGTTCTTCGCGGGACAAGTACGCCATTGACCGTCTACAACCCTAACAATCCCACGCAAGTTTACCAGGAGAATATCGATTTTGGCGCCATCTCCGATCCTCAGCTTTCGGGTCCGACGCCGTACTTCCAGGACAATTGGCATCAGCCGATGACCGTGCCGGTTCCATCGGGAAGCAGCCTTCAGCCGGGCCAGACCGTGGCTATGAACTGGTATGCCATCCAGCCCGTATATGGCGCCGCGGGCGCGAGTCTGACCGACCCCGGGCCGGCCCAGTGGCGGACGCAAAATGCCGCCGCGGTGGGCACGGTTTTTCCGAATGCCGCAGGTTATTTCTTCGGCTATGACGAGATGCGCAACATGAACTCCACAGCGTCCGCCAAAGCCATGAACATGACGCCCGCGCAACTGCTGGATTGGCACTTCAACCAGACATACGCCATTTTCCGGGGATTGAAGCCGCAAGCGCCCATCTACGTGTGGGGCGACATGTTCGACCCGAATATGAACGCGGTCAACAACTATTACCTGGTGGAAGGCGACCTGACCGGTTCGTGGACCGGCTTGCCCGCCGACGTCATTGTGATGAATTGGAATCTGCCCGCGCTGAATACGTCGGCCGCATGGTTTGCCGGAAAGAACTCGCAGCAGCCGGTGGCGCACCAACAGGTGATTGCGGGTTATTACGACTCGGGGAACGGCGGGACGTCTGCAACCACCGAACTGGCGCAGGTGAGCGGAATACCCGGAGTGCTCGGTTTGATGTACACGACGTGGTACGACGACTACTCGCAGCTCGGCGCATTTGCGAGCGCCGCGCGGGCAGGCTGGAGCACTTATCTGGCAAGCCTTCCGTCCACATCGCCTACGGTGACCGGTTTCAACGTGCTGTTCGGGTCGGAGAGTTACAACGTGATTGGCTCCACGCGCACGCGGCTGCCATGGGAGATTACGGGCATTCGGGTAACTTTTTCCGAGCCGATCGCGACTGGCAACGTAAACAGCCTGACGGGGATAGCGGCGACGGGTTTCAGCGGCTTGGGCACCAACACGCTGACCTGGACGGTCAAGCCCATGGCGCTCGGTAGTCTTACGGCCACTCTGGCAGGCAGCGGATCGAACGCGCTGAAGGACGCCAATGGGCATGAGCTGAGCAACGGCGCCGGGTTTAGTCATGCGCTGAAAGTACTGTGGGGCGATTTCAACGACGATGGCGTCGTCAACTCGAAGGATGAATCGTTGGTGAACACTGCGACGCACAATCCGTACAATATTCTCGCCGACATGAACGGGGATGGCATTGTAAATGCCAACGACGTTCAGATCGTGCGGACTAGAATCGGTACCTCGCAGCAGTAAGAACGGCAGGAGGCGCCGGTTCGTCCTGAAACCTCATCGGAGGCCTGGCGATGAATCGGCTGAATCTATACGCTACGGCGGTCGCATTGGCGGCGATCGCGATGCCCGCGGCCGGTGGAGATCTTCGAAATCCGTTCGTGTTCGCCAGTCGGGGCTTCGTCCTGCACGATTGAAGTGGACGTCCATGGAAATCCGATGATTGGTGGGGACCTACGGCTTGCCGCCGGCGCCAGGGAAGGGCGCGGCGATCGGTCCGCAGCAGATCGGATCAAGAGCCAGTACCCCTCTGCGGCGAAATAGTGCAGTTCCGCTCTACCTCGACGCCGTCATGGGCACCTTCAGCACCAACACGCGCTTGGGTCCTTTCCCGACTTTCAACCGCGCCACTTCGCGCTGCGTGTGAGCGTCTATAATGGAGCAATCGTTGGTATCGCTGTTACTCACCGCGCAGTACTTGCCATCGGGCGAACAGGCGATCCAGTTGGGGCATTTTCCGACGTGGATGATGGGCGAAGTCTTCTTGGTGGCCAGGTCATAGACGTAAACTCCACCATCGGCGAGACTGGTGACCCAGAGTTGTCTGCCATTCGGAGTGAGCGCCAAGCCATGCGTAGGAGTGTTCACTTCAAGTGGACAATCGAGCGGCGGCGCCGGCGGCAGTTCCACCCGTTCGACGACTTTGCGGCTGGGAATGTCGGCGATGACGAATCCGTGCAGATTGGTCACCGCGGCGTATAGAGTCTTTTCGTCACTCGAGACCACATACGGGCGGGGAATGCCGCCGGTCGGGATCCTGGCGGAGTAGTCCATCTTTTTAAGATCGATGACGTCGATTTCGTTACTCCCCATCGAGGACACATACATGTCGCCGTTGTTTCCGGTATTGAAGCAGTTGTGCGGCGTCTTGATGGGGAGCACTTTCACAACCTTTTTCAGTACGGTATCGACGATATCCACGCTGTCGCCGTCGCGAATAGGCACGCCGACGTAGCGCCCATCGGGTGTGGCGGCGCACTCGTTGGGCTTGCCGGTCACGGGAATGGTATCGACGATTTTGCCGGTGAGGGTGTCGATCGTTTTGAGCTTGTTTTCCGACTCAATGGTGGTGAAGAGCCTTCGCCCGTCGGCGGGCGCACAGAGGGCATGGGGTTGGTTGCCCACCTTGATGGTGTCCACGGTCTTGAGGGTGTCCAGATCGATGACCGTAATGTCATCGCCCAGGCTGTTGTCGACGTACAGGAGCATCCTGGCTCCTCCGTCCGCAGGCGCCGCATTCATCGTGGCTGCGGCGAGAAGAGCAATTCCCACGATCGAGCAAGGAACGATAATCCGCATGGTGTACCTCTTTACCTCTAAGTGATGGCTCAGTCGGGGAGCCAAGCCGTATTTACCCGGAGTTTCCATTTCGGGCTCCCGGTGGATCAGTGTACACCACCCGAGTTCTCGTTTGATACGGAGCATTGTGGGCGGACCCCGGGCGGACCCCCTGGTCCGCCCCCTGGTACCCGCTCATCGCCGCACCCGTTGAGCGTCAGGCCATCCCCAAGAGGCCGACGGGGGCGTCGGCTGCGGACCAGGGGGTCCGCCCCATAAGAGGTAAGTGGCATTGCGATCTGCCCAGGCGCCGCTGCCCCCCTCCTGGCATTGAGCACACTGCCATCGATCATGTGGAATAGAGCGCTGCCACTTCGTAGTCCACCACTCTGGGAATCGTGAACTCAATCTTGCCGGCGCCTCCGATAAACGGGATGGGCTTTTCGGCGCGCAACAACTCCACGCGGGTGACACGCCTGCCTGCGGGCAGCGACATCCTCACTTTCTGGGCGCCGATGGAATAGAAATTCCGGATCCATCCGCGGTGCATCGCCGGGTTCGTGTAATTGAGAACATGCACGGCGAAGCCAGCCTGCGTTTCCCATGCGAAGGTTTCGATCACGCCCTCGCCTTCGACGGTGACCGGTGGATTCGCCCCCGCGACCCAGCGGATCGAGTTCCGCAGCAGTCGCGCCAAATCGGTATGGCCCGATCGCCACATTGTGCGCTCGATATCGCCCGGGAAGTAGAGCAGGCGGCTCGCGCCCGTCTGCCGCAACACCATCGCCGGTTCGCTAGTCCGCGCTTGCAGAGGATACGACAATTCCGGAGGGTAAGCCACGAAGCCGGGCACCACCGTCAATATCGGACTATCCACCGCACCGACCGGTATGCGATTCTCCGCCCCGGGAATCCAATTGGTTCCCGAAAAGCCGCTGAGAATCTCATGCTGCTTCTCAATGCGGGCAAGATACGCGTTGCCGAGCGTGCCAACGGCATCCCCGGCCTTCCGAATGCCGAACACATCGGCCAGGCCGAACTCTGGTCGCCGCTCGTTGCGCTCAGTGTACATGCTGGTCTCGAAGGTTGCCAGCAGCGAGCCTCCGGCAGCCACATAATCGCGCAACTGCCGGCACTGCTCGTCGCTGAGCAGAGCGGTGTTCGGCAGCAGCAGCGCGGAATATTTCGCCAAGTCTTCCGGCGCCAGTTTGTCTTCATGCACGAAATCGAAAAGGAAGCGGCCTTCGAGCAGCGCGTAATACATCCCGTCCATATACTCCCGCATGGCCGCCCCGCGCGGCGGCTTGTAGAACAGGTGGGTCCGCTGACCCATCACCACGCCCAAATTCGCGATCGATCTCTTATTGACGAAGTGGACGTCGTGCCTGGCCATCCACTGGAAATATTTCTGCGCCGGCTCCAGCCAGCGGCGGTCCTCCCCCATTCCGTTCTCGCCGCCGATAATGTGGTGATACGGCGCCATGCCTGAAGCCAGCGTCTCGTCAAACCACATTTGCTCTTCCTGCCGGGACTTGTATACGTTGCGCCAGCGAGGCGTACCGGTAGACCACGCCGCCGTGACGTTGGTGGCCATCTTGCCCTTTTGCACGGCGCTGCACACGCGGCCCTGCAGGGCGCATCCCCAGATGGGCGTATCGTCTCCGCCGCGGCCCTGGTTGTCGCACTGGAACCATTCGCAGACCTCGCCGAGTTTCACCAGGTCGGCCGTGCTGCGTATGCCGCCGCCGAGATTGGCGAAATAGAAGCTCGCCGGCTTCTTCTCTTTGGCGATGGAATCGTACAGCTTCCACAGGTAGAGGATGCGTTCGTTAAACTTGTCCCAGTAATCCATCGTCCCCGGCTGGGGCAGGCGCTTGCATTGTTCGCAGTGGCAGACCGGCAGCGCCCCCAGAGGAGGCCATGCGTTGGTGAACATGCCGTCCACGTCATAAAGCGAGTTGATCTCCTGCATGATTGCCGGCATGTAGTCTGTCATGTACGTAGTGAACATGCAGGTGCGGAACAGCCTGGGGTCCTCGGTGTGGCGCACTGCATTGCCTTGCGCGTCGCGCTCGAACCACTCCGGATGCGCCTGCACTGCGTCTTCCCAATTGAGATCCGGACTCATGCGCGCGATCACGTGCAAGCCGCGCTTTTTGGCGGCCGCGCAACACTCGCCGAAGAAATCCCGGCTGCCGAGGAACTTGCCTTTCCTGTGGTACGGCACTTTGGTCTGGTAAAACGCAAGAATGCCGGTGACGCTCACCAGCACGGCATCCACCTTCAGGCTGGCCCAGTAGTCCGCCCATTGCTCAACGTCGAGCACCGCGGGATCGTGTTCGGTCATATTGGTCTGGCCCACCCGGCGGATTTTCCGTTGCCAGGGCAGCGCCGGCTCGGCGGCGAACAATGAAGCGGCCATGGTGGCGGCGGGCGCCGCGATGAAGTCGCGTCGATTCAGGTTCATGACTGTTCTCCCATATTGTTCTCCCGTGACCGCAGGCTTCGGACCACGCGGTCCGGAGGATGCGCCCACCGCCCGATCCAGGACGTCAGGGCTCGGGTTGGCCGGTTCCTCGGCCATCGGTTTGTAACCGGAGCCGGAGTCGTCTCGATGGATCACCAGTTGTAATGCTAATAGAAAGCCAAGGGCGGCGGTATAGGCGAATGTCTCGGAGCGAGCGTTTCGGATACACGGCCGCGCTTCTGGTTTTCGTGGCCATGAGACATCGGCGCGGAAAGCTGCGAGATTATTCTTCTTAGACCAGGCGGCCGTAAAGCGGGATCAGACGGCGATTCTGCTAATGAAGGTTGCCAAGAAAGGCGTTCATTTCGCGCAGCACATCCGCCTCATTCGAGAAAAATACGTAGTGATTCGCGTGCGGCAATCTAACGACCCGCGCGGATGGCACGCCGCTTTCAAATGCCTTCGCTTGCGCGCCAGTGGCGGCCTCGTCCTGTGCATCGGCCGCCGCACGCGCAGCGTCATCCTTAAAGGGCTGCCCGGTTGCGTGGGGCACTGCAAAGATGGCGAGAACGGGAACGCGGATGTCCGTATACTTCTGCATGCCTGTCATGATCGCCTGAGTAATCGGTGGAACCTGAGCCGGCGCCGGCTGCGCGGAGGGCGCCGGCGGCAAGTTCTTTTGCATCTCTTTCAAGTCGCGTTCAAACCCCGGCAGGGTCGTGGCGAGAAGCTCCTCGATCAAATGTCTTGGATCTTGCGGGCCCTTACCCGGCTGCAACTGCTCCAGCTTTTTTTGCAAATCGGCCAGGTCGATTCCCAAATCACCGCGCGCGCGGTCGTAGTACGCGTACGAATATCCGGCTTCGAGATAGATCAGTCCCGCGACTCTCTCGGGATGCCGCGATCCCACGGAACTCAACTCTTCGCCGCCGAGCGAGTGCCCGGCCAGCACAGGCCGGCTTAACTTGAGTGCGTCGAGGACGGCGAGAACATCGTCGCCGAGACGATCGGCCGAATATGTAGTCGCCGAAGGCGACGGAGCGCTGGACGCGCCAAATCCGCGCCGGGTGATGCCGAAAACATGGTGCGTCGCCGTCAGTTTGGGCGCGAATTTGTCGAATATGTGAGCCGTGTTTCCCAGACCTGCCAGCAGAACCAAGGGGCGTCCGGAGCCACCCCAGTCGAGCACCTCCAAATTGACTGGTTTATTCGCAGTGTTGTCCACGGTCAAAAACTGGATGGTATGTGGCGACGGGTCCTTCCACGCCGTTTCGGGAGTTGCGCGCCGGAACTCAAGCGGTAACGCCCGGCCTTGCGACCAGGCGCCTTCGAAGGACGCGCCATCTACACTGAGCTTTCCTTCATAGCTTCCCCGCAACGCCGCGATCGCAAATTTCAGGTTCGCGCCCTGAAGAGTGATCGAGTCGACCGGTGTGCGCGCGCCCCAGTCCGGACTTTGGTCAATGCTGCTGAAAGTAGCGTTCCACTTTCCGTCGGCGGATTTGTCAATTGCAAGGACGAGCCGAAGTTCCTGAGGGCCTGCCTTGAGCGTGCCTTGCCATTCGCCGGCAATGTCCTGAGCCGGGAGAGTTGTACCGAACAGCATCGCGAGCGCACCGGCCCGTATCGCGTTCCTTTTCATCCGTGGCCTCCCTGTTGGTAGGGAGCCGTCTGGGGGATTCGTGTCATCATCCGTGCGCCCTCTCAATATCGTTTAATTCGTCGATCTCCCGCTGCAGTTGCCGCTGTGCCCGCATCCTGACGACGAAGAAACTCACTATCCAGATGGCCGTCAGAGTCAGGAAGGGGCTCATCTTGAGGAGCGCTCCCTTGAGGATCGCGCCGTCGACGGGCATCCCCCGATCCCCGATCCCAAGAGTCAGGATGAGCAAAATTAAGGTGGCGATTGCGAATATCAGCGGCCCGAACTGCCACAGCATGAAGCGGCCAAAAAGAGAACGCTGCCGCTCGACCTCCCGCCGGTAAGACTCGAGACCGGTACTTAAAGCCGCGTCCCCCGGCAGCATTGCGGACCACATTCCCCGATAGAAGAAATACTGCCCGGCCAGACTCCAGGCGATACCGCATGCGAATACCGTCCGCAACACCGGATTGGGGAACTTTGCGATGCCGTAACCATAGAATGCGAAGACAGCGAGCGGCACGATCAAGTTCCCTATCGTCTGCCGGCGGGTCTTTGCGTGCAGCTCCTGTGTCTTGTGTCGAATCTCTTCCAATGTCATGATGGATGGCTCCGTTGGCTGGTTTTGCCAGATTGTTTTCGGGTCATTCCCCGAGGAATCATTCCGCACGGTCGCCTCCTTCGTGAAACCGCCGCGCCAGGATGTTCTTGATCCGGTGTATCTTCATGGCCACGTTTCCGGGCGATAGCCCCGTGATTTCTCCGATCGATACCGCGTCCATTTCCTCGAGATAAGAGACGATGACCTGGCGGTCGAGCGGTTTGAGTTGTTGAATCAACGCTGACAGCCGCTCCAGATCGATGCGTTGGTCGGCCGCGGGCTGGCCCTGGAGTTTGTCGGGGAGCATCTCGAGTTCTTCCAGACTCACGAGATTTGAAAAGATCCGGCGCTCGCGAAGGACGTGCGACGCGGCAACATGGTGGGCAACGCGATAGACCCATGTCCGCACGGAGCAGCGTTCATCGAACCGCTCAAAGCTCCGCCATAACTGAAAATGAATCTCCTGGATCAGGTCGCGGCGTTTTTCCGGGTCCATCTCGTACGCACGCGCGAGCCGTTCGAGTGCGGAGCCGAATTGGTCCGCCGCTTCCCCGTATCGGTAATCCCGGCTCGCCTCTCCAATCAAGATGGACTCGGCTCCTCCCACATCCAAGGTAGTCGCCGCCGACAGAAGTTTCTAACAGACTTGAATCGAAAAATTCGATGGCGTTCGCAGGGTTTGAAGTCTGCGATAACGTCTCCTCGTGGCGAAAGGAACGCCCCATCACATGGCCGGCATCTCGCTCCGTTGCGACCGTAGTCGCATCGCCGGGCTTCTGGTTTTCGTAGCCCTGAGACATCGGCGGTCGCGGTAGGCCGCGCAATGCTCCAATCACCCCTTTCGAGGAACTGGCTCTTTCCTTGGATAAACGCTAAGGTACCCTCATCACCTCGCCAGCCGGATCGGCGCCTGTTAGACTATGATGGTTCGGCGCCGGTAACCCTATGAGACTCCTCTTGCCATTCTTCGCCGCTTCCGCCGTTCTCTTCGCGCAAGGCAACCCGGATTGGCATCGCGAATTCCCGGCGTTTAAGATCGCCGGCAACTTATATTATGTCGGGACCGCCGATCTCGCCGTTTACCTGATCAATACGCCGCAAGGCAACATCCTGATCAACACCGATTTCAAACAGGACGTGCCGGCGATCAAGAAGAGCATCGAGCAGCTTGGCTTCAAGTACGCCGATACGAAAATTCTTCTGATCAGCCACGCGCACGGCGATCATGACGAGGCGACGGCGCTGGTTGCAAAGGAAACCGGCGCCAAGCTGATGGTGATGGACGCCGACGTGCCGGAAGAGGAAAGCACGGCGCGAGGCCGTCCCGGCGCGCACGTGGACCGCGTGTTGCACGATGGCGGCACGGTGGAGCTGGGCGGATCGAAACTGGTGGCGCATTTGACGCCTGGCCACACCAAGGGTTGCACCACGTGGACCATGCAGGTGCGTGACGGCGCGCGCACGCTGAACGCGGCGATCGTCGGAAGCCCCAACGTGAATCCGGGATACATTCTGGTGGGCAACAAGAATTATCCGGGGATCGCGGACGACTACGTAAAGACCTTTGCGGCGCTAAAGAGCTTACCCTGCGACCTGTTTCTGGGCGCGCACGGCGCCTATTTCGGCATGAAGGCCAAATACGACAGAATGAAAGCCGGCGCGGCGAATCCGTTCATCGATCCCGACGGCTACAAGGCCTACATCGCGGAACGCGAGGCTACGTTCCGCAAGGAGTGGGAGCGGCAGAAGCAAAACCCCGGCAGCCCGGCGAAATAACGCAACGCTTCACCAGATCGGTCAAGCACCCGGCGTCGCTTCCTACGAGGTCGCCACCGCCGCAGTTGCGATATCATCGGAGACCGCGGCGGCATCATGAAGAACGAAACCGCATTCGAAATGGCGTCGTCCCAGGTGCGGTTCGGCCCCGGCGTCACTCGCGAAGTGGGCATGGACCTGAGCGATCTCGGGGCTCGCAGCGCGCTGGTCCTCACCGATCCGCGTTTGTCCGGCATGGGCCCTGTCCTCACTGTCCTTGAGTCTCTGGAGGATCACGGCATTCCGTTCACCCTCTATGATCGCGTTCGCATCGAGCCCACCGACGAGTCGTTTCAGGACGCCATCGCCTTCGCGAGCCGGGGATCCTACGACGCGTTTGTCGCCGTCGGCGGCGGCTCCACCATCGACACGGCTAAGGCTGTGAACCTCTACACTACCTATCCGCCGGCCGATTTTTTGGATTACGTGAACCCGCCCATTGGCAAAGGGCTGCCCGTTCCCGGCCCGCTGAAGCCCCTGATCGCCATTCCCACCACTGCCGGTACGGGCAGTGAAACCACCGGAGTCGCGATCTTCGATCTGCTTCGCATGCACGCCAAGACGGGCATCGCCAGCCGGCGTCTGAAGCCGCTGCTCGGGCTGCTCGACCCTTGGAACACGCGCAGCCAGCCGCCGCAGGTGGCCGCCGCAACCGGGCTCGACGTCCTCAGCCATGCCCTCGAATCCTACACCGCGTTGCGGTACGACCAGCGTCCTCACCCGGAGCGGCCCGCTTTGCGTCCGGCCTACCAGGGATCGAACCCCATCAGCGACATTTGGTCGATCGAAGCCCTGCGCATGGTCTCACGGTACCTGGTCCGGGCGGTGGAGGATCCGGCGGATGAGGAAGCGCGCGCCCAAATGCTGCTGGCGGCATCCTACGCCGGAATCGGATTCGGCAACGCCGGCGTCCACCTGCCACACGGCATGTCCTACCCGGTCTCGGGAATGGTTCGCGACTATTATGCCGAAGGCTATCCCTGCGATCATGCGCTGCTCCCCCACGGCTTCTCGGTCATTCTGAATGCGCCGGCGGTATTCCGCTTCACCGCCCCGGCCTGCCCACAGCGTCACCTGGAGGCCGCCGCGGCGCTCGGCGCGGACGTCTCGCGCTGCCATCGGGATGACGCCGGTAAGATACTGGCGGACCGCATCCTATGGTTCATGCGAAGGCTGAAAACGCCGAACGGATTGCAGGCGATCGGCTACACCGCGTCCGACATTCCCCGGCTGGTGGAAGGAACCCTGCCGCAGCACCGGGTGACCAAGCTGTCTCCCCGCCCGGCCGGAAGCGAGGAATTGAGCTCCCTGTTCGAAGCCGCCCTCACCGGCTGGTAAAGTGGCGTCGTGGCTCACGCACTCCTGCGGCGCACTCCTGCGTGCAGCGTTCACACTTTCCAGAAACCCTGTTCTGTTAGCGTCACTGCCGCGAGAGACGCTCCCGCAGGGATCGTCTGTCGCTCGTGTGAACGCGTTTCGGTCTTCGCGCGAGCTTGGCGCCCGAAAAACCACCACGCAGAATCAACCAGTTGCCGTGAGTTTCCGGAGAAGGTCGAAACCAGCCGTACGATACGCGGAGAGGGTCGCGCGCGCCCAACAAGCCCGCCATCTCGCCAACTGGCGCCGGCCTCGATAAAGCTCTTATAGCGCCTTGAATTTGATCTCATTCCCAGTGACTTCACCGAGTGTTGAATTGAACCGCTGAAGCGGTTGCCTTATATTGGCCGCTGCCTTATCTTGACCGCTCATTTGAGCCTTGCAAGAATATGGAGACCGCGTCTCCGGGACAATATTCCGGCTTGTACCCTTCACCCGCCCCGCTAGCCTGCCGCCGGCCTGATTCGGCCAACGGCCGCTGGTTGTGATAGCTTTGTGGGGTCGAGTCCACGAACCTGGCAAGCACGGGGAGGCGAGACCAAATGTTTTCAAGACGCGACCTTGGAAAGCTGTCTTTGGGGGTGTTGTCTATACCCGTAGCCGCGGCAAAGAAGATCGATTCCGCCGTGCATGGGGTGCAGTTTGGGCTCCAGAGTTACGTATTCTCCGGGATCGGCTTGCCACAGGATGGCATCGTCGACGTGGTGGTCAAGTCCATGGTCGACTCCCGCTTGGGTGAGTGCGACCTTTACGCGCCGCTGGTGGAGCCGGCTCAGTTCTGGGACCGGATCCGGGCGGGCGGACCGGCCGGCCCCGCGGCTACGGTTCCCCCGGAAGTCGCCGCGGCCCGCGCGCAGGCACGCGACGAGCTCGCCAAATGGCGCATGACCGTCTCACTCGACTACTTCCGCGCTATCCGCAAGAAGTTCGACGCCGCCGGAATCGAGATCTACGGGCTCAGCGGATTCCCCGGCTCCACGGAAGAAGAACTCAGCCGGACTTTCGAGATCGCCGAGGTTCTCGGCGCCCGGCTGGTTACGCTCAACGTTACGCTTTCAGCGGCGAAGCTTGTTGCGCCGTTAGCTGAAAAGCGCAGCTTCCTGGTGGGAATCCAGGGCCGGCCCGATATGAGTGCCGCCAATCCCGACGCGATCGCCAAGCCCGAGAACTTCGAAGAGGCGGTATCGCTCTCCAAGAGCTACTGGATGAGTTTCGATATCGGCGATGCTACCGGCGGCGGGTATGATTCCCTCACATTTGTGGAGGCTCACCACGACCGCATTGCCCTGCTCTATCTCAAAGACCGGCGGAAAGACCGGCTGAGCGTGCCGTGGGGCGAGGGAGATACGCCGATCAAGGATATCCTCCGGCTGATCGGAGACCGGAAGTACCCAATCCGCTGTTACATCGATTGCGATTACAAGACCGCGAACCGGCCGGCCGATATAAAGCGGTCTTTCGAATACGCGAAGGCGGCTCTGGGCTAACTTAGCACTTAGCTAATAGCTAACTTGGCTAAGCTAGGCGCAATACCGTTTGCCTAACACCTCCAAGTCTGGTTGGGCCCGGAGTCCTGTCCCGCCTAACGGGAGAAGGCGCCGGGCAATGACGGGCTCGCCTCAATTCGAAGCGCGTTCACACGAGTGTGAACGCGGCACGCATGAGTGCGTGCGCCACGGTCTGATTCCTACGCTGAGCCTTCCCCATTCGTCAGCATTGAGATCGCGCGATGAATCGCTTGCGTCGCGCCGTCGAGCCGGAGTCGATTCTCGGCATCCGGATCCGCTTCTTTCATCACTTTCGGAGTCGCCAGCTCCGCGAGGAAGCGCCATGTTCGCCGGAACGCCGCGCACGCATTGGCGAGTTCACGCGTGAAGACAGCCCGGCTCTGTAGGCCATTTTCATCGATAACCAAGAGGAACGGGAACGCCTGCGGCGGCCGCTCAGCCGGATATTCCACCAGTGCGGCCTGGTCCAAGCCCGCAACGCCCGGAAAGATCCGGAAATGGTTGCGGAAGACCGGCATTAGGGCGGCGGCATGGGCGAAGGTCAGCCGCTCATATTGGGCCGGCCGCTCGGTCTGCAGAGCAAAACGCTCGTACCAGCTTTCGCCCAGATCCGGATCATAGCGGTACAGTGGACAAACCCGAGCGAGCGGAAGCAGCGCTGCCGATATCCACGATTCCCCCGTTCCCACCACAGCGACAGCCGGACGCAGCGTCCGTGCCATTTCCGACAGACCGCCGATCAAGTGGTCCGTGGCCGCAATCGAGGAGTGCAGCGCAAAAGCCTCCTGGGACGCGATCGGAAGGCAACCCAGATTTCCGGCCGGAACATTCGGGCAGGCGATCAGAACCTGTACTGGCAGACCGGACTGCAGCAGGCGCGCGAAGGATGCCAGGGACTGTTCGATTTGTAGCGCGGTCTCGACGACCAGCACTACCGGCAGCGCGGCCAGTTCGTCCGGACTAGCCATCGACCAGTCGAACCCGTCCAGCGCTGCCGCGTGGATGGAAGGGTCGAAAGCGGACTCAGCCTCAAGCCGGGCGATGCGGAGGGCCTTCCACACCGGGACGCGATGGTTCAACTGCCGCCGGCAAACCGCCAAGGCCGAATCGCAGGCGTCGGCGGCTTGCCGATACTCGATCGCAAACTGGGGCGGAGCTTCCGGGGCGCGCCCGGAGTGAATGAGTATGACCGAGGGCAGCCCGGCAAGATCGTTGATGGCACCGAGGATCGTGGCCAGTGCCGATTCGCAGCGCGCCCGGCGTTCCGGATCCACCGGAAGCGTTGGATTGACTCGCCGCTGGAGCGATTCGGCCAAGGCTGACACGTCCAGGATGGATGTAGCCCGCGCGCCCAATGACGCGGCCAGGCGATCGCTGGAGGACCGGGACGCCGAGTTACGGTCGTCGAGGGCGAGCAGTTCCTGGAGCCGCTGACCATATTGGCGCAACTCCTGGGCGAAGGCCAGGCGCGCTTCCTGCCGCGCTGCCCGGAGCATGGCGCAGATCAGCAGAGTCGGCGCGCCGTCTCCGAAACCGATCAGCCAGCCCCCTTCGGGCAGGGCCCTTTGCAATGCTTCGCATTCTTTCTGCACTGCCTGCGAATCGACAGGCGCCAGTTCCAGGCGCGTCCGGACGGCTGCGAGTGCGCCCTCGAGTAGGGACGAAAGGGGGACGCACTCGCGCGAGCCAGCTTGTTGCCCGAAAGCGCCTGCGATCGCCTCGATGCGATCCCGGAGGATTGGGAATTTGGCGGGATGAGCGTCTACCACGGCCTGCAATAGCAGAAAGAAGGGCCGGGGAGGTTCCGTGGGCGCAAGATAGAGCGGGTAACTATGTTCGAGGCGAGGCAGTTCCAGTTGATCGAGCAATGCCGGGCGCAGCGGACCCTGCGGGAGGAGTTCATCCAAGCCGCGTCCGGTCAGATGAAACGTGCGCAGTTGCTCGCGCGAAACGGAAGTGTTTAAAGCTATCTCAATCGATGCCATGCGTCTCCTTGTCTTGTGGGGCGGGGCAATACTGCCTCGGCCGCCTTTCAGCCTGGCTGGACCCGCTGGAAAGCGGGTCCGCAGGCTCGATAGCCTGCCCCACTTAGATCACAAATCGCTCCAGATTCTTTTCGACTGCCTCCAGCTTTTGCGCGGCTGGCATGTGAATTCCCTGCGACGTCGCGCGATCGTAGCGAAAGGCGTTTTCATTGCGATAGAACAATCCGATGGGGTAGGCATCGGCGCTTTCCGCGAGCGCTCGCGCTTCCGCCAGATTGTGCGGATGGTGCTCCACGGTATTGGGAAACATCTTCGCGATGGAGGGGTCGAGCGGAATGCCATGCTCATGCTTCATCAGCAGCACCTGGCTGAGATCGCGCTGCGGCTCGGCGAACACATGCGACGTGAAGTGCGGGCAGCGCTGCAGAATCCGGACGAAGGCCGCGCCCGGATGCTCGTAGGCCGCGCGAATGGTGTTATAAAGGTGCGGCGGATTCCAATCGACGGTCTGCGCCACAAATGAGGCATTGGCAACTCCCAGAGTGACACTTATCGGATTGAGCGGCTCGAGGAACGAACCGTTGGGATAGGTGTTCGAGCGCTCGCCCCGGCGCGAGGTGGGCGATGTCTGGTTCTTAGTCAGTCCATAGACATTGTTGTCGAGCAGCAGGATGGTGAGATCCATGTTATAGCGGATGGTGTGAATCCAATGCGCCGTGCCTATGGCGCAGCAATCGCCATCGCCGGTGATCACGAACATATGCAGATCGGGACGGCGGGCGCGAATGCCGCAGGCCACCGGGAAAGCCCGGCCATGTAATCCATGGAATCCGTAAGTACTCATGTAAAAGGGAAAGCGGCTGGAGCAGCCGATTCCGGACACCACGACGGTCTTTTCCGGCGGAAGCTGTTTATCGCGGGCCAGACGCTGTACGGCATTGAGCACCGCATGGTCGCCGCAGCCCGGGCACCAGCGGGCCTCGACGCCTTTGTAATCGTCGAGCGTGCAGACTCGAGATTGCGCCGCCACGTCCCATTCGGTCTTCGACTCGTACATTACTCCATCCCTCCCGGCAGGCTCAGCCTGCGGCGAAGTTCCTCTTCGATTACGCCGGGTGGTATGGGACTTCCCGGCACTCTGGACCAGCAGTCCACATCCACCAATGTGTGAGAACGCAATAACAGCGCCAGTTGCGAGTAGCGGCGCGACTCGGAGTTGATGTAAGGGTCGCCCGGCTGGTCGCTGTAGTTCACTTCCACCGTCAACACCTGGCGAAACCTTTGGAAGATGGCGCGCAGGCCCGGCTCGAACGGCGAGAGGAAGCGCAAGTGGACCGAGGAAACGCGGCGGCCCTCCGCGCGCAACCGGTCGACCGCTTCTTCGATAGTTCCCAGCGTCGAGCCCCAGCCCACCGCCAGCAGATCGCCGGAAGCGTCGCCGTGGATTTGCGGCGGCTTGAGAGCATTCTGCAGCACGGCCAGTTTGCGGCTGCGCATGCGCATCGCCCGTTGATTGACGGCGGATTCGTAAGCCACGCGGCCATCCTCGCCGTGAGCCAGTCCGGTCAAGACATACTCGCCGCCCAACTGCCCAGGCTGCGGACGCCGCGAGAGACCGGTCTGCTCGTCCCATGCAAAGGGAGGAACGTCGGGATCCCAGCGGGATTGATCGATTGGCGGAGCAAGCCATGCTTCGCTCAACTGCGGCTTAGGAAACGGCTGCTGGCCGGTCGCCAGGTTGGCGTCGGAGAGAACGATCACGGGGCTGCGAAAATCCTCGGCGAGTTGGCGGGCCGTGATCATGAAGTGGAAACACTCTTCGATGGTGGCGGGCGCAATCACGATCTTGGGACAATCGCCGGGTGAGGCGTAGAGCGCGGCCAATAGATCGCCCTGCTCGATCTTGGTCGGCAGTCCGGTGGATGGCCCGCCGCGCTGCACCACCACTACCACCAGCGGCGTCTCCGTCATCACGGCGAAACCCAGGAACTCGGTCTTCAGTGCGAATCCTGGACCGGAAGTAATGGTGAGCGCCGTCTTCCCGGCGTACGAGCAGCCGATGGCGAATCCGATCGCCGCGATTTCATCTTCGGCCTGATGGACAAAGCCGCCCACTTGTTCGAAGACGGAGGCGAGAAAGTGCGATGCCGAAGTGGCCGGCGTGATGGGGTACATGGAGCAAACTTCGATGCCGGCCGCCATGGCGCCCAAGGCCAGCGCCTGGTTGCCGTTCATCACCACCATGGTCCGCGGGTCTTTCCGGGCGGGTACGCGGAAGCAGTACTCCACGTTTTGCGCGGCCCAACGGTATCCATCGTCGAAGAGGTCGAGGTTTTTGCGGACCACCGCCTCGCCTTTCTTGGCGAAGCGTTTGGCGATGTTGTCATGAACCGGGTTCTGTTCCAGGCAATAGACGGAGCAGAGCAGGCCCAGCACCCACACGTTCTTGCCCTTGCGAGGATCGTCGGCGTGCTTCAGGCACTCCTGCTCAATGGGAACTTCGATCAGCCGATAGCCGCGGGCGCGAAAATCTTCCAGCGCCGCGGCGTAGCGGGTGCGGATCTCATCGTCCGGATGGTGCGCCCATGAGCTATCCACCAGAACCAGAGTGCCGGGCCGGAGCGCGCCGGCGTCGATGCGGCTATAGAGAACCTGTTCGTTGAGCGCCACTACCAGGTCGGCCGAGTCGCCGGAGTTGTTGACCGGCTTCGAACCGAGGCGGATGCGATTGCCGCTGGCGCCGGCGCGCGAACGGCTGGGCGGCTCGATCTCAGCCGGGATAATCTCCACGGTCCAGACGCCGTTGCCGTTCCTGGCGCAGATGTCGGCGAACATTTGCCCGCAGGTCTGTGCGCCTTCGCCGGAATCGCTGACAATCTCGACGATGTGTTCCTCGACGGTTTGGACAACGCGGGCTGGGCCGGTCGAACTGGTTTCGGCTACGGCAGAGTGCATACGTGGCCCTCCTGTGTGACTTCTACTTGCACGTCGAAGCCCAGCCGCAAGCACGTCAAAGCCCAGCCGCCGGCGGAGGTCATTGGGACTCGAACTTTTGCGCAAAGCCGGGCGTAAAGTAGCGCTTACCTTGCGGATCGATCAGCAGCGCTTCGATGCCTTGCTGCCGGGCGAGAGCCATGCCTCGATCGGGACCCAGGATGAAGACGCCCTTAGCGAGGACTACGCCCTCTTCGGCGGTTCGCGACATGATACTGACGGAGATGGATGCGGTCGCGGGATAGCCCGTTCTTGGGTCGATGATGTGGTGGTAACGGACGCCATCCACGATGCGGAAGCGCTCATAGTCGCCGGAAGTGACCAGCGCGCAGTTGGAGAGACGCACCATTCCGAGGATGGTTCCGTGGGGCTGGCGCGGATCCTGAATCCCGATCCGCCAAGGTTGGCCGAGGCGCGTACCGGATAGCATCACGTCGCCGCCGCCATCCACCACGGAATCGGTGAAACCGGCGCTGGCAAGCACTTGAGCGGCGCGGTCCACCGCATAACCTTTGGCGATGCCGCCCAGCCCTATGCTCATGCCGGCGGGCAGAAAGATGCGATTGCCGTCAATCCGGATCGCGCGGTAGTTCACCTTGGTTTTAGCGGCCTCTACAGCCGCTCTGGTGGGAACCTTGAAAGCGTCGTCGAAGTGCCAGATGTTGCCCATGCCGCGCCATGTGACGTCGAACGTACCAGCGGTGGCCACGCTGAAACGGATGCTGCGCTCGAGCATCTCGCGTAACTCCGCCGGCACTTCCACGGAGTGTTTACCGGCGGCGGCGTTCACCTGCGAGATAGGCGATTCGGGCTTCCATTCGCTCATAAGCGCGTCGAGGCGCTCCAGTTCGGCGTAGGCCTTCTCCACCGCCGCGCGAGCCTGATCGGGGCGGCCGTGATCGACCACCTCGATGTTCCACACGGTTCCCATTAAGGGGCGCTGGACCGTGAGGATCTGTCCGGGCACGACATGGCCGGGCGCGGGTACGAACCGCATCGCGATGAGCCCGCCAACCAAGGCAAGTGAAGCCAGTGTCCGAAAGAGGGCGGTTCTCATGTACTCTTCTAGTGCAAGCCAAATTCCATAAAAGAGTGGCGCGGGCCCATGGCCTGCGGAGTTCGCTCCTGGCTCGAAAAATCAAACCCAATGATGGCTGATACGGTGACCGAATGAATTTGCGTCTGTGCCTGGAAACCACTCCCTCACGGTCGTGGCTCCGATCAGAGCCGCGCGCGTAAGCAAGCGGTTTCCCGGCAGCACCGAAAGCCGTTGCATTGACCCGCCACTCAGACGTGGGGCATTCAGCTTGCCAGCGGACCACGCGTCGCTTACCGCGTGCCGCGTCGCGGCGCGACGGCTGGCACGCTGAAGCATACCCCGCCCAAACGCGATGGCCCCCCGATTGCGATTGTGGGATTACGAGGCAATCGACAGTGCATCCGAACCTATTAACCCCGGTCGGCTTATCCGAAGCATCGAGGCGATCGGTGTCTGCATCGGGTGGGGCATTTCACCCAGATTGCGCCACCCACCTGAGTGACGCCGCGCAGAAGGGACCTGGTAATTGGCTGAGTATCTGATTGCCGCGGCCCTGATGGGCGGACTCGGCGCGCTGTTAGCCGCCGTGTTGGCGGTAGCCGACAAGAAGTTTTACGTCTACGAGGATCCGCGGATTGAAGAAGTCTTGTCACTGCTGCCGAAGGCGAATTGCGGCGCCTGCGGCTGCGTCGGCTGTCACGCTTTCGCTGAGAAGGCAGTGCTGGGCGAAATCGCTCCGGGCAAGTGCACGGTGAACAGTCCCGAGGGCGTGCAGGCGATCGCAACTTTATTGAAGGTGGATGCGGGATCGGAAGAGAAGCGTGTAGCCCGGCTCGCTTGTGCGGGCGGGAATCATGTGGCTACGCATAAGGCCCGCTATGCAGGCCTCGAATCATGCCGGGCGGCGGCGTTGGTATCGGGCGGAGGCAAAGGGTGCAGTTGGGGATGCCTTGGGCTGGCGGATTGTGCGCGCGCCTGCGATTTCGACGCGATTGAAATGAATTGGCACGGGTTGCCGGTGGTGAGCGAAGTGCGATGTACGGCATGCGGCGATTGCGTGGAAGTCTGTCCGAAGGAACTGTTCTCACTCCACTTAGTGAGTCAACGGTTGTGGGTAGCGTGCCGCAATCTGCTGAACGGAGAGCTGGCCGAGGCGGATTGCGAAGTAGCATGTACCGGCTGCGGCCGGTGCGCCGCGGATGCGCCAACGGGACTCATCCGCATAGTCGATTATCTGGCGGTGATCGATTACTCGCGGAACACACAGGCGAGACAGGCGCCGATCGAGCGCTGCCCCACCGGGGCGATCGTGTGGATGGACAAGAAGAGCGGCCCCATACGGGGTCTCGAAGCAAAGAAGATTACGCGCAGGTCCCCGCTGCCGGTCGAATGGGCCGAGCTGCCACTCCAGAAGGTGGGAGCGTCGCAAAGGGCGCCGCACGGGGCGTCACAAGGCACAACGAGGGATCTGCGGGTTTAAGGGGGTCAAAGGATCATGGGCGCAAAACGGACATTCCGGTTTCCAGGCGTACGGCAGGCGATGGATGGCAACACGGCCGTCATCATGTGCGAACGCGAGTCCACCGACGCAGCCGGCGCGTATCCAATTACGCCGTCTACCCAAATGGGCGAATACTGGGCCGACGAGGCGGCCAAGGGGCACATCAACATCTCCGGCCGGCCATTGATTTTCGTCGAGCCGGAGGGCGAGCACGCCGCCGCCGCGGTGACGGCCGGTCTTTCTATGACGGGCCTGCGCGCGACCAACTTCTCGTCCGGTCAGGGCATCGCTTACATGCACGAATCGCTGTACGCGGCCGTGGGCAAAAGGCTGACCTACGTGCTGAACATGGGTTGTCGCGCGATGACCAAGGCCACGCTGAACGTCCATGCGGGCCACGACGATTATCATTGCATCGACGACACCGGGTTCTTCCAGTTGTTCGGCAAGAGCGCCCAGGAAGTCTGCGACCTGAATATTATTTCGCACCGGATTGCGGAGCTGGCTCTGACGCCGGGCATCTGCGCGCAAGACGGGTTTCTCACCACGCACCTGATCGAATCGCTGATGCTGCCGGAGCGCGAGCTGATTGCGGAATTTCTAGGGCGTCCGGACGATGTTATCGACACGCCCACACCCGCGCAACGCATCCTGTTCGGCGCGTTGCGGCGCCGCATTCCGGAGCTATGGACGGTGGACAACCCGGTAATGATCGGCACGGTGCAGAACCAGGACGCTTACATGCAAAGCGTCGCGGCGCAGCGGCCATTTTTCTTCGACCACATCGCGCCGATTACCGACAAAGCGATGGCTGAGTTCTTTGAACTCACCGGACGGCAATACCAGCGCGTATCCACATACCGCGCCGAGGATGCCGAATACTTGATTCTCGGACAGGGCAGTATGATCGTCACGGCCGAAGCCGTGGTGGATTATCTGCGTGAGACGCGCGGCATCAAAGCCGGCGTGGTGAATCTGACGATGTTCCGGCCGTTCCCGGGCGACCTTCTGGGAGAGATCCTCAGGGGCCGCAAGGGCGTCACGGTGCTGGAGCGAGTGGATCAGCCGCTGGCTGAAGATTTGCCGATCGTCCGCGAGGTGCGGGCGGCGCTCGGCCGATGCGTGGAGAACGGCCGCTCCGCAAACGGGCATTTGCCGTATGCCGATTATGCTTCGTATCGCAAGGTGGACGACATGCCCCGGCTCTATTCGGGCTCGTTCGGGCTGGGAAGCCGCGATCTGCAACCGGAAGGCTTGATTGGCGCGATTGAGAATATGTTGCCAAACGGCGGCAAGAAGAACTTCTTTTATCTATCGATCGATTTCGCGCACGACCGCCCATTCACGCCCAAACAGGAGATTCACCAGATCCAGGTGACCGATTCCTACCCGGGTCTGAAGGAGCTGGCTGTCCATGGCAGCGAGAATCCGAACCTGATGCCGAAGAACAGCATCACCGTGCGGCTGCATTCGGTGGGCGGGTGGGGCGCCATCACTACGGGCAAGAATCTGGCGATGACCCTTTTCGATCTGCTGGGCTACCACATCAAGGCGAATCCGAAATACGGATCGGAGAAAAAGGGCCAGCCGACGACGTATTATCTCTCCGCTGCGCCGGAGCCGATCCGCATCAACTGCGATTACTTCTATGTGGATGTGGCGCTGTCGCCCGATCCCAACGTGTTCCAGCATTCGAATCCTTTGGCCGGCTTGAAAGGCGGCGGCGTGTTCGTATTGCAGAGCGCGCATGAAAAGCCGGAAGACGTATGGGCACAGATACCGGAACAGTTCCAGCGCATCGTTATCGAGAACCGGATTCGCGTGTTTTACCTGGATGCGTTCAAGATCGCGCGGGAAGAGGCCACCGATCTGGAGCTGCAATTCCGCATGCAGGGAATCGCGTTTCAGGGAGCATTCTTCGCCACCTCGCCGATGATGAGCCAGACCAAGCTGACCGAGGAGCAACTGTTCCAGGCAGTCCGGTCGCAGCTCGATCATAAATTCGGCGGCAAAGGCGCCCGCGTGGTGGAAGATAACATGCGTGTGGTGCGCCGCGGCTTCGACGAAGTGCGTGAGATTCTCGAGAAGCGGGTTACCGAGGCGGCTTCGGTGCAGCTTCGCAAGGCCCCGGATCTGCCGGTGCTTTTGAAGGCATTGCCGGGCAGCGCGACTCCGACGACGGATATCCATCGTTTCTGGGAGCAGACCGGCAGCTTCTACATCGCCGGAAAGGGCAATGACAACCTGGCCGACCCGTTCATCGGATTGAGCTTGATTCCCGCCGCGACGGCCGTATTTCGCGACATGACCGGCGTCCGCTTCGAACATCCGCAATGGATTCCCGAGAATTGCACCGCTTGCGGCGCTTGCTACACGGTGTGTCCGGACAGCGCGATTCCAGGGCTGGTGAATTCGCCGATGGCGATTTTCGAAACCGCCAAACAGCAGGTTACCGCCGCTGGACACGCGGTGAAGCACTTGCCGCGCGCCTTTCGCACCCTCGAACCGAAGCTGCGGGCCCGCATTGGGGCCGCCGGAGAGAAGGCGAATGTACGGCAACTGCTGGATGAGACCATCGCCGAACATTTGAGCGGTTACGCCGCGGATGCGGCTGAGCGGCCCGAGCTGGAGCGGGAATTCACATGGTTCCGCGAAGCGCTGGGCGATTTCCAGTTTGCAGTGACCAGTCCTTATTGGACGGTGCTTGAGAAAAAGCACACCGGCAGCGGAGGGCTGCTCTCGATTACCGTGAATCCTAACGCCTGCAAGGGCTGCATGGAGTGCGTCAGAGTCTGCAATGACGACGCCTTGCGCCGTCGGGAGCAAACGCCGGAAAGCGTTGCGCGGCTGCGGCAGGGGTGGCAATTCTGGCAGGCATTGCCGACTACGGCTCCCGAATTCAGCCGGATCGAAAACCTGGACGAGAAGATTGGCGCGCTGCACACGCTGCTGCTCGACAAGAAGAACTACCTGGGCATGGTTGGCGGCGATGGCGCCTGCCTGGGCTGCGGCGAGAAGACGGTGGTCCATCTGTTCACCTCGACAGTAGAAGCTTTGATGCAGCCGCGAGTGGCGAAACAGGTGGAGAAGATCGACGGCTTGATTGCCCAGCTCGACCGGCATATCCGGTTGAAGCTGGCGGGTACGCTCGATCTGAGCGACAGCGGCCGCGTGGATGAGGCGCTGGCGGCGCTGCGGAATACCGATGTCACGCTGGCGAGTTTCTCCGAGAAGCTGGACGCCCGGCATGCCGGCGCAACCATCGATCCGGAATGGCTGCATTTCACCGCGCAATTGCTGGCCAAGCTGAAACATCTGCGCTGGCAATATACCGATGGTCTCTCGCGGCGCGGACGCAGCAGCATGGGCATCCTGAACTCCACCGGGTGCACGTCGGTGTGGGCATCCACCTATCCGTTCAATCCGTATCCGTTCCCGTGGGCCAACCATCTGTTCCAGGATTCTCCGTCGCTGGCGATGGGGATCTTCGAGGGACACATGGTCAGGATGGCCGAAGGCTTCAAGGCGGTCCGGATGGCCGAGATCGAGTTGAACGGCGGATATAGCAAGGACAAGCAAGGCGAATTCTTTACCTATTTCAACTGGAAGAATTTCAGCGACGAAGAGTTCCATCTCTGCCCGCCGGTGGTTTCGATGGGCGGCGACGGTGCGATGTACGACATCGGCTTCCAGAACCTGTCGCGCATGATGATGTCGGGCAAGCCGATCAAGGTGCTGATTCTCGATACGGGGGTGTACTCCAACACGGGCGGACAGGCGTGCACGTCGGGATTCACGGGCCAGGTGTCGGACATGGCGCAATACGGCAAGGCGATGAAAGGGAAGGAAGAAATCCGCAAGGAAATCGCCCTGATCGCCATGGCGCACCGCACCACCTATGTGATGCAGGGCAGCAGCTCCAATCCAACGCATCTGATTGAAGGCTTTATCGATGGGCTCAACGCGCGGCGGCCGGCGCTGTTTAACGTGTATAGCCCCTGCATGCCGGAGCAAGGGATCGCCGACGATTCGGCCGATCATCAAAGCAAGCTGGCGGTGGAATCGCGCGCCTATCCGTTGATTCGCTACAACCCGGATAACGGAGTGCTGCCGGAGGAGTGTTTCGACCTGGAAGGCAATCCGGCGATCGACCAAGACTGGCCAACCTACAAGCTCGAGTTCGTCGACGAGAAGGGCAACGCCGGCAACATGGAGACGCCCCTGACGTTCGCCGATTTTGCGGTGACCGAAGGACGGTTCCGCAAGCAATTCCGGACCGTGCCTCAGGACGCATGGAACGACAACATGATTCCGCTTGTGGAATATCTGGAACTGGCGGCGGACGATAGGGAAGGGAAGTACCCGTACATCTGGGCGGTGAATCAGAAGAACCGGCTGATTCGGGTGATTCCCGCCGAGCCGATTGTGCTGGCGTGCGAGGACCGGCGGAACTTCTGGCGGGTGCTGAAATCGCTGGCGGGTATCCGGCCCGTGGCGGCGGTGGAATCCGCGGACCAGATTCGTGCGGAGTATGCGCAGACGGTGGCGGCCCGGCTGATGGAACTGGTGACCAGCGGCAAACTGCTGACCGGCGAGACGGCTGCGGTTGGAGGTGTTGCTACTGCGGTGCTAAGCCCCGCCCCGGCTGCGGTGGCGATGGCTTTGCCCGCGGCGCGCAACGGCAAACCGGCGGCGGTGGCGGCGGACGGCGGCTATATGGCGCCGTGGATCGAGTCGCAACTGTGCACGTCTTGCAACGAATGTATCGGCATCAACGGGAAGATCTTCGCCTACGATGCGGATCAGCACGCCAGCATCAAGAATCCCAAAGGCGGCCCTTATAAGGATCTGGTGCGGGCGGCCGAAAAGTGTACGGCGCAGGTGATTCATCCCGGGACGCCTTTCGATTTGAATGAGAAAGACGCGGCCAAGCTGGTCGCGCGCGCGGCGAAGTACAACTAACTTGTAGGGCGGACCCCCTGGGCGGACCCCCTGGTCCGCGGCCGCCGCCCTCGTCGGCCTCTCGGGGGATTATATGAGGCTGATTTGGCGGGGCGCAGCGCGGGTCCAGGGGGACCCGCGCGGACCGGGGGGTCCGCCCCACTTGCGGATTACCATCATGGGCGTATTGGAAATGGGCGCACTACAGAAGATCGGCGGCAAGCGCTTGTGGCGCGGGGTACACGTCCCGGAGCACAAGGAATCGACCTGCCACTTGCCGATACGCCGCATGCCCTTTGCTCCGATGCTGGTGACGCCGCTTTCGCAGCACACGGGCGCGCCGGCGAAGGCGATCGTTCGCGAGGGGCAGGAAGTGGTGCGCGGGGAGCCGATTGCGGCGGCCGATGGATTCGTCTCCGTTCCCATGCACGCGCCAGCCACCGGCCGCGTGGAACGGATTGCTCTCGCGCCCTCCGCGCGGGGTGAGCTGACGCGAGCGATCTATATCCGGCCCTACGCTTCGGCGAGCCAGGAAGTCTTGTACGGCGCTCCGCAGGAAATCGAGCATATGACGCCGGAGGAGATCGTGCTCGCGGTCCAGGCCACGGGAGTGGTGGGGCTGGGCGGGGCGGCGTTCCCCACGCACGTGAAGCTGAAGGTCCCCGACGGCAAACACATCGACACCGTGATCGTGAATGGATGCGAGTGCGAGCCGTATCTGACCAGCGATCATCGCGTGATGCTGGAGCACCCGGAACAAGTGCTGCACGGGGCACGCGTGGCGATGAAAGCGGTGGGCGCGGCGCGCGCCATTGTGGGCGTTGAGGATAACAAGATGGACGCGGTGGAGGCTTTGCGCAAAGCCAACGGCGCACGCACGGACAAAACCGCCGGCATTTCTATCGAGCCAGTGGCGGCCAAATATCCGCAGGGCGCCGAGAAGATGCTCATCAAGGTGCTGCTGGGCCGCGAGATTCCTTCCGGCGGGTTGCCGGCGGATATCGGCGTGGGCGTCTTCAACGTGGCCACGCTGGCGCAAATCGGCGAACTGTTGCCGCGCCGGCAGGGGCTCATCGAGCGCGTGGTCACTATTACCGGTCCAGGCGTTGCCAAGCCAGGCAACTATCTGGTGGCGCTGGGCACTCCGATCCGGTGGGCGCTGGAACAGGCGGGATGCACCGATCAAGCCGCCTCGGTGATTCTGGGAGGCCCGATGATGGGCGCATCCATCGGATCGTTCGACGTGCCCATCACCAAGGGCGTCACCGGCATCCTGGTGCTGACAAGCAGGGACTCGAATGCGCACATCTTCCCTTGTATTCACTGCGCATCGTGCGTGAATATCTGCCCCATGCATTTGAATCCGTCGCAGCTCGGCATGCTGGCGCGCAAGGAGCGCTACGGGGAAATGGCCGCCGAATACCATCTGAACGATTGCTTCGAGTGCGGATGCTGCAGCTATGTGTGCCCTGCGCACATCCCGCTGGTGCAGTATTTTCGCGTCGCCAAGCAGACGAACCGGAAAGCGAGGGCTCGGGCATGAGCTCGATGACAACCATTATTGAAGTACGGACGTCGCCGCATCTGCACGCCGGGAATTCCGTGGATTCCATCATGCGCAACGTGGTCTGGGCGCTGCTTCCAATCTGCGCTTATTCGGTGTGGATGTTCGGCATCAGCGCGCTGGCGTTGATCGCGACGTCCACCGCCGTGTGCGTGCTGTCGGAGCATGTACTCTGCCATCTCTCCGGCAAACCATCGTCGGTGGGCGATTTCAGCGTGGTAATTACCGGCGTATTGTTGGGGTTGGTCCTGCCGCCGGGACTTCCGTTGTGGATGGTGGTGGTGGGCGGGCTGATCGCGGTGGGTCCGGCCAAGATGCTGTTTGGCGGATTGGGATTCAACGCGTTCAATCCGGCGTTGGTGGGCCGCGCGTTTCTCACCGCGGCTTTCCCGGTGGCGATGACGTCGTATACGCCGGCGCTGGCGGTGCACCGCTTCACCGAGTGGATTCCCTCTAGCCTGGCTTGGCCTCTGATGAAGGCGCCGCCGCTCGGCGATTGGATCGCGAAGGTGCGTGTGGATGCGTTTACAGGCGCGACGCCGCTGATGCTGCAAAAGTTCGATCACGTGGCCACCGATCCCTGGACTCTCCTTTTCGGCGCGCGCGCCGGCTCGGTAGGCGAGACCTCGGCACTGCTGATTTTGGCCTGCGGCGCTTACCTGATTGTGCGCAAGATGATGGACTGGCGGATTCCAGCGGCGATGCTATCGAGCGCATTTATCTTCGGGGCTCTCTTTCATCTGTCGAATCCGGCGCTCTATCCCAGTCCCTGGTTTGTGCTGTTCTCGGGGGGCTTGATGCTGGGAGCGGTATTCATGGCCACGGACCCGGTGGCTTCGCCGGTGACGCCGCTCGGCATGTGGATCTATGGCGCGCTGATGGGCCTGATCACGGTGCTGATCCGATTGCTGGGCGGACTTGCGGAAGGCGTGATGTACGCAATCCTGCTGGGCAACGCGCTCTCTCCGCTGATCGACAAATTCACCCAGCCGCGCCCCTACGGCGCGACGAAAAAAGCGCGGGTCACGGCATGAGTCTGACTACATCCAGCGGCTTTCGAATGATCCGCGCGCTGACCGTGGTGTCTCTTCTTTGCGGCATGCTGATTGTCGCGGCCGACGTCAACACTCGCGGGCGGATTCGGCACAATCAGGAGATCATCATGCGCGAGTCGGTCGCGCAACTCCTGCCGGGCATACGGAAGCAAGTGATATACGGCATGCAGCCGTCGGGCGATCTCACCATTTTGTCCGGCGTGCAGGGAGACGCGCCGCGTCTGTTCGCAGGCTACGGCGGCGGCGGCCGTTTTCTGGGAGTAGTGATCGAGACCAGCGACCGCGGCTATGCCGACGTGATTTCCGCCATGTACGCTTACGATCCCGACAAGCAAGTCATCACCGGATTCAAAGTGGTCGACATGCGGGAGACCCCCGGGCTGGGAAGCCGGATCGGAAGCGATACCGAATTCGCGAGCAATTTCAAGGCATTGGACGCTAGTGAGGATCATCCGATCGCGACCGTGAAGCACGGCGCCAAGAAGAATCCCTGGGAGATCGATGCGATCTCGGGCGCGACGATTTCGTCGCGGGCGGTGGGGCGGATGCTGCAGAAGAGCGTTCAGAGCGTGGCGCCGGTAGTCGCGCGCAACCTGGACCGCATCAAGCGAGGCGAGTGATGAGAGAAACTAACGCACCTCTGTCCTGTCATTCCGCGCCCAGTGGCGAGACGATTGACAACCCATTCCTGAACGGGCTGTGGAAGCAGAATCCGGTTTTCGTGCAGGTGTTGGGCATGTGCCCCACGCTGGCGATTACCAATAGCGTCCGCAATGCCATTGCGATGGGCTTGGCCACGACGTTCGTGCTGGTCTGTTCGAACGGGATGATTTCTTTGATTCGCAAGCTGATTCCAAAGCAGGTCCGCATTGCGACCTACATCGCGGTTATCGCCACGTCGGTGACGGTGGTCGATTATCTGGTGAAGGCAATCAGCATCAATGTGTATAAGGCGCTGGGCGCCTACATTCCACTGATCGTGGCGAACTGCATCATTCTCGAGCGGGCCGAGGCGTACGCCGGTAAGAAGCCCATCGTGAAGTCGATGCTCGACGGGCTCGGCATGGGGCTGGGGTTCGCTTTCGCATTGAGCTGTCTGGGCACGGTCCGCGAGGTGTTGGGAGCGGGCACTTTCCTCGGCGTGCACCTGTTCGGCCCTAATTTTGAGCCATGGGTGCTGTTCCTGCTGCCGCCGGGAGGGTTCATTTCGCTGGCCGTGTGGCTGCTCACGTTTACGCTTTTGCGCGAGCGCAAGGCGAAGCGGCTGCGCATCGATCGGGAAGCGGAGATCGCGGAAGCAGAAGCGGTAGAGGTGGGTTCATGAATGAATCGTTGACGCACATTTTTCTCGACGCCTTTTTGATCAACAATTTTGTGCTCTGCGTCTTCTTAGGCATGTGCTCGTTCCTCGGCCTGTCGGGCAAGTTTTCGACGGCCTGGCGCATGGGCGTATCGGTGATGTTCGTCATCACCGTGAGCAGCGTGCTCTCGTACGGCACGAATCTGCTGCTGGTCCGCTTCCACGCCGAATACCTGCGGCTGATCGTCTATATCGTAATTATCGCGGCGACGGTTCAATTGACCGAAATGTTTATCCGGAAAACCAGTCCGGCGCTGTTCCGTGAGCTGGGCGTGTATCTTCCGCTGATCACCACCAATTGCGCGGTGCTGGCGGTGCCGCTGTTTCAAACATTCCGGAAGTACAACCTGATTCAAAGCACGGTGTTCGCGATCGCGGCCAGCAGCGGATACTGCGTGGCGCTGATTCTTTTGTCGCTGGTTCGCGAGCGCACCGACCTCGGCGATATTCCGCTGCTGGCGCGGGGAACGGCATTGACGCTGGTGCTGGCCAGCATTCTGTCGCTGGCGTTCATGGGCTTTGCCGGAATGGGAAACGGCGGCTGATATGGGGTTGATCGATATGGAGTCGATATGGAAACGATACTGACTTTCCTCAAGACCGCGCTCGGAATCTTCGTAGCCATGGCCTTGTGGTTCCTGTGGATGACGTACGTCCGGCGGCGGTCCGGCTGCCGCCGCGATTCGGACGTACTCGAGCATATGCTGCACGGCTGCGCCGGATGCCAGGGAGAAGGCGCTTGTCACAACCGAAAAGCGGAGGAGGAACATCATGAACTTGCGTGAATTTGACATCGCTCATCGATATCCGGCGACGCTGGCGAGCAGCCAGCGGATTACGCCCGGCGACTGTGAGGCGGAAGTGCGCCATCTGGTGTTGCAGTTGCCGGCGGGCGCCTTCAATTATCTCGAAGGGCAGAGCATTGGGGTACTGGCGCCGGGTTCGCCCGCATTCGGCAATCCATACCATCTGCGTCTGTATTCGATCGCAAGTCCGCGCGAAGGCGAAGACCACCGCGCCAATACGCTCTCGATTTGCGTCCGTCGCTGCTTCTATATCGACGACCTCAGCGGCGAGCGATATCCGGGCAAGGCGTCCAACTTTCTTTGCGACGCCAAGCCTGGCGATACCATTCCGATCGCCGGCCCATACGGCATCCCTTTTCACATTCCCGCGGACGAGTCGTGCAAACTCCTCATGGTGGGCGCGGGTACCGGCGTCGCGCCGTTTCGCGCCTTCGTCAAGCACATTTATGACGAGCACAAGGGTTGGAAAGGCCAGGTCCGTCTGTTTTGTGGCGCCAAGACCGGCATGGAGCTGCTGTACCTGAATGACATGAAGCGGGACCTGGGCCTGTATTACGACCAGGAATCCTTTCAGGCATTCGAAGCGCTGAGTCCGCGGCCGGCTTTCGATGTGCCGCCGGACCTGGACCGCGTGCTGATTCAGAATTCCTACGAGGTCTGGGAGATGGTACAGCATCCCAAGACATTCGTGTATCTGGCTGGTCTCACGTACGCCGCGCAGAAGTTTGAGAAGGCGATGGCCGTCGCCGCCGGGTCTCTCGAAACATGGCGGGATACGCGCAATCAGTTAGAGGCCGAAGGGCGGCTCTCGGAGCTGCTATACGATTAGCCGCCGGCCAGGCGCCGGGCTGGAATAGAACGGGTCGCCGCAGGCGCATCCAGTCGTCCTTCAGCCGCTCAGCGTCATGCTGCTTCATTGCGGGCAGCGAGAGTCTGACGGATGCGGTACATCTCCAGAGGCTGGTATTCCGGCGGAAGAATCACTGCCGGATACGGTCCGCCGCGATGGCGAATCGCCTTCAGACTCTCCTCGCTCAAATCCCGCGATCCATCGCCCGAATGCGCCCCTGCCGTACTTCGATGCTTCTCAGACGATCGCCTTCACTCCCAATCTCCGCTCGGTGAGTGGAGCCGTAGGGCGAATTTCGGACTTCTGTAACGCATAAAGAAGCGGGACAAAGAGAGCGACGCCAATTAATGCGAACACCGGTCCGCCACGATGGTGAAGCGGCGAGTCGAGAACAGCGCGATTTACATAGACGCCCAAAGATGAAAGGATAACAATTCGGACCGCATTCTTGAATATGGCGATCGGAATTGTCATTATAACCAGTGCCCATCTCCTCCAGTTGGAATGCAGATAGACGCGACTTATCAGTATCCCCATTATCACGAAGACCAGGCATGCGCGTATTCCACCGCATTCCGGCGCAACCTCCACATCTAAGCCCGGGAGGGAAAACCTCATCCCCTGCCTGAACACGGGTATGCCAATCAATCGCAATAGCGCATAGCTTACGTCGGCGGATGCGTGTTGCAGAGCAACGGCAATCCCGTCCAACCAAGCCGGCGGAACCGGAATCGTCAGGAATAGACAGCACAAGGGAAAGAGGGCGGCCTTAAAGCTTCGTATGCCATAGCAAAGGACGAATGCGGCCATCCATACAAGAACGACTGCAAATATCGCGGCGAGAAGACTGCGGCTTTTATCGCCGCTTGCCGGGTAGCGCAAAAGCACTAAACCGAAGAGCATGGCAAGCGAGAGCGGAGGAATTCCCAAACGGGGTGAAAAACGGGCCTCCGAGAAGATCTTGGCTCGCTCCCGATATATCAAAAACAAGCACAGAATCGGTCCAAGGACGACCTCAATATTCCGGTCGTCCTGAACGGAAAGGCTTGCCAAGGCCGCTAAAGGCGACCAAAAGAGCGCCAGCGTAGACAGCAATATGGCGAAGATGAGCTGATCCGGCCTTGTCCAACTCAACTGGATCAACGTGTCCCCTCCGCAATCTTATCCAGGACAGCTCTGGCGTTGGCAGCGAATGGGAAGTTGGGATCGTACTTGAGGGCCTGACGCAGTGAGTGTGCAGCGGGATCGGAGTGGCCCGCGGCCAGATAAGCCATGCCAAGGTGATAGTTATACAGAGGGTTATCGGCGGCCTTCTTTACAGATTCGCTCAGTTGCGCAATAGCCGGGTCGGGCAAGCCCGATTTGTAGAAAGCCCACCCCAGCGTGTCGGCCACGGCGGCCGAGTCGGGCATCCTCTGTTTTGCCTGTTGCGCCAGTGACAAGGCAACGTTGACATTGCCACCGTGCTCGAGGTAAAGATAGGCGAGGCTGTTTGCCACCAAAGCGGATGTGGGATCTATGGCGTGCGCGCTTTCGGACGCCTTCTTCGCTTCTTCCCATTTGCCCTGTGTCTCATACACGCTTTCCAGCGCTATGTAATTCGAGACCTGATGCGGATCCACCTCAATCGCCTTCCGGTAGTCAATCGCGGCCTGCTCCACCGACCCTCGGGCAAGACTGATCCTGGCCAGGAGAGCATACGCATTGGGCGTTTTCCCATCAATCCCGATCGCCTGCCTGACGCTGGCTTCCGAGTTCGGCAAGTCCTTCAGTGCGAAGTAGCACGCCGCCAGCAGCAAGCGTAGACCCGCATTTCGCGGATACTGCGAAACCAGGTTCGAGATCCGGTTTAACGCTTCCCGGGTTTTCCCTTCTCTGGCATAGAGTCCCAGGAGCATGGTGAGAGCGGGGAGAGAAGTAGGATCGCGCTCTAACGCTGCCAGAAGCAGTTGCTCCTCTTGCCGGACGTCGCCTTTCGCAAGCCAAACCTCCGCGGCGACCACATCGGCCTCCGAAAGGCCGGGATTCGCCCGGAGCGCACTGCCAGTGAGGCTGAGAGCTTCGTCGTAAGCGCCGCTCCTTGCATCCATGCCGGCCAATGCGACTTCGCCCTCGGGCGTGCCGGGAGCCAATTTAAGAGCCAGAGCGAAGGATAACTTCGCCGGCCCCGCAAGACCAAGGGCATTTTGAGCGACACCCAGAAAGTAGCGGTTAGCGGCGGACCGTGGATCGCCCTTGACCGCGCTCTGAAGGGCGGTCATAGCCTCCCGATACTTTCCTTCCGCGATCAGAATTCGGCCCTGTGACAACAGCGCGCTTGGATCGCCCGGAAGCGAGATTAGGATCTGCTGGTTGAGCTTTGCCGCCTCCTCGACCCGGTTCAGATCGAGCAGTGCACCGATCAGGTCGCCCTTGACTAAACTGTCCTTCGGTCTCGAGGCCAGTAGCGCGCGGAACTCCGTCAGCGCCTTTTCTTTTTGACCAGTAGCCTTGTAGAAGTTCCCTAAAGCCCGATACGCCTGCGGATCGTCCGGCCCGATCGCCTTGAGATCGGCGCAGATCTTCTCCGCGTCCGGCAATTTACCGGCAGCCATGTAGTAATCCGCCAGGAGCAACCGGGGAAGAGAGGCGCGGGGTTCCACCCCGGAAGCGGCACGCAGCTCCGCCTCGGCGTCGGGGACTCTCCGTTGCGAGTAATAGAACTGGCCCAAGTTTACGTGGGCCGCAAGAGATTTGGGGTTTGCCTCGATCGCTTTCTTGAGAACAGCTTCCGCCGCCAAAGGCTGGCCCGCATTGAAATAGGCCGCCGCCAGACGGGCATAGTCCCGCACCTGCGAAGAATCCAGCGCAATGGCCAATTGGAGTTCCCGTATGGCCCCCGGCCAGTCGTGTCCCACGGCGTCTCTTTCGCCAAGAATCGCGTGAGCGCGCGGGTGGTTCGGATTTGCTGCGATTACCTTTTCAGCGATCGCTTTGGCTGCGTCGTACTTTCCGCCAGCCATGAGCAGAGTCGCGAATTCGATTTCCGCGTCCAGGTTCTTTGGATCGAGCGTCACCGTCTCCTGTAACTCACGGTAGGCTTGCGGAGCGGAATTCAGCTTCAGGTAGGTTTCGGCAAGCTGATAGTGCGCATCGGCAAGCCGTGGATTTTTCTGAATCGCGTTTTGGAATTGGACTGCTGCCTGCTGGTACTTACCCTCCTTGAAGTACCTCTCGCCGCTGGTCAGGTACTGGTGCGCATTCTGGGAGCATGCTATCATCAACCCCAGTGCCACCGTAAGACAGGTGTGCTTCGCGCCTCGTAGGAGTTTCATAATACGACAGCCCGGTTTGGCGGGTCCGGGCCCTTGAGTATCATTTCCTTCCTGACCAATCTGTCAGACTATTTCGTTCTGGGTGCCCGCTGCCGTGCAACTTGCCTTCCATTGCCAGAATTAAACAGTACAAAGGACTTAGTATCTTTCGGTCAAGACATGAGTCCGATAAAACGGGAAGTGATGTGACAATCTCGATCAAAGTCCTCCGCTACGGCAAGCTTCCGGCGCCTCGATCAGGCGGCAGCCTGACGATTTGCTCTGATCGCTCTGCGACGGCAGAGTAGCTGTTGCGGCGATCATGTGTACTAACTCCTCGAACGCGCAGTCGCGACGAACGAGCTGCCAAATCCTACCTTCCGGTACCACAGCATCACGCCTCCAGTCACTCACCCGATTTTGGCAGCTCTGCCAACTCTGCCCGCGAGACGGAAATCTTCCAACTTGCAACTCCGGATTCCAATGTAGCCTTGGGACCCCAAAGCCACCCGAGTTGTTGACAAAAAAGAGAACTACAAACCGAGTTTTTCACTAAAGTCCTTAGATTCAGGAACTTCTCTCTAACGCGACACGGACGCAAGTGTTTACTTTCTTACACTTCAGGCGCATGATTGCTTTGGCGATTGGATTGCGGACGAGCCCGGTGAATCCCTGAACAGTAGCAGGTTTTGCTGGGAAACGTTCTTGGAGTTCCATCGCGCACTTGCGCATTGGCGATGGCTTCCGGGCGTGCGGCGATAGCCGGCTGCAGTACTTGGGCTCCGATACGGACAGCCAACTACGAGGTTCTTAAATGATAAAACGTTTACCGCAAACTCTCTTCACGCTATTTGTCATGACTTCTCTTGGCACAATAGCTTTCGCCCAACAACCAGTTACCGTAGGTCAACTTGATTTTTTCTCAACGGGAATCGACATCTTCAACCTCACTGGGCCGGGTAATCCGGTCTCAACCAGTACCGGCGCTCCGCTGAGCTTCACCAACCTGCTTCTGGTGGTGAATGCCGCCGGCGGCGTTTTCACTGTGACGAACAGCGAGTTCCAAAGTGCGGGTTTGGGTACTGGCAGCCTGGAATGCACCGATGCGAACTGCCTCGCCGCGGTCGTGGGCGCCACCAGCGCAACTCTGACGGGAACTTTCGATCCGACGACTGGTATCGAGGGTCTTCCGTCTGACGATACCGTGATCGCGGCTAACTTCACCGTGATCGACCCCCCCAAGGCTACTATTGTTGCAGAGGCGCTTCCCGAACCGGGAGCCTGGGGACTTATCTTCGCCTTCGCCGGACTTGCGCTTATTTGGCGCGCGGTTCCGTGGTGCTGGCGGCGGGTGCACGTAGCGTAGTCGAGCATTCGGCAATAATTGTGGGGTGGACCCCCACGGTCCACGGTCGACGCTCTCGCCGGCCTATTGGGGACCGCAAAAGGCTGATCTGGTTGTGCGTCGAGCGGATCCGGGGGGAGCCGCTCGGCTTTTTTGGGGCATCGTGAATCTGCCCCCGTCTACAGCGGTCAAGGTGGAACAGACGATCGATTTGCGTCGTCTGTCAAGTGGCTGGGTTTTAGCGGGGTTTTAGCTGGGTTTTAGCGGGTGCGCGTCTTGAAAGTGATGACCAGCGGGGTTTCTTTTCAGTTTCGATATCTCACGCCTACTACCGGACGTAAAGGACGCTTCGTCGCTCTATTTCCGTTGACTTCAAATAGAGGCGACGGTACCGTAAGGCTTTGGAGGGCGCCATGACAATCACCGTTGACGTCCGGTCTGACGTTGAAGCCGAGCTTGCCCGTCGGGCTGCTGTGCAGGGAAGACCGCTTAAGGCTTATGCGGCGACATTACTCGAAGAGGCGGCTCATGCTCCGGAGTCCGTGAAACTCGGCGCGCCGGAAAAGGCAAATAATCTCGCTGAACTCTTCGCCTCGGTTCGCGGGCTGCTCACGGACGAAGAAATCGACCATCTATTCAGCCGCAATCCCTCGACCGGCCGTCCGGTCGATCTGTCATGAACGGCGGCTGCCTCTTGACACTTATCCCATCCTGTGGGTTGACTCGATAGAGCAACTTCCAGGCCAGCGCACTATCGCGTTTTCGTTTGGAAAACCCCCGAGCAACACACGTGCGCTTATTGCTGTTGCCGACGACCAAGCACACTGGATCACCAAGGATATTTCCGTAGAGGCTGGTAAGACATATAAAGCCCAGCGGTGGTGGGGCGCTAAAGTTAAGGTAGGTTTGATCGCGCGCCGCGCGCGGTTTTGACGATACAAAATAAAGGCATGCCCGCTCCGCATTTTTCGCTGGAACAACAAATTCTCCGGTACTACGAAAGCGGTCAAGAAGCCGAACGGTTGGAGAGTCCATTCTCTCGCTGGGAAAAAGTTCGGACGTTGGATCTCTTAGATCGCTTTCTGCCACGCGCGCCGGCACTGATTCTGGATGTTGGCGGCGCCGCTGGCGTGTATGCCTTTCCATTAGCGGAAAGGGGTTACGTCGTTGACCTCGTTGATCCGGTTCCTTTACATGTCGAGCAAGCTAAACAGAGAGCCGCACTCTACCAGCATGTCCCGCGAAACATTCAAGTGGGGGATGCCCGCGCCATTCCCTGTGACGACGGGGCAGCTGATGCCGTGCTCTTCTTCGGGCCACTCTACCACTTGACCGATTCCAACGAGCGGATCAAGGCGATTTGTGAAGCGCGCCGCGTGTTGCGTGCTGGAGGCGTTCTGCTGGCGGTGGCAATCTCGCGTTTCGCCTCAGCGCTCGATGGTATCGGCCGCGGATTGATCCGCGACCCCGATTTTGTTCGAATCGTAGAACAAGATCTGAAGACCGGGCAGCACCGCAACGAAACCGGGAGTCTCGACTATTTTACGACCGCCTTCTTTCATCATCCTGACGAGTTGAAGATGGAGCTGATCGAAGGAGGATTCCCAGCCCCGAGGCTGTGCGCGATAGAGGGGCCGTGTTCTCCTCGATTCGGCCTGCACCCTCAACCATCCCTGGTGAGCATCCTTCATTCACCACCGGCTCCGTACGTGTGGCATCACCCATGAGTTGCCAACCTCCCCAAGTGGCCATCCGTGCGGCGCTAAGCTAGGTGCGGTCTGCGCTCACTCCTTGTGGACCGCAGCACCCAACCAGGAACGCCGCCAAACAGGGCCGCCGCGCTCTCGCCGGCGGATCGGGAAAGGGAGTTAAGATAATCGTGTTTCTCACGCGGCGCCAGAACCGCCTGCCCAGGAGGAGCCGTGGCCCTTTACGAACTCACGAAGACTGCGATCACCGCGCTTGATCAAACCACGTTTGCTACGCAGGACATCAACGAGAGGATGGATCTCCAGCGGCTTCTCAGGCAGCATATCGAGGTGATCGCGCCAGACACGCTTGTCATCGCCGAGGAGTTTTGCGAGTGGGACGAAAGCAAGCGGCGGCTCGATCTGCTCGGCGTTGACCGGGACGCGAATCTCGTCGTGATCGAACTCAAGCGAACTGAGGATGGCGGTCACATGGAGTTGCAGGCTATCAGGTATGCAGCGATGATCTCGGCCATGACGTTCTCCAAGGCCGTCGACGTGTACCGACGTTATCTTGAGCGGAACAACAGCACGGACGATGCGGAGACCGCGCTCCTGCAGTTCCTGAATTGGGATGTCGCGAACGAAGACACGTTTGGACGGGACGTCCGGATCGTGCTGGTCTCAGCCGAGTTTCCAAGGAGATCACGACATCGGTTTTGTGGCTGAACGAGCACGCCCTCGACATTCGCTGCGTCAGGCTTCGGCCTTACGCGCTGGAGGCGCGGGTCCTGCTGGACGTGCAGCAGGTGATCCCACTGCCCGAGGCAGATGCGTACATTGTGCAACTGAAGAAAAAGGCCGAGGAGACCCGCGAGGCCAAGCACGTCGAGGTCGATTTTTCGAAGTATGTTCTCACCGTCGACGGGAACGTCCAGTCGCACCTCACGAAACGGAGGTTGGTCTTCGAGGTTGTGAAGGCGGCGCTCGCCAAAGGCTTCCCACCGGAACAGATTGCGTCGCTGGTCCCGCCGAATAAGTGGATCTCCGTCGATGGCGAGGTCACAGCCGAGGAGTTTCGGGACAAGGCATCGAAGCTTCAGGCGAAGCTCGGTGGCAAGTACGACCTCCGCAGGTACTTCTGTGATGATGGGGAGCTATTCCACATCGGCGCCAGGACGTACGCCCTCAGCAATCAGTGGAGCCTCAACACCATCTCGGTCGTGGACGAAGTGATCGCCCAACTTCCGCCCGGTAGCCTGTGCTATGAGAAGACGACTGAGGCGAGTTGATCGAGGCCTGGGGATGCGGGCGCGGGGGCGGCTCGCCCAGATCGGTTGAGCGCCCGAACGCGAAATTTTCGCCTGGCCGCCGGCCGCCATTCTATAATTCGTCATGCAGCAAAACCGCTTTGCCCTCGCGTTTCTACTCTGCGCCGGCGCCGGCGCCGGCGCCACCGTCCCCACCATCGACGAATCGCTCGGCATGAAATCCGTCTCCGGCGCGCAGATCTCGCCCGACGGGCGCTACGTGGCGTATTCCGTCACCCAAACCAATTGGGACGAGGACGATTTCGTCTCCCAGATATGGATCGCCGTCACGGCCACCGGCGAGCGCTACCAGCTTACCAGCGGCAAGAAAGCTTCCACCGGGCCGCAATGGTCGCCCGATTCGCGCCGCCTCGCCTTCACCTCCGACCGCGACGGCAAACGCCAGATCTACGTCATCTCGCCCGCCGGCGGCGAGGCCGCCCAACTCACCGCCGAAGATAACGGCGTGGGCGCCATCGCCTGGTCGCCCGACGGCGCCTCCATCGCGTTTATCTCCGCCGGCCCCGAGTCCAAAGCCAGAAAGGACCGCAAGGAAAAATACGGCGATTTCGAAATCGTCGGCGGCGATTACGCCATGAACCATCTCTGGCTGGTCAAGATCCCCGCCGAGATTTCGTCCGACGCGAAGAAGCTTCCCAAAGCCGAGCCGCTCACCAAAGGCGATCAGTTCAGCGTCGGCGGCTTCTCCTGGTCGCCCGATGGAAAACGCATCGCCTTCAGCGCCGGCCGCGATCCCGATCTGGGCTCGCAGGACACCGAGCAGCTCTACGTACTCGATCTTGCCGACCTGCACGTACGCAAATTGCTCGACGGGCATGGCCCCAGCAGCAATCCCAAGTGGTCGCCCGACGGCAGGCAGATCGCTTATGCCACTTACGACGGTCAGCCATTTTTCTTCTATGCCAACCGCTACATCGCCGTGATCCCAGCCGAAGGCGGCGCGCCGAGAGTGATCACCAGCGATTTCGACGAGGACGCCAACTTACTCGACTGGGGTCCCGACGGCATCTACTTTACGGCGCTACAGAAGACCAACGCGCATCTCTACCGCATCGACCCCGCAACCCGGGCCGTGCATCGCATCAGCGCGCCCGATTCCTTCCACGCAACCGGCGCCTCGTTCACCAAAGACCATCGCTCCATGGCCGCCACCGGCGCCGCGCCCAATCGGTTCGCCGAAATCTTCACCTCATCCACCAGCGATTTCGCGCCGCATTACCTGACAGACATTGGCGCCCAGTACAAGGGCTTCCAGCTTGCCCACCGCGAAGTAATCGAATGGAAATCGAGCGACGGCGCCGCAGTCGAAGGCATCCTCATCAAGCCCGCCGATTACGATCCCTTGCGCAAATACCCGTTGCTGGTGGTGATTCACGGCGGCCCAACCGGCGTCGATACGCCCGTGCTCACCGCCGACCGCTACTATCCCGTGGAGCGCTTCGCCGCCAAAGGCGCGCTGATCCTCAAGCCCAACTACCGCGGCTCGGCTGGATACGGCGCCAAATTCCGCGCCCTCAACGTGCGCAACCTCGGCATCGGCGACTACGAGGACGTGATCTCCGGGGTCGATTCCCTGATCGCCAAAGGCATAGTGGATAAGGACCGCGTCGCATCCATGGGATGGAGCGAGGGCGGTTATATTTCGGCCTTCATCACCTGTTACAGCGACCGCTTCAAAGCTGTCTCTGTCGGGGCGGGCATCTCCGATTGGGTGACTTACTATGTCAATACGGATATTCACCCGTTCACGCGCCAGTATCTGAAAGCGACGCCGTGGGAAGATCCCGACATCTATCGCAAGACTTCGCCCATCACATACGTGAATCGCGCTAAGACGCCGACTCTCATCCAGCAAGGCGATCAGGACAAGCGCGTGCCGCCGCCGGATTCCTATGAGTTATACCAGGCGCTGAAGGACCGCGGCGTCCCCGTGAAGCTGATTTTCTACAAAGGCTTCGGCCACCCCATCAACAAGCCCAAACAGCAGCGCGCCGTGATGGAGCATAACTACGATTGGTTCAGTAAATACATCTGGGGCGAAGAGGCGGGTGGCCAGGCGGCCGGGCAACAGTGACAGGACCGCTTGGGGCAATTAGATCTCCCGGCCGGAGCGGATTTCCAACTGGCAAAACCAGCCTGCAAAAGTGGATTGAGGAACTGGCGCGTTTCATGTTCCGGTCGACCTGACGCTAGCCTCGATCCGTCGATCGGCCGCACGCTATCAAATTAACTTAGCCTTCTTGCGAACGCAGTCAAATAGCGGCGTGACACCCGTGCCGGATGCGGACGACGGCAACTGCCGCTCGAAAGCGGGTCGACTGCGGTCTTCCTTAAACTTTACCCGAGTCCGTCCCAGAGTCGCCAGGTTTCAAAGCGTTTTTGAATCCCCGGATTCCTTCCCCCAATCCCTTGCCTAGATCGGGTAGCTTCCCTGGGCCGAACATCAAGAGCGCAAGTCCGAGGATTAGAAGCAGATGTTGAGGTTGGAGCAGATCTTCAATCATAGTATTTCTACCAGTTTAGCAAGGATCTCTCATTAAAACGCATCCAAGCGGCTAAATCTTTCGGTAGGCTTGTGGCTAATCGTTTGATTGCAGGGCGCAGATGAATAGCGGTGAGATAATAGTCCAGTCCAAATCCGAAATCATGTGGTCTGGAACGATGCTATACGTGCGGGGCGGCGGTATGAAAAAAGTGGTGTCAAGGCTGAACACAATTGGGGTATTCAGAACGCGGAATCGATGACGGCGGCTCCGGCTTTACAGCTAGTCAGAGCGAGGGCGCTCGCGCCAACGGCGGTGATAGAGGCAAGCTGCCTGGCTTTTGAGATCATGCTTTCTCTCGTGGCGCGTTTCTTGTTGCCGCAGACCGCCGGATTCTTCCGGGCGGATTAGGCGCCTTGCGCATATTAGACGCCGGCGCGAAACAACGGGAGACGGGAGGGCAGGAGTATCGGTGTCTTACCGGCCGAGTCTCAGCGCTGGATTACTTCTTCGCAACTAATATCAACTTCGTTTCATGATACCGGCATCTTATTAGCTTCATACTACATTCTCGGAGTTCCGTAAGGAACAGTATAGGCGGCTAATGCCGCTGGGATTGCAGCCAAAGGAAAAAGCCGCCTGAAAGGCGGCTGCAGCCAGGATTGGCTGCCCCACAAAGCTGTACAGCACAAAGCTGTCAGGAAGAAAGCTGTACGGTTAAATTAAGGCTAAGTAAGTCTATACCGATGACGGCTCCAGGTCTTTCAGCTTCAGCCGGCCGGTGTACATCGCCATGCCGATGGCTACGTGGACATGCATTGCAAGCAGGGCGCGGACGTCTTCCATCGTAGTCACTCCGCCTGCCGCAGTGAGTTCGAGCTGAGTCGCCGCGCGCAGGCGCCGGAACCACGCCAGGTCCGTGCCCTGCATCATGCCTTCCTTATCAACATAGGTACACAGAAAGCCGGAGCAGTAAGGCTCCAGCGGGCCCAACACTTCTTCGGCCGTCAACGCGGTGGCTTCTTGCCAACCCTTCACCATGATGCGCCCGTGCTTGGAATCGAGCGCGACAATCAGACGGTCGCGCCCAATGGCGTCGCGCAAGCTTCCCAGGAGCGCCTGGTTAATGCCCGATTCGCGAAACGCCGAAGTGCCCACGATCACTTTGCGTACGCCTTGTTCCACCAGCGCCCGCGCGCGCTCCACCGTACGCACGCCGCCGCCCGCGCGGATGGCGGCTTTCGATGCGAGCAGGCGCACCAGATTGTCATTCGAGCCGCGCCCCATGGCGGCGTCGAGATCGATCACTTGAATCTCGGGGAATGCGGCGAACTTGCGCAGCATCTCCTCGGGCGCCTCGGCCTCAAGCGCCTTGTCGCGGCCCTGCACCAATTGCACCGCCTTGCCATCCATAATGTCGATGCACGGGAATATCATGCCAGCCTCACTGGAATACCGCGCTTGGCCAGCTCTTCCTTCAATTGATTCACGGTGTAAGTGCCGTTGTGGAAGATGGACGCCGCCAGCGCCGCGTCGGCGCAGCCCTCGGTCAACACGCGCACAAAATGCTCCGGCTTGCCCGCGCCGCCGCTTGCAATCACCGGCACATGCGTGGCTTGCGACACCGCCTTGGTGAGCGCGCAATCGAAACCTTCCTGAACGCCGTCGGTATCCATCGAAGTGAGCAAAATCTCGCCCGCGCCCAATTCCTCGCCGCGGGCAGCCCACGCGACGGCGTCGGTTCCTTCATCGTCGCGGCCGCCGCGCGTGTAGACGCGCCATTGCCCGGCACTGTGGCGGCGCGCATCGATGGCCAGAACCACGGCCTGCGCACCGAATTCCCGGCTCAGCTCGGCGATCAGCTCCGGCCGCCGGACCGCGGCAGTGTTGACGGACACTTTATCCGCGCCCGCCAGCAGAATGCGTCGCGCGTCGCCCACGGAGCGGATGCCGCCGCCCACCGCCAGCGGGATGAAAACCTTGCGGGCAGTCCGCGCCACCACATCCGCCATGGTCTGGCGCGCCTCGCTCGACGCCGTGATATCGAGGAAGACCAGCTCATCGGCGCCATCGCGATTATAGCGGCCGGCCAATTCCACCGGATCGCCCGCATCGCGCAGATTGACGAAGTTGACGCCCTTGACCACGCGGCCGGCCGTCACATCGAGACACGGGATGATGCGTTTGGCTAGCACTCGACGAAATTCCTCACGATGGCCAACCCGATCGCGCCGGATTTCTCCGGATGAAACTGCACGCCGTACACGTTGCCCACTTCGAGTGCGGCCGTGTAAGGGACCTCATACGCGCAAACCGCGCTGGCATAGTCGCCCTCCGGCGCGTAATAACTGTGCGCGAAGTAGACGAACGGCCGAGCGCGCGGGGATGATTTTGCGCGATCGACGGGAACCACTCCCTTACGGTCGTGGCTCTGATCGGAATGGTCGTGGCTCTGATCGGAGCCCCCAGGGGGCGCTGCGCCGGCAAGTAATTTCCCGGTAGCCTCGAATCTCGGGGTCGAAGAACTTGCGCCGGGACCGGGTGATTTTGCGCGATCGGCGGGAACCACTCCCTGACGGTCGTGGCTCTGATCGGAGCCGGGGCCGCTAGCGCCGAAGCCGCGCAGCAGCTTCGATTCACCGCGAAGCTCCAGCTCGTTCCAGCCCATGTGCGGCACGCGGGCATGCGCCGGAAAGCGCCGCACAATTCCCTCGAATATGCCCAGCCCGCGCACTTCCGGCGCCTCTTCGCTGGCATCGAACAACGCCTGCAGGCCGAGACAGATCCCCAGAAACGGCACGCCCGCGGCGATGCGCTCGATGAGCGCATCGCGCACTTCCAGCGCATCGAGCGCGCGCATCATCTGCCCGAAATGGCCCACGCCCGGCAGCAGAATCTTCGATGCGCTCCGCAGCCCGGCTGCGTCGCGCACCAGCGAGTACTCGCAGCCGATCGCTTCGAGCGCATTCTGCACCGACCGCAAATTGCCCGCGCCGTAATCGAGAATTGCGATCACAACAGCCCCTTGGTGGACGGCAGCTCGTCCTTCAGCCGCGCATCCTTCGAGCACGCGTACTTCATGGCGCGCGCGAAGCACTTGAAAATGGCCTCGATCTTGTGATGGTTCGACCGCCCGTAAAGCACTTTGGCGTGCAGGTTGGCGCCGGCGTGGTTCACAAAGCCGCCGAAGAAATCTTCCACCAGCTCGGTTTGCAAATCGCCCACGAGCACCACTTTCACGCGGTCCTTATATACCAATGCGGGCCGGCCGCCCAGATCCACCGCTACCACCGCCAGCGTTTCATCCATTGGCAGCACGAAATATCCCGCGCGGTTGATGCCTTTGCGGTCGCCGAGCGCTTGCGCGAACAACTGGCCGAGCACGATGCCGACGTCTTCCACGGTGTGATGCTGGTCCACGTCCAAATCGCCTTCGGCGCGCAGCTTCAAATCGAAACCGCCGTGCCTGGCGAACAGCTCCAGCATGTGGTCGAAAAAGCGGATACCAGTCGAGATTTCATAGCGGCCGCGGCCTTCGATTTTCAACGCGCCGCCGATGCGCGTCTCCTTGGTATTGCGCTCAATGGCGGCGCTTCTGGCGTTTCTCATGAGGGAGCGAAAACCTCCTCCAGATAATTGATGTCGTCCACAACGGCGAAAGCTTTTTCGGCCTGGAACAAAAAGACCAGATCGACATAGAGCGGATTCGACGGCGCCGCGATGCCGATAAATCGCACGCCCGCGGCCTTCGCGCACCGCGCATCGTCCACGGTATCGCCGACGTAAAACGGGTCGCGGCATAGCTTGCGGATTTGCAGCAGGCCATCGGGCGCAGGTTTGTGATTCTCCACGTCGTCCATGCCGATGATGGGGTCAAATACCAAATCCGGCGCAAAGCGGCTCAGAGTCAGCTCGGCTTCCCACTTCGGACGGCCGGTGAAGAGCGCGAAACGGAACTGCCGGTTGAGCTTTTCGAGCACGCCGGGCCGCGCCACCCACTGTTCGCGCAACATGAGCCCAGGAACGCCGTCGCCATGGAACAGCTTCTGAAAGTGGCCTTTCACGTCGTCAAACACCGCATCCACGCCGGCTTCGCGCACCATGTGGTGCGAAAGTTTCCAATCGTCGTTCCATCCGCCGGCGTTCTTATACTCTTGGATCCGCGCGCGCGTGGGCCGAGCGCCGGTGAAATGCTCCACGGTGCGCGCGATGGTTTCGCGGTACGATTCCGTCACTTCGACCAAGACGCCATCCATGTCGAAAACCAGTATCGGCTTGCTCGACGATTCCAAGTGGCTCATCGCATCCACACGGCTCATCTTATCCAGACGGCTCATCGTATCCAAACCTGTTCGAGCGCCGCCAGCAACTGCCGCGTCTGCTCGCGCGTCCCCACGGTGATGCGCACGCAGCCGGGCGCCTCGTAACTTCGGTCGCGCACCAGGATTCCCCTGTCGCGCAATGCATCCCGCACTTCGATGGCGCGCGCGCCGAATCGCCCCAACACGAAATTCGCCGAGCTGGGCACGTAGCGGATTCCCAATCGCTCGAGCCCGATCGAGAGCAACTCACGCGCCGCCAGCGCTTCCGCGACGTAACTCCGCACATACTCCGTATCTTCCACCGCCGCCTGCGCCGCCATCACCGCCAGCATGTTCACGCTGTATGGCGACTGCGCCTTGTGCAGATATTGAATGTTGGCTTCATGCGAAAACAGGCACCCAAGCCGCATGGCCGCCATGCCGAAGACTTTGGAAAACGTCCGGCACACGAACAGGTTCGGCGCTTGCGCAATCTCGGGCAGCGCGGTGATTCCGGAGAATTCGTAATAAGCTTCGTCGATGAGCACCGCCGCCGTGCGCGCCTTGCGCAGAATCCGCGCGATTCCCTCAAGCGACACCGCCGTGCCCGTGGGGTTGTTGGGATTGGCCAGCAGCACCGCACGCGTTTCCGGCGTGATGGCGTTCAGTACCGCGTCGAGCGGAAACTCCATCTCCGGCTGCGGGTAAGGAACTTCGGTCACCTTCGCGCCCGCAACTTCCGCATAGAAGCGATACATGGCGTAAGACGGCTGGAGAGTCACCACTTCCTGCCGATCATCCACGTAAGTGTTGATGAAGACCTGGATGGCTTCATCGGTGCCATTGGTGAACAGGAATTGCTGGGCCGCCACTTGAAAGTATCGCGCAATGGCGTCCTTTGCGTCGCCGTATTCGGGATAGACGGCAAGCCCCTCGGCGCCGACGCCCTGGCGGATTGCCTCGATTACGCGCGGCGAGCAGCCTACGGTATTCTCGTTGAAATCGAGACGGAGCTTGCCGGAGCGGCCGGCGGTGGGCGGCGAGTAAGGCTGCATGGCGATTACAGCGGCGCGAGGCCGGATGCCGCCTCTCGGTAGCTTGGGGGATTTACTCATTGCTGGTAGAACCTGTGGCGAATGGGGAGCGCATGCGACGCAGCGTCTCCGTTCCTGGGACATCCGGTTCGCGCCGGCTAAAGACGCGTTCACACGAGTGTGAACGCTGCACGCAGGTGCCCAGCGGGCGCCCAGTGCGCCACGAATGGTGTCTAGCAGGCAGTTTCGCGGTAGCATTAGTGGCCAAAGCGAACCTCCACAGAGCGCGCATGCGCCTCCAAGCCCTCGGCGCGCGCTAGTGTCGTGACGGCTGGGGCCAGACGCTGCAGCGCCGACGCGCTCAATTGTTGTACTGAGATCACTTTCAGATAATCGGCTACTGAAAGACCTCCGCGCTGCCGCGCGGCGCCACCGGTTGGAAGTACGTGGTTCGGGCCCGAGGCATAATCGCCCGCCGCTTCCGGACTGAACGGGCCCACGAACACGCTGCCCGCGTGCCGGATCTTCGGCAGCAGCGTGGCATCGGGAATACTCAGATGCTCCGGCGCAAACCGGTTGGAGATTTCGACAGCCTCATCGAGCGACCGAACCAGCACAATCGCCGAATTCCGGGCGATCGCCTTGCGCGCCACCGCCGCAGTCGGCAACGTGGCCAACTGCTTCTCCACTTCCTTCGCCACGGCCGCCGCCAGGCGCTTCGACGTGGTCAGCAGCACGGCCGACGCATCCACATCGTGCTCCGCCTGCGCCAGCAGGTCCGCTGCGAAGTGCCGCGGATCGCCTTCCGCGGCAACGATCAGAATCTCGGTGGGCCCCGCAACGAAATCGATGCCCACCTGGCCCGCCAGCAGTTTCTTCGCGGCCGCCACGTAGATATTGCCGGGCCCCACGATGCGATCGGCCCGAGGAACCGTGCGCGTGCCAAATGCGAACGCCGCAATGGCCTGCGCGCCGCCCATTTCGAAGACATGCGAAACGCCCAGCATCGCCGCGGCTCCCCACACTTCCGTCACCGGCTTCGGCGACGCCACACAAACATTCGGAACGCCCGCCACTTGCGCCGGAATCACCGTCATCATTACCGTGGAGGGCAGGGGATAGCGGCCCGCCGGGACGTACGCCGCCACCGTATCGAGGGGCCGCACAATCTGCCCCACGCGCAGCCCCGCCCGCGCCTCAAAATGCCACTCGTGCGGCATCTGCCGCTTGGCGTAGGTGCGGATATTCGCCGCCGCCGTCTCCACCGCGCCGCGAAATTCCGGCGTCAGCCGTTCGGCCGCCGCGCTCAACGCCGCTTCCGGCACGCGGACGCTGTGGCGCGCGAATCCGTCGAACTGCCGCGCGTATTCGAGCAGCGCCAGATCGCCGCGCTTGCGGACCGCTTCGAGAATCGGGCGCACGACGCCTTCGGCTTCGGTAAGCCGCGCCGCTTTGCGGGCTAGCAGGCGGCCGATGTTTTTGCTTTCAATAATCCGGATCACGAGCACAATTCCTGTCTTAGTGGGGCAGCCTGGCCGCCGCCGGCTTTCGGGCGAGACCGCAAGAGCCGCCTGAAAGGCGGCTGCAGGCAGGATTGCCTGCCCCACAACGGCAAGCGTTTCTCCATTGGTCCAGGGAGATTACCAGGGCCAGCGGCAAGCCGGGGCCACCATTCTGCACAAATTTTGGGGCAGCTAATCCTGGCGGAGCGGCTGAGGTTATGTTTCGCTAAGGTACGGCCACCTGACAGACGAC
>PLDF01000411.1 GCA_003135055.1 Bryobacterales bacterium | reverse complement strand
AGGCTTACCGAAAGCTCACGACTGCACCAACTGCGATTGCTCAATCCCTCACGTCCCGAGTTCTCCGCGCTGTACAACCCATTCTTCACACGCGACGACAACTACATGGCACAGGTAAACATGATCTTCGGCAGCTTTAACCTGCACGACGAGTTTTTCGCCAAGCATCAATTGAACTATCTCGGCGATATCGTCCGCGTCCTGTTCTATACCGGCGCCCGCTACAACTTCTACGACGTGATCGTGATGCTGCTTGACCAGGACGTTCTAAAGGAGCAAATCGAAAAGGCCATGCATCGTCTAGATCGCGACGGTAGCATCACGGCGCAGCAGCGGCTGAATTTCGAAATGAGCGTCAAGAACCTGATGCAGTCGCTCGAGGATCGCGAGCGCGTTCCGAAAATTCAAGGCCTGATCAACGAGTGCATGACGTTTCTGGACGACGAGCTGTCTGCCGTCACGGGACAGTACGACGATCTGCTGTCGATCGAAGACGTAATCGACCAGGAGCTGATTCTGTTCGTGAGCCTGAACGCGAACAAGAATACCGAGCCCGTGCGGTCGCTCGGAAAGATGCTTTTGCAGAACATCCAACTCACCGTCGGAAAGCGTTACGAGGACCAGGCGGACCGGCGACGGCAGAACCGCCCCATCTTCTCTGTAGTGCTGGACGAGTTCGCGCCGTTTGGATATCGCAACTTCGCGCAGATCCTGCAGACCGCTCGGGGCACAAACACTGCATTTCTGTTCTCGATGCAGAGCCTTCCCCAACTTATGCAGGTCGGCCGTGGTTTCAAGGAGGAGGTCACCTCGGCGCCGAATACGACGATCACGCTCCGGACGCGGGACGAAGAAACGGCCAAGTACTTCACCAAAGCTTCGGCCGAACAAGTCGTGACGCGCCGCAGCATCCAAAAAGAACGCGGGTTCTTCGGGTGGGGCAAGTACGAGGAAACCGGACGTGCCACCGAGAGCGAGGATCGCGAGACGCGGTCGCAGGATGAGTCCATCAAGAATCTGCCCAAAGGGCAAATGGAAATCCTGATGTCGGATGACACCCGCGGGACGCTGCACTCCCTGCTGCAGATTCGGCCGCCAGAGGAAGTGGCAATCCCCGTATTCCAGCCGGCGCTCTATCCCCGAATGTTGCACTCACGCGCAGAACCGAGCGGCGCAAATCTCCGGTTCAAGGACGCGGAGTTGGCGCGCAAGTACCGGGTACCTAATCGTTACGCCGGAGGGTTTCGCAAATGATAACGCAAATTGTGATTATCCTTGCCACGTGCGCGGTGGTCGCAAATGCCCAACCTGCGCCCAACTCCTCGCACAAACCCGACCAGAAGCAGCCTGCCCCGGGACTGTATCAGCGCCCGACCGGCCCACGGACGCACGAGGAGAAGGAAGACTTCTTTACGTCATCCACCAAAATGGTCAACAAGAACGACGTCGATTATGGAGCAATGCTCGAACGCCGGCGCCAGGTATTTCTGGACGCCAGCGCGGGCAATCCGTTCTTCTGGTACAGCGCGCTGACGACCGCCCTCCTCATGCTGCTGATGTTCGCCTACGGCGTGCGCGTCATGGACGAGAAACGAAAGCTTTGGCGGGCCGCCGAAATACTCAATGACGTTTGGAACGATGCGCAGTATGCACGCGCGACGGCGGAAAACGCGATCGAACGGCACAACTCCCATATGGAGGCGTGCAATCGGGTGATCGAGGCGCAGTTGAGTGGGCGTCCCAGTCCGGCTACCCTTGAGACCAGCGACGCCAGAAACGAGTTGACTCGCGTTCGCGGTGAGCTTGACAACAGCGATAGCGAACGGAAATTGTTGAAGGCGAAGCTGGACGAGAAGGAAAAGTTGGTTGACGACCTTTCGATTCGGTTGAGTGCTCTCGAAAAAGGCGAACAGAGTGGCGGCTCAGGCACGATAAGGACACAAAACGGCGCCGCGGGCAACGGCGAATCCGAAAGCAGACTCATTGCGCGCATCAATCAATTGACGCAACAGCTCGATGCCGAGAAGCAGAAGAACCGCGCACTGAAAGGAGCGTAGCCGTGCTGGTGACGCTAAAGGGATTCGGTGGGATCTGGGAGAGGAGGTTGACGAAGACTCCTCCCGCGCCAAACCCGGCTGTCCTAGTCGCCTTTTACAACACAACCGGCGTTGTGGTCGACGGCAAGGTTCGTTACCGCTGGCGCATCGGCGGCAAGATCCGGTTTAACGGCATTGGAGGTTTCACGCCGAACAACCCTTCCCGTTCGTTGAACCGTGTATTCGAGTGCAAAGATCCTGAAGCTACTCGTGCAGGATGGACCCAAGTCTTGTTTCGGAAAATGTTGGCTGGTCCGGAACGGCCGGATTTCTACCTGTTCGTGGTGACAGCGGGGCACACCGGACGGCTCGACATCGGGTCGCCTTGGAAGTCAGATGCTGTGCAAGTCATTGCCTTGAGCGAACACGCCGACGAACAAGAAGCGATGCTATTGATGCCGGCGTATTCGTGGGTGCGTGGGGAGTTGGGCACGTTTTACGTCGAACCCACTGCAAAGCAATTCTGGTCAGCCGAGCTTCGGCTGGGAAGAGCAGGACTCGAACAATAGAGAACTTGCCATGCGCTACGAAAAAGGAACGATCCAGATCAGCCCCGCGCGGGACGTCCCGTTGTTGCAGCAAGTTCTCCGTTCCGGATTCGCAACGAGCGATCAGCTCTATGAGTTCATGCAGCTCAATCAATCGGAACGCTCGCGGCAAGCGTTCGATCACCGGTTGCGGCGCCTGCTGGCGCATGGACTGATCGAGAAGCATCAGGGGGCGGCCCGGGGACGGCCACAAGTGTACTTCATCAGCAAGGAGGGTGCGTCGCTGCTCATCGATATGGGGGAATTGTTCGCTGGACGGATTGGTATGGAGACCGGTGAGCGGAGTTGCTCCCATTGGCTGGATCTGAACGATCTTCACCTTGCCCTGGCAAAAGCACACATGCTGTTACGATGGACGCCGGCCTCCGAGATTTGCTCACAGAACGACCTGACGCAGTTCAAGTACGCCAAGGATTACGACGCCGTCGTCGCCGTCGAATCCGAAGGCAGGGAGATGCGGTTTGGGCTCGAATACGAACGGACGCCCAAGACCTATAACGCATACCGCCGGATCGCATCGAAACTTGACGGGGAGACGCTCGTCGACACTGTTCTGTACCTGGTCTCCAACTATCATCTTCTGTGTATGATCCGGGACTGCATCGCGTCACGACGAGTTCAGGTGTGCGTCGCTCTGTTTGCTGAATTCCTCGAAAGCTTGCTTGCTACCCCAGTCATGATCGCGGGAACAATGCAGCGTGACATTCCGTTTCAGGCCATTCTTACCCATGCATCCCAGACGCGCGGCCGGCAGTGAGAGCGTGCGGTAACGTCTTTGCAGTCACTTTGCCTGCTGCATTGGCGTTTCTATGCATGACTGCATAATCCGTAGGTATCTCATAGCGCACGGCTTCGGAGCCGATTACCCTCCCCGTCATCTGACGATGACGGGTTCGGGTTGAATGCCCCGGCGATTGTCGCGTTGCGCCTGAGTTGCTGGTTCATAGCGATGGTGTTGTGGGCAGGCGCGCTTGGCGCGCGCTGCCCCGCGGCCGTTGGCAGTAGGTCAGAGTATCGTCGGCCAGAGCTTTGCGCACATGACAACACGTAGCGCCCGAACTGTGCGCAGGGGATGGCACGACAGGTTCTGGCACGAGTGATTGAGGAATGTTGTCATGGCCGAGCCAACTGAAGTCTGTGGCTCTGCAGCCGTGGTCAGGCATGGAGGCGTGCCAAGTGTGCGGTCAACTGGGACCTCGTGCATTTCAAACCGCTGGTACCGAACTCCGGGACAACTGGTCGAAATCATTCGCCACACCGCGAGACGTGCGCGTGGCAGCACCGGCCAGTCCGCCCCGTACACAGAAGAGCTGACACGACCTTGGAAAGGAGGTGTTGTGTGTCTACCGTTTCCGCGCAGGAACTGCGCGAAGTCGAGATTATCATTGACGGCTCGTGCCTGGGGAATCCCGGTCCGGGCGGTTGGGCGTGCATACTTCGGTGCGGTGAACATGAGCGCGTCCTGCAAGGAGGCGTGCCGGACGCGACGAACAATCGAATGGAGCTCGCTGCTGCAATCGAGGGGCTGCGCGCTCTTAAGCGTGCCTGCCAAGTCACAGTCCTGACAGACTCCGAGTACGTGCGTCGCGGAATCACTGAGTTCCTTCCGAGATGGAAGAACAACGGATGGCGAAACGCCTCAGGGAAGGCGGTGGTAAACCAAGACCTTTGGGAGCAACTAGAAGAGTTGGTCGGCTACCACGCGGTGACCTGGGTACACGTTCGTGGACACTCCGGCCAACCTGATCACGAACGCTGCGATGCGCTGGCGATCTCAGCCGCACGGGCAGCAAAGCGTGCAACCACGATTGCCTGAGAGAGAAAGCGACGGAGATCGCAACCCTGCGGCTTCGGCCGTGGATACAGGCAAGGTGGTGTCGCGGGCAGCGCCATCGTCTAAACGGCTCGTTGCCAAATGCCGCCGGCAGAAAGGAGATGTTCCGCATCCTTATATATAGGCAAGTCAGCGTCATATATAGGCAAGTCAGCGTCCAAGCCAATCGGGAACGATTGGCTACCCTGCAACTTCTGTCCTGAGTACTCCTGCAGAGACACCGACCAGTCTGACACGTCCGGCATTTCTCGGGACATAACCGTTTGAACACTGGAGGTTCAATATGCAAACTCGCAAGTCGGCGGCATTCACCGCCAATCCCATCCTTACACTCGAAGATCTCGGTTTGGAGCGAACCGTCAGCCTGCACGAAGCCAGCCGCGGGTTGGCCGAACGCTCCGAGGCGCAGATCGTCCGCTGGGTTCAGTTTCCGGCGGGAGCGCTGTTCTTCGTCCTGACCCAAGGGGATCCAAGGTCCGGGGCATTCTATATTTTCGACCGGAGGAGCGGCGTGTTTTACTCCATCGATTTCAACGACCAGAACTGGGGCGGCTACAGCGTGGCCGAGTACGAGCTACTTGAACGAACGCACCGGATTTCCCGGCTTGCCCAGCGGCCGTGGCTGCTCAACAGGAGGCGCGAATCGGCAAAGACGAACTGACCGAGATCCTGGACCCGTTTCATTTGCGCGGGTTTTAAATTCGGGTTATCAAGAGGCAGGGCGAAAGGAGGAGCCATAATGGCGAACCGACATAAAGCAACTTCGACCAACGTGGAGGACTACTGGCAGTTGTTCGTTAACCGGCGCGCCTACGTCCTCCAATCGAAGCGGCCGCACCCTGAAAGCGGCCGCTACTATTACTTTCGGCCGAAGGGCGGAAGGAACGGCGAGCCAGTCAGCCTGACGGCGGCGACGATCCGCCGGCATCTCGAGGGTGATGTGACGCTCGGCGTGTACGCGATGAATCCTGCGACCCAACGGTGCAAATGGATTGCCATGGACGGCGATTACAAGGAGTCGCTTAAACACCTCTGCGAGTTGCAGTGGGAACTGCAGCAACAGAAGGTGGAAGCGGCATTGGAACAGAGCCGACGCGGCGCCCACCTGTGGATCTTCGGGGAGCAACCGCTCCTGGGCAGGCAGTGCCGACTCCTGATCTCAGGCTTGGCCGAGAAGCTCGGTATCCCGGTGAAGGGGACGGGGACTGCCGAGGGAATTGAGGTATTCCCGAAACACGACGAGCTGAAGGATGGCGACTTCGGCAATGCCGTCCGCGGGCCTCTGGGAATTCACCGCGCAATCAGTGCACGGTTTTGGTTCTACGGCGCCGACTACAATCTCGACAATCAACTGGCGTTCCTCAAACGGGTGACGAAGCTTTCCGAGCAGCACTTGAGCGCTCTGATCCAGAAGTTGGGACAGCCGAGGGATTCCGTAAGGAAGGAGATAACGCCGGCACCACGGTGCCAGTACCCGGCACAGCAAAGGCAGTTTCACATCCTGGACCACGTTGAGGTGCGGCGAAAGGCCGGAAGGAATTGGATTACACGATGTCCTTCGTGCGCCTCGTCGGGCCGAGACAGAAGTGGGGACAACCTGGCGATATCGGTTGACGAACCGCAGAAGTACATCTGCTGGGCTGGGTGCAGCAAGGAGACAATTCGCGCGGCTCTTGGATGCCCAATTCCGGAGAGGAGAGAAATATTCTATGCGGCGGGGTAGAGCAAGTCACATCGACAACGGAAAGCAGGCCTCGGCGATGGAGCTGGAGCCTGCGAACTGGAAACCGCTGGAACTTCGAATCGGAACCCGCTGCGCAGAGTTCATGTGGATGTTTCGAGAGAACGGTCTTGAGCACTACAAGCACATCGACACGCGGCGGTACCTGATCCTGGACGCGAAAGGGCGCAGCTATGTCCGCCGAGACGGCGAAATGCTACGGGCTAATTTCCGGAAGGAGTTCCGCCGGGTCGTGGAGGCAATCGATGTCCGCAGTGTCAGTTGAGTCGATCGCCACAGCCGGTGCCCTCTTGGCGTTGCTGCTTGCGGCTGCCGCTGGTGTCACGAGCCGGCGCGGCATCCAGTTGATCGTCATCGGCGTGGTGTTCTCATGGCTGCCATTTGCCAGCGAGGTGGCGAGCAGATGGATTGCCGGTCAGCGAGGAGGTTATGAACGAAACAACGTGCGGCGGGTCCGCGGGACCGATCGCGGTCAGAAAATGGATTGGGGATGTGTCGGCGGAGCGAGTGGGAAGACTGTGGCGAGCAGAGGACCACGAGGCACTCCTCCGAACGATGCGAGCTGCAGATGAGCTTACGCTCGCGCTGGTCGCGCTCGCTCGGCGCGAATCCCTCGAAGCGGGTGTGAACGACAAGGAACGGACGGATGGCCATGGAGGTCGATCGAAGACTGAACCGGTGGGGGTTGACGTTCACGCAGGCGGTGATTGACCGCTTGCGCAAAGTTGGAATCTACGGACAGCCTCAATTGAGCCTGGAACACCAGGGGCGCGCCAAACGATATGTCGTACGCGGAGTGGAGTCGGGCGGTGCTACGGCGGAAGTTGGATATTACGTCAGCTTCTCGGGCGAAAACGGTGAGGCTCTGTCCTGGTTGCAGACGCTCGATTCTTTGACAGTCAACGGGCCGCATGCGGTCGTGATAGCGCCGGTGATCACGCGGATAGAGATGTTGCGGATCGCGAGGACGTACGAGCTGTGCATCACGCGGCACCGCCCCGTCGCGGTAGAGGTTGGGCACCGGCCGAAGCTCCACGCGGAAGAACTGTTTCGCGGAGCGCAAGGATATCTGGCGCTGGAACTCTGGGGCAAAGACAAGGATTTGAGCGGCTGCGTCAGACCGCAATTTTTCACCCGTTCTGGCGAGGAAATCGAACTGCCAGCCGGATTTGCCGACGCGGTAAAGGCCGTTACCGTTGGAGCGACATGCCTGAACTGCGCGCATCCACACTACTCTCGGTTAGTGGCGCCGCCGCCGCCGGGCGCAGAGGAAGACCCCGCGGCCCTTCACGACTTCGCCGCGGACGTCGGACTGAAACGGCCTGTTGAAAGTTTTGACGGAATCCTTGTCGATGTTCCGTCTGCAGTGTAATCAGCTCGCTGCCGCCGCCAGCTGAATCGGACAGGAGCTCGGACATGAGAATATTGATCCACTGGCTTCTGAGGCTGCTCGTTACTGCCAGCCTTCTTCTTTCCGGATGTGGGCTGCGGCCATGCCCGCACACCACGACGGGATCCCAAACGGACAACAGCGAAACGGACAAACCGTGCAGGGAGTTCGGCGGGCCAACTACTGGTTGTCAACAGAGCCTTGACCGCACTTCTTGGCCTGAGTGATCGGCCGCGCACGGTTCAACCGGCAGGAAACACATCATGAATATTGGAACGAGATCCGTTTTGTACGGGGCACATTGTGCGATTCTTCATCCCTGGTTCCTCGCTCTCGCCTGGTGGAAACTGTATGGCTTCCCTTGGGATGTGCGGTTGTGGGCCGCCTTCGGGCTTCACGACGTTGGGTACATCTCAAAGCGCGACATGGACGGGGCCGACGGAGAAACACACGTGGAGTTTGGCGCCAGAATCATGACGCTGTTTTTTGGCAAGTCATGGGGAGCCTTCACAGCGGCGCATTCGCGGTATTGGGCAAAGCAGCACGGACTACAAGTCTCCCGCCTTTGCGTGGCCGACAAACTGGCCTTCGTGCTGACACCGGCCTGGTTGTATCTCCCTATGGCGAAGGCCACGGGTGAACTCGCGGAGTACATGTTGCGAGCCAAAGAGCGACAGGCGGGCAGCCAACATTTTACCGTCCTGGAATCCGCACAACTGGATTCACAGGAGGCGCGGGAATGGTTGAGCGGTCTAAAGAGTTACACGCGACGGTGGATCGAAGAGCATAAGGACGGTGGGGCAGACCATTGGACGGTGGCGGCGCGCGTGGTGTCCACAGCGCCTGGTATGCGAGACCCCTGTGGTGTGCTGGCCGGCAACGGAAGGGAGTAGCTGGAAATGGAAACGGTGCGCGGGAGCTTTTAGCGAAGGGAGAATGCAGAAATGGCAGAGAGAAGTGTCAACAAGGCGATCCTGCTTGGCAGACTCGGCGGCGATGCCGAGACCAGACATACCCAAAACGGTACACCCGTTTCGCGGTTTTCGCTGGCGATGAACCGGCAGTGGACAGACTCCGATCAGCAGGTGCACGAAGAAACGGAGTGGATCTACATCGTGCTCTGGAACAAGGAGAACCTGGCCGCATACCTTACAAAGGGGACGAAAGTGTACGTGGAGGGGCGAATACAAACCCGTTCCTACGAGGACGACGGCGGCGTGAAGCGATATGTCACCGAGGTAGTGGCCCAGAACATCGTGCTGCTCGGAAGCAGCGGGAACGTGAATGGCAACGGAGCAGAACGCGCAGAGAAATCCGGAAACCGCCCAGCGCGGGGCAGGCGCGCTAAGGAACGTTCCGATCAAGCCCCCGATCCCGAAGAACAGGGTGTCCAAGATGACGTGCCGTTCTAGGCTAGTAGGCCGCCCTCCTTTTCGGCCTGTCTGCGAACAACTACTAAACCCTTCGCGACAAGGCAGGATGTATCGCTCACTACGGCTCTCCGAACGACCTACAGGGCCCGTTTTCAAGACCCTGGGGTGTTATCGTTCCTAATCTCCGAGAACGACTGGAAGCCGCCGCCCAATGAGCGGTTTGGGTGTATTGCGGCCAAGCGACCCAGCGAAACATGTCTCGCAAAGGCTAAGCGACGAGGCTGGAGTCATCTCTCCGAACGCCGCGTTCGGCAAACTACGGATTGTTGATGAATTATTTTGCAGCCGTGGCGTTTGCGCCTCGCCCTTGTTCCGCTTCGAAAATATCTCTTGCGTCTTCGCCTACACAGTAGTAGGATGCAGCTATGGAGCAGTAGAACGACGTGCCCCGATCAAAACTCAGTAAGATCGAGCTCCGCATTCTGGAAGCCCTCTGGACTTGCGGAAAGGCTTCGATTCGCGACATTCACGGACTCTTCCCCGAACCGCGCCCCGCATACACTACAGTCCAGACGATTGTTTATCGGATGGAAGCGAAGGGCGCAGTGCGCCGCGTCGAGAGGCACGGCAATGCCGATATATTCGAACCGCTCGTCGCGCGGGACGTGACCCGAAATCGCGTGCTCGACGAGATATTGAGCTTCTTCGGCGGGAAGGCCGCGCCTCTGATGGCGCAGCTTGCCGACGCCGGAAAACTGACCCCGGACGACGTTCAGGAGCTGGAAAGGACGATCCGGAAGCTGAAGGCCCGGCGAAGGGAGGAGTCCAAGTGATCGACGCCCTTGTCCACACCGCTTCTTCCCATCTCGTGCAGTCCACGTTGTTTGCGGGGGCGGCGGCACTGCTGACGTTGGCATTTCGCGCGAACAGAGCGCAGGTGCGCTTTTGGCTCTGGCTGAGCGCGTCGCTCAAATTCCTGATCCCTTTTGCCTTGCTATCGATTGCCGGGAGTCATATCCGAGCATGGGCGCCGCCATCTTCCCGCGAGGGAATCGGGGCCACAGCTCCTACCTTCTACGCCGCGGAAAGCTCCCGTCAGTTTTCGCGCGACACGCTGGCGGCACACGCTTCCTCCGCGGTCGCGCCCGCGTTCGATCGAACCACGCTCGATATGGTGATAGCGGGCGTGTGGCTATGCGGCGTTATATGTGTTGCGCTCATTCGACTCCGCGGGTGGCGGCGCATCCGCCTCCTTACCCGGGTTAGTATTTCCACGGATATCGCCGCGCCGGTTGCAATTCGCATTTCTCCAGGCCTCATGGAGCCCGGAGTCGTCGGATGGAGGCGACCGTTACTTCTTCTGCCGCAGGGAATCGCCGAACGCCTCTCGCCTTCCGAGATGAATGCAATTCTCGCGCACGAACTGTGCCATGTGCGGCGCCGCGATAATCTTCTGGCGTTGATCCACATGATCGTCGAAACGATTTTCTGGTTCCATCCTCTTGTGTGGTGGATCGGCGCCCGGTTGATTGAGGAACGAGAATGCGCGTGCGACGAAGACGTTGTCAGCCGGGGCAACGCGCCCGATCTTTATGCCGAAGCCATCGTTAAGGTCTGCAAGTGGTCTACGGAATCGCCGCTTACCTGCGTGGCCGGAGTAACGGGCGGGAACCTCAAGCGAAGAATCGAGCAGATTATGAATGCCCGGGATGTCCCCGGACTGAGCATCGCAAAGAAGGCTGCTCTGACGATCGCGGGAGCGGCGGTTCTGGTGGCGCCTGTCCTGGTTGGTATTGCAGACGCGCCGGCAATTCTGGCACAATCGGACTCTGGAGTGCCTCAGTGGCAAACCGCCGCGGGAGGCCACATGGCTTTCGACGTAGCCTCGGTCAAACTGCTAAAACCCGGTTCACGCGGGCGGGCGCCGAACTTTCCCCTCGACCCCGGACCCGGGTTTACGAATCCGCCCAGCGGAGAGAGCCCGCACGGACGTTTTTCGGCTACCTTTCCCGTGCCGATATTCATTGTGTTCGCGTACAAGCTTATGCTGTCTTCGGAACAGGCAGAGGCCATTAGAGATCATCAGCCGAAATGGTTCGATACCGACCGGTTCGAGATTGATGCCAAAGCCGCGGGCAACCCCACCAAGGACCAAATGCGGCTGATGATGCAATCACTGCTGGCGGAACGGTTCCATCTTGCGGTGCATTATGAAACGCAGGAGATGCCCGTATACGCTTTGACTCTGATCAAGCCGGGCACGTGGGGGCCAAAGCTCATTCGGCACGCGGACGGACCTCCCTGCGATGCGCCCGCGCCCCCGGCCCTCGCGACGGGCATGTCCGACCCCGACGCCGACGTGTTTCCCCCTCGGTGCGAATCGATGATGGCGGTGCCAGGCAAGAACGGACGCAGGGTGGAGGGATCTCGAAACATGACCACGGCTCTCCTCGCTTTCATACTGTCCAGGACGGCCGGACGGCCGGTGGTCGATCGAACCGGGATTACCGGAATGATCGATTATCGGATGGAATGGACACCTGAGTCGAATGGTCCCGGGGTTCCCGGTGTGGAAGTTGAGCCCGATCCGAATCCCGTGACGTTCATGGATGCGGTGCGCGAGCAACTGGGCCTGAAACTGGAATCGACGAAGGCCCCTGTTCAGACTCTTGTGATCGACCATATCGAACGGCCTTCCGAAAACTGACGTTGGCCGTCCGTCTCGTCGATGTGCCGGGAGCAGAACTCCTGTGATAGGCGCAGCGTCTACGCATGCACTCGGGCCGTGTAGTTCCCTATGCTGATAGCGGCTAGAAAGGCGTTAGAACTCTAATCGGAAGTGACGGGGCGAGATGCGAGCTTTCTACGACGGATTGGGCGTCGTGAGGACGCCCTGCGGATCGAGGCTCAGGCGAAGCAGGTGACGGTGGCGCCGGAAAAT
>PLDF01000245.1 GCA_003135055.1 Bryobacterales bacterium | reverse complement strand
GGCGCCGGCGCCGCCCCGGCAGACGGTCGAGGCGCTGGCGCCGCCGTGGGCGACGCGCCAGAAGGCGCTCAGCCTGGTCGTGGTCGAGGGCGCGGCGGGTCGGGCTTCATCCCGAGCGAAAATACGCCCCTCGTCATCGACGGAACCATGTATATGTCCACTCCGTATTCCCGCGTCGTGGCCTTGGAGCCCACCACTGGAAAGGAGATCTGGGCCTTTCAACTCCCCTCCAGCGGCCCTTCGACGCGCGGCGTCGAATACTGGCCCGGCGACGCGCGGACGCCGGCGCAGATCGTCTTCGGTTCCAGCGACGGCAAGTTGTATTCGCTGGATGCGAAGACCGGGAAGCCCAACGATGCCTTTGGCGACAACGGCATCGTCAACATGAATACTCCCGAGATCATGCAGGGGCTGCCTGGCCGCAACGGTCTCAGCTCGCCGCCGATCGTGTTCAAGAACCTCGTCATCGCGGGCGGCACCACGCAGGAAAACCCGCCGCTCGGGCCTGCCGGCGATGTGCGCGCGTGGGACATGCGCACCGGTAAGCTGGCCTGGACGTTTCATTCCATTCCGCGCGCCGGCGAGAAGTATAACGACACCTGGGCCAAAGACAGTTGGAAGAACCGTTCGGGCGTCAATGTGTGGGGCTTCATCACCGTGGATGCCGAGCGTGGCATCGTCTACATGCCGTTCGGCGCGCCCTCGGTGGACCAGTACGGCGGCGACCGCGCCGGTGACGGCCTTTTCGGCAACAGCATTGTGGCGGCGGACGCGAATACCGGGAAGTACCTTTGGCACTTCCAGTTGGTTCACCACGATCTGTGGGACGCCGATTTGACGGGCGCGCCGGCGCTCATCGACGTCAAGCGGGGGGGCAAGACCATTCCCGCCGTCGTGGCATATACCAAGGTCGGACTCCTGTTTATCCTGGATCGCGTCACCGGCAAGCCGATCTATGGCGTCGAGGAGCGTCCAGTGGCGCAAAGCGAGGTCCCGCTGGAACACTCGTCGAAAACCCAGCCGTTCCCGCTCAAACCGCCGCCGCTCGTTCGGACGGCGTTCAGCGCGGCGGACATCGCCACCGTCACGCCCGAACTGGAAGCGGCCTGCAAGAAGCTCATCGAAGGCGTGCAGCTCGGCGGGCCTTACCTTCCGCCCGCTTACAACCGTCTGCGCGTGCAGTTCCCCGGCAACCATGGCGGGGTGAACTGGGGCGGGACGTCGTTCAATCCGCAGCTGGGCTTTCTGTTCGTCAACACCAACGAGTTGGGGCAGCTCTCAGGCCAGAAGGATCACGATCCGAAGAGCGGCCGGGCACTGGCCAAAGGGACGGGCAACCGCGTCGATCCGGACGGCCCTTACGAAGGCGTGCCGGGCGGCGGACGCCTCAGCATTCCCGGCACCGACTCGTCGCAGCAACTGCCGTGCCAGCAACCACCCTGGGGAGAGTTGACCGCCGTCAACGTGAACACAGGCGAGTTTGCGTGGCGGGTGACGCTTGGGGTCACAGACAGCCTGCCGGCCGATAAGCAGAAGACGGGGCGTCCAGGAAACGGCGGCACCATTGCGACTGCCGGAGGGCTGGTATTTGTTGGCGCGACCGACGATGGCCGCTTCCGCGCGTTCGACGCGAAGACGGGCAAGGAGCTGTGGACCTTCAAGCTCGGCGGCGCAGCCGAAGCCACGCCGATGACCTATCAAGGCCGGGACGGCAGACAGTATGTCGTCATCACGTCCACTGGCGGCGGCTTCTTCAACAACCCGGTGACCGACGACAGCATCATGGCCTTCGCGCTGGAACGTCCTCAATAACGGATTCCCGGCAGTGCTGTGAACGGGCGGTTTTGTGCTCTTGCCGGAAAACGCTCCCTTACGTTCGTGGCTCCGATCGGAGCCGGGCCCAGAGGGCGCCCCGTTAGCAAGCGGTTTTCGGTAACACCGAAGTGCGGCCCGTGCCTGGGCAGGTTGCGCCTGGAATTTCCGCGCCCACCGCGCGCGTGGCTTCGACCCTCTAGCCTCGGGGCTTAGCGTAGAATAGCCCCATGCGCATTGCGGGCTTGCTATTGGTCGGCGGGGTATTGTGGGGTGCGGCGCTCGATGACGCTACGCGCCAGTTGAGCCGCGACATTTTTCGGGAGCTGATCGAGATCAATACCACCGACTCGGTGGGCAATACCACGCTGGCGGCGGAAGCGATGGCGAAGCGATTGAAGGACGCCGGATTTCCGGCCGCGGACGTCCAGGTGCTGGGTCCGAACGATCGCAAGGGCAACCTGGTGGCGCGCCTGCGGGGCGCCGGCGGAAAGAAACCCGTGCTGATTATCGGCCACCTTGACGTGGTGGAGGCGCGGCGAGAGGATTGGACCACCGACCCGTTCCAGTTCGTGGAAAAGGACGGTTATTTCTACGGGCGCGGCACGCAGGACATGAAGGTGGACGATGCCATTCTGATCGCTACCTTCATCCGCTTCCGCCGCGAGGGCTACCGTCCCGACCGGGATCTGATTCTCGCGCTGACCGCGGACGAGGAGGGCGGCAAATCGAACGGCGTCGATTGGCTGCTGAAGAATCATCGCGACCTGATCGATGCCGCGTTCGTTTTGAACGCGGATGCGGGCGGCTTAACCACCATGAAGGGGAAGGCTGTCAACGTAGATGTGGAGGCCAGCGAGAAACAGTACGCCGATTTCGAATTGACCTCGCTCAACCCCGGCGGCCACAGTTCCCTGCCCACGCCGGACAATGCGATTTATCATTTGGCCGGCGCGCTTTCGCGCCTGGAGCATGCGCCGTTTCCGGTGGAGCTGAACGCCGTGACGCGGACCTATTTCGAACGGCGCGCACCGCTGGAAAACGGGCAGACCAAGTCGGACATGAACGCGGTTCTGCGCACGCCTCCGGATGCGGAGGCGGTGACGCGGCTGAGCAAGGATCCGCGCTACAACTCCATGCTGCGCACCACCTGCGTCGCCACCAGGCTCAACGCCGGCCACGCCAATAACGCCTTGCCGCAAACGGCCCAGGCGATCGTGAATTGCCGCATCCTGCCGGGTCACTCGCCCGCGGAGACGGAGCAGGCGTTGGTCCGCGTGTTCGCCGATCCGAAAGTCGCAGTGCGGTATATCGGCGCGATTGGCGCAGCGGACCAGGCGCCGGACTCGAAAGGCTTTCCCACCGTGCTGCCGTCGCCGGAAGTGCTGCGGCCGCTGGAGCAGGTGGCGGCGGAAATGTGGCCCGGCGCCCCGGTGATTCCCGAAATGGAGACTGGCGCTTCCGACAGTATCTATACGATGGCCGCAGGCATCCCCAGTTATGGGATCAACGGCGTGGGAATCGACCAGGACGACATCCGCGCGCACGGCAAGGACGAGCGCGTGCGAGTGGCCGCTTACTTTGACGGCGTCGATTTCTACTATCGCTTCTTGAAGGCGATGACCGCGGGGAAATGATCGCTCGCCGGGGACAGCGTCTCAGGCCCACAGACCCGCGACGGGCTTGCCCTTCACCAATTCGCGAGGCTGATTGAGGTGATTGAGGATCTGCATGTCCGGGTCGATGCCGAGGGCGTAGTATACCGTCGCCAGCAAATCGGCCGGGTGGACCGGCTTCTCTTTGGGAGACGAAGCGGTCGCGTCGGACTCGCCGTACTGCATTCCGCGGGCGATGCCCGCTCCTGCCACCACGGCGCTGTAGCAATACGGCCAGTGATCGCGGCCGTCGGGAGAGTTCGAGTTGCCGGAAGTCGAGACTCCCAGGCGCGGGCTGCGGCCGAACTCGCCGACCGCTACAACCAGTGTGTTCTTCAGCATTCCCCGCTGGTCCATGTCGTCGAGCAGAGCGGACAAACCGCGGTCCAGTTTGGGACAATGCAGGTTCTTCAACGGGCCGAAGTTGGAGGAGTGCGTGTCCCAGGCGGTGGTCTCCGGATCGCCGTTCGCCACCGACGGCCAGTTCACCTGCACGAACCTGGTCCCGGCCTCGATCAGCCGGCGCGCCATAAGCAGGCTCTGGCCGAAAGTATGCATGCCGTACCGCTCGCGCACCTGGGCGGGCTCTTTTTCGAGGTCCATGGCGTCGCGCGCCTTGCCCGACAGCACCAGATCGTAAGCCTTGCCGTAATACTCGTCCACCGCGAACTCGCCCACCGCCTTTTCAAGGTCGGGCATGGACCCATTGATGCCTTTCAGCAGCTCGAAGCGGTCCTTCAACCGCTCGGGCGGAATCTCTTTGCGCAGCGACAGATCTTCGAGCTTTATCGCTTTTGCCGGATCCTGATACATGCGGTAGGGATCGTAGGCCTTGCCGAGAAAGCCGGCGCTTCCGCCTTTGCCGATGATGCCGGATTCCTGCAACGGGCGCGGCAATTCCACAAACGGCAGGACCGGATCTTTAGGCGGCTTGATCTTCGATACCTGGCTGCCCGCGGTGGGGAAGTCGGCGGGTGAAGGCGGCTCCAACTGGCCGGACGGGGATACCTTGTCGGGAGGATAACCGGTGAGCATCTGGTAGATCGCCGCGGTGTGGTTAAACAGTCCGTTGGGGGTGTAGCTCATGGAGCGGATCAGCGTCGCCTTGTCGAGATGCTGCGCCATCATGGGCATGTGCTCGCCGATCCACGTGCCGGGAATCTTGGTCTTGATGGGCTTGAACTCGCCCCGGATATTCGCCGGCGCCTCGGGCTTGGGATCCCAGATATCGATGTGCGACGGTCCGCCTTGCAGGAAGATCATGACTACGCTCTGCGCGCTCTCCCACCCGCGCGCGCCGGCGTACTTACTAACTATGTCGGCGGCCTTGGCTTGCTGACGCCAGAGGAAGAAATGCGGGAGGCTCAGACCCATGAGCCCGATGGAGCCGATGCGCATTAGCTCGCGGCGCGTGGGTCCCTCGCAGGTGTAACAGCGACGTCCGGGGAGGATTAGCATAGGGGTGTCCTTTGAGTCAAGAGATAGCCGGGCCATTTCGGCGCGGCACGTGCGGAGCGAAACGCGTTCAAACGAGTGTGAACGCTGCACGCAGGAATGCGTGCGCCACGACGTGCCGGAAGATTCATCTTAGTTACGAAGAGAGCCGGCTGAAAGCCGGCTGCAGCCAGGATTGGCTGCCCCACTTGATATTTCGTGACATTCATTTTAATAGATGTACAGAAAACCTTTGCTGTTGAGTAGCGCCCATAGTAGATCTTGTGCGCGGCCGGCTTTCGCGCCAGCGGCAAGATATTTTACGCCCCGATCGCTCTCCGCTGCGCTCGGCAGGCGACTCAACGACGCCAGGTATAGATCCTCGACTATGGCAGCGTCACCTTTTCCGCTTAGAACCAATTTGGCGATGCGTCCCTTGGGATCGGCGACCGCATCCGAGATGGTGGTCCCGTTTACCAGGTTGAGCGCCTGCGGCAGGCTGAAATCGGACCGGCGCTCGCATTCGCACGAAGACTCGCGCGGCGGGCGTCCGAACACGTCGAGAAATCCCTCCTGGCCGATATGCGGGTCCACTAACTGCTCGGCCATGGTGTCCTTGGGAACGTCGGGGAAATGCGCCAGGGCGCCGGCGGCGGAAGAAACCGCGTCCATTAACTCCTCCGCCGAAAGCCGCCTCGGCATGGCATGGGAAAAGTTATCGCGGTCGTTCTGATTCCATTCGTTAGTGGTGAACGAGGCCTGATAAGCCCGGGAGTTGACGATAGTTCGCATTAGTTGCTGCAGATCGAAGTTACGATCAAGTACGTCTTTTGTAAGTGCTTCGAGCAGCGCCGGATTAGTGGCTGGATTCGAGGCGCGAATGTCATCCACGGGGTCGATGATGCCCCTGCCGAAGAAGTAACTCCAGATCCGGTTGGCGATCGCCTTGGCGAAAAACGGATTGTCCTTCGAGGTGAGCCACTGCGCCAGCGCGTCGCGCCGCCGCTGGTCGGCCGGAATCGGCAGCGCTCCGTTCAAAGCCACCATGAACTGGGGTTTGACCACGTTCCCGTTTTTGGGATTCTTCATCTCATAGTCGGACCGCTGATCGAAGACGATCTCTTCGCCCACTTCGTAACCGGCGCGCAGACCCACCGCGGAGAAGAACGCCGCCATCTGGTAATACTGACTCTGCGTCCACCGCTCAAACGGATGATCGTGACACTGCGCGCACACCATGCGGACTCCCATGAACAACTGGGTGGTCTTCTCCATGGTCGGCTTGGCCTCGCGAGTGGGGCGGAAGAAATTCGCCGCGGGGTCGTCGTAAGAGCTGCCGCGCGAAGTCAGCATCTCGAATACCAGCTTGTCGTAGGGCTTGTTTGTGGCCACCGAATCGCGAATCCATTGCTGGAACTCGTAGGCGCCTTTTTCGCCGAGGTACTTGCGGCTGGATTGCAGCAGATCGCCCCACTTGACGGTCCAGTGATCGACGTACGCCGGACTGGCGATCAGCCGGTCGACGATCTTCGAGCGCTTGACGCGCGAGGGCGCCGGATCGGCCACAAATGCGCGCACTGTCTCGGGCGGCGGCAAGAGTCCCGTCAGATCGAGAGACACGCGCCTCAGGAATTCGGCGTCGCCGGCCATGGGGGACGGTTGAATCTTCAGCCGCTCCAGTTTGGCATCGATCTCGCGATCGATATAGTTGTATTGCGGCAACGGCTTCCACGCGAAACCGGGCTTGGGATTCAGCACGGTCACCGGAATGGTGGAAAATTTCCCTTGATACCGCACCAGCATCGTGGCCTCGCCGACGCGCTCGCCCTTTACGGCGGCGTTGACATCCACGGAAGCTACGTCGGGGATGTTCGATTCCACCGAAGTCTCACGCGTGACATCGCGGATGGCGCCATCCTGATAGCGGACCACCACTTTCACCGCGGCCGTTTCGCCCGGCTTCGTCATGAAGATTTCCTTGGGCTCGACCCGCATTTCGACTACCGAATCCTTCGCCGGATCGCCGAAAGGAACGCCCTGGGCGATCCAGTTATAGATGGTCTTGTAGTAATCCGAATCCTTATCGAACCGCAGGCCGCCGCCGTGCGCGATTTCCTGTGTAGGCTTGGCGAGCATCAAGCTCTTTCCCGGATCGGCCCGGTTGAAGCGGCGCCCGGAGAGATCGTACAGCAGGGCTTCGTAATCGAACTGCGGATCGTATCCCCGCAGAGAGAGCTTGAATCCGTTTTTCCCTTTCGCCGCGCCGTGACATGGGCCTGCCATGCACCCCGTCTTGTTCAAAATGGGCGCGACGTCGCGCAGGAACGTGACACTCTCTGCCGCCGCGAGCGGAGCCGCGGCCAGACTAAGCAAGGAGACAGAAGTCAGGAGCCAGAAGTCAGAAGCAAACCCGCACCGGCGCGGAGAGGGTGCGCCAAAATTTCCGGCGCTGTGTTTAGCGGATAGAACCAGTTTCAGCAACATTGGGAGCTTTTACCTCGTCGACTTCTACCACGATCGGACGCGACACGATTTCTTCCTGCTGACCCTCGGCGGTGACCTTTCCCGTGATGTAAAGATCGTACCTGGCGGGGCGCGTGAGTTTGGTGGTGGTGACAAGAAACGTGCCGGTGGCGCGGTCGTCGGAATCCGCCTTCATATCGATCACACGGATATCCGCCGCCCCCACCATCTCAGCACTCACGGTTTTGGGCAACGGCAGAGTGGCGTCGCGCGGGTTCCACTTCCAGCGAAACTTCATCTGATCGCCCTCTTCCATCCGCGTGCGCTCGAGCATGGTCACTTCGAGCGTCGCGGCCCCGGGCTTGGTCCGCGCGACGGGCAGATCGAGCCCGAGCCACGGCGCGGTCAACGGCCGCTGCCGGTCCACCGAACCCTGCTCGCTTGCGCCTGCCACATTCACGATCATCGCCGGGGCTTCCGCCCGGCGGATGAGACTCGAGCCGTCGGGCAGCTTACCTACGCCTTCCACGATCAAATCGAGAGGTGCCAGAGTGACTCCTGGATCGGCCGTCAGGATCAGCGTGCCGCGGCTGTTTCGATTTTGGGGAGTCTCCTTGACGGGGCCGCCCGCTACCACGTTGCCAGCTTCGACGCGCAGGCCTGGGGGCGCGTTCGAAACCCGCAACTGCACTTCTCCGTCGTAACCTTGCCGCTGCACGGTAACCGGCAGGATGGCCGATCCTCCGGCGGGCACGTTGACGTAGGGCGCGTTTAAAAACACGCGGAAATCCTGCGCCACCGATTCCAAGTTAAGCCGGTAAGCGTAATCGGCGCCGCCGCGAAGCGCGAGGTCTTCCACCGTTACCACCACGCTGCTCGCTCCCTCCGGCGCCTTGACCCGCAACATGGGGTCGCCGGCGGTGCGGCTCTGGTTCACGTTATACACGTCGTCGGCCAGCGGCTCATCGCCGGATCGCGCGAGCAGCTTGCCCTTCTCGTCGAGGACCGCGATCACCGCCATCAGCTTAGACGTGCCCAGCTCGCGAGCTTGAATGCGAAACGCGAGGGCCTCGCCCGGCGACACGCGCACCTGGTAACGGTCCACTTGCCCTGGCTTCGCGAGCCTGCCGTTGATGGTGGCGGGCAACCCGATGGCGTCCGCAACCGGCGCCGTCAGCTCCGGGTCGTCCCCCACCGCGAAAGGCACGGGCAGCACGGCGCTATCGGGCAGATTCACGAAAACCTGGCGGGCGTTCGCGTCCACCTTCCGTAAATCGACCGTGATCTTTTGGGCGCCGAGCGAAGCCTGGACCACTTCGCCGCGCCGCCCGCCCAACGGAAAGATTTCCCGCGGATAGGCGTAGGAGCCGACCTTGAGCCGATAGAAGTTGGCGGCCTGCGTGGAATAACGCGAGTCGTGGACGACGACATAGAAATAGCCGTCGCGCGGAAACGTCACCGCCACGCGCGCATCGAGGCCCAGCAACGGCGCATCCTCGCTGCGGGCCAGCGATTTTCCGGACGCATCGAGAATCTCAAGCACCGGATCGATGGCGGAGCCGAGGCGCCGCGCTTCCACCTCAAACACCTGCTTCTCGCCGCTCTTGGCCTGAATCCGGAACACATCGCGCTCCGGCCCTTGCAGCGCGCCATTCAGCGTCAAGGGCGCCGGCGGAAGGGTTTGCGCGGTTTCGATGGTGTCGTTGCTGTTGGGCAGCGCGCCCGGCCGCGATTCATCCTCGATATATTCGGGGAAGGTTCCTACGGCCAAGAGCTGGATATTCGAAATGCCGTCGGGCGTCTCCACGCGAATCGGGTACGCGCCTACGGAGAGATCGCCGGCGGGCTCGACTAGGAACGTAGCAGTGCGCCCTTCTGACATTGGGCTGCTGCGGTCGGAGGCGAGCAAGGTGAAGCTGGCGGGCATGGTGGACCGGATCTTGGCGCCGTCGAGATTCTTGCCGGTCAGGGTGAGGGTGAACGGACGGCCCTTCTGCACTCCGCGGGGTTGGAGGCCGGTGAGGAGCGGTTGGGCTTGAAGGGCTGCGGATGTGAGCAGCAACAGCGGCATCCATCTCATTGCATACCGAAGCATCATTGCCGACCTCTCTGCAGACTTACTGTAACCCGAAGCGCGCTCACACTAGCGGCTGGCGATCCCATTGGGGAACGTCTGTGGCGGAAAGAACCGACGAATCGCGAGGCGAAGAAGCCGGCTGAAAGCCGGCTGCAGCCAGGATTGGCTGCCCCACAAAACTGCCCCACAAAGCCTCGTGCGCCACGAACTCGGCTCAATTCACACCTCCTGTGCCGGTGCTTTGACTGGGGACGAGGGGAACGGGGATGAAGGCTTTTTCGAGAGTGCAGTCGGCGGTGCGATACAGCCTCACCTGGCCGTCGAAGCCGCCGGTCGCCAGGTGCGCGCTGTCGGGCGAGAATGCTATCGAATAAATCCCCGCGGAATGGCCCTTGCAGGAAGCCGTCAGCGCGCCCGTTTCGGCGTCGTAAAGATTCACGCTGGGGCCGGCCCCCGCCACGGCGATGCGCTTGCCGTCGGGCGACCAATCGAGTGCGAAGATCACGCCGTCCTGAGGCTCCAGCATGCGGACCAGCGTCGCCTCTTCGCCGACTTTCATATTCCGCGGACGGTCCATCAAATAAACGTACGGCACGCGGTCCTCGCCGCCGATGACGATCTCATCCTTATTAGGATGCCGGGCCACCGCGGTCAATTCGCCGCGCGTCTGGTTGACGTTCTCTAGAAACTGGCCGGCGTTGGCGTCGATCAGCTTGGCCGCGCGGTCGCGCCCCACCGATACGAGGCGCTTGGAGTCGATTCCGAAGACGATTCCCAACGGCCAATTCTCATGGCCGCCGATCTTGTAGAGCTCCTTGCCGGTGGCAGTTTCAAACTCGCGCACGGTGTTGTCGACGCACCCCACGGCGACCTTGGCGCCGTCCGGCGAAAGCGATGCGCCGAATACGGTGTCGCTCGACACCTTCACGGTCCGCAGCAGCTTGCCCTCGACCGGGTTCCACCATTCGATCTCGCCGAATTGAGCGGGAGTGCCGCCGCCGGCCGCCATCAGCTTGCCGTCGGCGGAGAAGGCGATGGACAGAATCCGTTCCGCGTCGCCCTGCAGACGCTTCGCCAGTCCGCTGCCGTCGGCGTTGTGCAACAGGATTTCGCGATTGCCGCCGACCGCGAGAAATTTCCCGTCGGGCGAAAAGCGAAGGGCGGTGATCACGGGAGGCTGATGATAGACCGTGGGTTCGAGTGAGGTGATTTCGAGCGGGGAGTCGTCTTTGGCGCCGGACTTGATCCAGCCGCGAATGGCGTCGATATCCGCGCCGGGAAGCGAAGCCCCCGAGAGCGGCATGGACGGCTTTATGGCGCCGGTGATGAACTTCACGGCCAGACTTTCTTCGGGAGAGCCGGCGACGAATGCCGGACCTCGCGCGCCGCCCGCCTGGAATCCCGCGTAGGTGGTTAAATCGAGCCCGGACGACTTCACGGCCGGCTGATGACAGCTTGTGCAGCTTCTGTTGAGAATGGGGCGGACGTCGCGATAGTAGCTGGGCTCGGCGGCGCCGAGAAGTAAGGGGATTGACAGCAAGGGGAGTGCAGCAACGCAACTCGTGGCGAGGCTGACGCGCATGAATCCCCCTTGGCCGGACTTCGATCTCAGGTCAACTGATAGTATAAGCCGCGATTTCCATTTTGGCTTCGAAACGATCAATATTATATCACCGATTACCTTGATCGCCGGCGCAAGAGGTGACACCCATTTTGGCACCCCAGGGAATGGAAGATTCGTTGAGGTGAATGGGTTCATCGAGGGTGCGAATATGACGGCATGGAATGGGTGCCAAGGAGTGTTCGAAAATGGGACTGGGGTCGTTTGGCATATCGGGGTTTCGGTTCCAGCGAAGTTACGCCGCAGGGATCTGGCGAATAGCTTAAACTATTGAAATAAAATAACATATCGTGATAATTGATATGATTGAGTATCAAACGGACTTCAGGCGACCGAGGTGACGTTGGCGGGCGAAAGCGCCCGCCCCACTCTCCTGACTCAATTGTCTCTCACGCGGCCTAGGAATTATGGGAATGGGCCTTCGGTGTTGCGGGTAAGCCGTTTCGGCTACGCGATTTGCGAATTCTTCCAGGTGCTGTGATTGGGTTTGGGGGAGGGTGGAATTGGTGGGAAAGATGGTTGGCCGCCGATGAACGCGGAGCCTCCGCGCCGACAGCCGCGAAACTCATTTGCGAAACCCTATCAGGTCAGGCAGGTACGTCGAGTCATCGTCCAGTATAAACCGGCAAAAGAGGCCGAATGCTCCTCTGGCGGCCAGCGTCTGGCGGCCAGACTGGGCCAACGTGGTGACCAGCGGACCAGTGTTCACGCTTTCCGGAAACCATCAGCCATGATGGTCCCTGCCGGGAACGTTCTGGCAGCCAGAAACCTACGTATCGCGCGGCGAAGGGAGCCGGCTGAAAGCCGGCTGCAGCCAGGATTGGCTGCCCCACAACACCTATGGCTTAGCGCGGGGAAACTCCTCTACGTGAAACTCCCCCTTGCGGCCGAAGTAGATGGCCTTCCTGCCGCTCAAGTAAACCACATAGCTTGTAGTTCCCGCGTCCATAACGCGATTGAGGAACTCCGGGTATTTGCACTCCCCCGCCTGACTCGCGCGAATAGCCGATACAACCTCGGCGGCGGAGAAGTGCTCCCCGATGCCTCTTGGCGGAAAATCCATCTTCTCGACGTGCGTCCTTCCATCGGGCATATAGAACGTTTCCTCAAGGCGCACCAGATCGGCGCGATAAGATTCAACTCCTTCCGCTGTCAGGAGGCGGACAACATCGGGGAAAGCATTCGCCCCGGCGAGCGATCCGGCAAGCGCGTTACTAATAACTTCAATGTTCATTGAGTCCTTTGCACTCCATTGGCATGAAGGACCCGCTCACAGTACGCGCAAAAGCGTTCGCTTGTGCAAGAGACTGTCATCGCCGCCAAAATACAGTCTGACCCAGAAGGGTGGCTCTCCCAGGGCATTGCCAGTCAAGAAGAGCTGCCGGGCATCGGCCGCCGCAACGAAGGTCAGTGAGGTCTTTACCGATTGGCCGGGGTCCAAGGCGACATCGAAGGGGATTGCGGAGAGATCTTGCACTAACGGGAAGCGGCGGCCGCGTTCATCCATCAGATACAGCGAGGCGCCCTTGGCGCCGGTCTTTACGCGATTGGCGTCGCTGAAGATGCGCACATCGACCTTGTAAACGATCTCATGCCCGAAAGGCTTCGGGCTCACTCCGTCGATCCCAATGCACCAGATGTCCACACAATAACTGTCACCGGCGTTTATAATCTTCTGGGGAGTCCCCAGCGAGACTGCAATCACTGCCAGTGTGTAAGTGGCAACCAACGCGGCGGAAGCCAGCAAGGTCTTCACCGCCCGGCGAGACTGCCCGGATGCAAGCTGCGCGGCGGAAGCCAGAACCATGATGACAGCCCCGAGTACCACCACGAGAGCCACGGCTGCACCGAGATTCGAGTCCGAGTGTATAACCATCGGTGAAGACTCCTCTTTCCGAGAGTGTACCGCAAAGATCGCCTTGCGATGCTCGTCTGTGCCGGAGTCTGCTTTCTCGACGCCGGTTGTTTTTGCCGGCAGGTTGTCATTGGCCAGCCCACCAAGACGCATTACTCCTTTTACAGATTGTTGAGCCAAAAGGTTTGATCTCTGCCCGAAGATCGGGTCCAGGGGGACCCGTGCGGACCGGGGGGTCCGCCCAGGGGTCCGCCCCTACGGATCATGCCGATTGCGCAGACGCGGGAAAAAACTGCCGGACAGGGCAGGGTGCTTAAGCGCTTTCGGGATTTCCTCGCTCGGCCGCGAAAACGCACTCCCTCACGGTCGCGGCTCTGTCTCGGCTGCGTGTGTGTGCAAATAGTTACGGAGCCGCGACCGTGAGGAAGCGGATTTTGACGGGCGTCTCCCGAATCCGTTTAAGCACCCGACAGGGAGAGCATGGCCCCGCCTCACGGTCTGCTATCCTGATAGCATCATTCCTCACTGGGTATACTCTTGAAAGTCGGTTTCATCAGCTTGGGCTGTCCCAAAAATCTGGTCGATAGCGAGGTCATGATGGGCCAGCTTGTCGCCAGAGGCCACGAGTTGACGCCGCATCCCGACCAGGCCGACGTGCTGGTGGTCAATACGTGCAGCTTCATCGATCCGGCCAAGAAGGAATCCGTCGATGCCATCCTCGAAATGGCCGAGTATAAGCGGATCGGCCGCGCCAGGAAGCTGATCGTCGCCGGGTGCCTGGTGGAGCGCTACCGCGGCGATATCCGCAAGGAAATGCCCGAGGTGGATGCGCTGGTGGGCGTCAATGAGCTATCGAGCATCGTGGCGCTATGTGAGGGCCAAGAGGCGGAATCGAATCCCCTTGAGCCATACCTCTACCACGACCTGACGCCGCGCGTGCTCTCCACGCCGCGCCACTTCGCTTATATCAAAATCGCCGAGGGTTGCGACCACCCGTGTACGTTTTGCGTGATTCCGCAGTACCGCGGCAAGTTCCGCAGCAGGCGCTTCGAATCGGTGATTTCCGAAGCCACGCGCCTGTTCCAGCAGGGCATCCGCGAGATTAACCTGATCGGCCAGGATACCACCTGCTTCGGCGAAGACTTTGGCATGCGCGACGGTCTCGCGATTCTGCTCGAGCGGCTGGCGCAAATCGAAACGCCCCGCGAGAAGTGGATCCGGTTCCTCTACGCGTACCCCAACAAGGTGACGCAGCGCCTGCTCGATACCATCGCGGCGCATCCGGCGCTGGTAAAGTACATGGACATGCCGTTGCAGCACGCCAGCGCGCCGGTGCTGAAGCGCATGAAGCGCGGGGCGTCGGGCGATATTTTCCTGAAACTGCTGGAGCGCGTAAGGCGCACGATTCCGGGCGTGGCCATCCGCACCAGCTTCATCGTAGGCTTCCCGGGCGAAACGGAGCGGGATTTCGAAGAGCTATGCCAGTTCGTGCAGGCCGCCAGGTTCGACAACATGGGCGTGTTCGCGTATTCGGACGAAGATACCAGCAAGAGTTTCGCGCTCGACGGCAAAGTGGACGGCCGCGCCATTCAGAATCGCAAGCGGCGCCTGATGGCCATCCAGCGCAAGATCGCCAAGGCCCGCAACCGCGCCATGGTGGGCGCGGAACTGCCCGTGCTGGTGGAAGGGCTCTCGAAGGAGACCGATCTGCTATGGGAAGCGCGTCTGGCCACGCAGGCGCCGGATATCGATGGCGTCACGCTGATCAACGATTTCGAAGGCAGCGAGCCGCACCCGGGCGAGATCCGGCGAATGCGCATTACCGAAGCGCACGATTACGACGTGGTGGGTACGTTGCTCGAAGCGTCCGAAGCGGCGCCTGGGTATGCGCCCGCGCCGCTCATTCACATTGCGCTATGAAGTGTCCGATCTGCAAAAAGGAAGTCGCCCTCGGCGAGCCGGATTTCCCGTTTTGCAGCGAACGCTGCCAGTTGATCGATCTGGGCAGATGGGCGGCCGAGGAATACCGGATTCCGGTAGCCGGCGATCCGCTACAGCCCGAGATCGACGAGGACGCCGAGTGAAGCGCTTTGTGGGGCAGCCAATCCTGGCTGCAGCCGGCTTTCAGCCGGCTTGCGTCGACCGCGGACGCGTCAGTTTCTGCCAAGACGCGCGAAGCGCTCACTTCCCCTCCGCTTTCATCGCGAACAGCACGGTAACGCCGGCGGTCTTGCCGCCGGTGATTCTCCTGGTGCCAAATGCCCGTTAGCGTCGCGAACCTCATCGCCACCTGGTTCGGGTGCGGCCGCTCCCCATTCGCGCCCGGCACGGCAGGCTCGGCGGCGGCGGTGGCCATCGCCATCGCGCTGCAGCGCTGGTTCGGCTTCGGGCCGCTTCACTTCGCCGTGCTGGCCGCGCTGCTGTTTCTGCCCGCCACCTGGGCCGCGGACGTGGCGGCGCGCGCGGCCAAAATCAAGGACCCCGGCTTCGTGGTGGTGGATGAAGTGATCGGCCAGTGGATCGCCCTGGCGGGCGCGCGGGCATTGACCTGGAAGAGCTATCTGGCCGCGTTCGCCCTATTCCGCCTGTTCGACATTTGGAAGCCCATACCCGTCCGCCAATTGGAGCGGTTGCCCGGCGGGTGGGGCATCAACGCCGACGATGCGATGGCCGGTCTATACGCCGCGCTTGTATTGTGGACGGCAGGATGCTTCAATCTTTATTGAGTATGGCCCTTCGGAAACCAAATAACGCGCCTCACATTTCCCAGATCACGCCTACGGCGGCCATCGCGGGCGGCGAGTTGCAGATTCGTGGAAAAGGCTTCGTGAAGACCGACCGGCCGCGCGTGCTGATTGGCGATGTCGCGGCGCCGCTGGTGATCGGTTCGGATTCCTTCGTCATCGCGCGCGTGCCCGAGGGCGCATCCGCGGGAGAAGTGGTGGTCGCGAATGGGGAGCACTCCAGCGAATCGTGGGCGTGCGACATCGGCGTGCTGTTGGCGGAGAACCTGCACCCGGTGGCGAGCCCGGCCGTCGATTCGTTCGGCAATATCTTCACCACGTTCAGCGGATCGCGCGGGCAAAAGACGCCGGTGGCGGTTTACCGCATCGACCTCAACTTCAATATGAAGCCGTTCATCAACGACCTGATGAACGCTACCTCGCTCGCGTTCGACAGGCACGGGCAGCTCTATATATCGAGCCGCTACGACGGAATTGTGTATCAGGCGACGCCGAACGGAAACATGTCGGTGTATGTCGAGGGCATGGGCGTGGCGACGGGGATTGCGTTCGACCGCGAAGAGAATCTCTACGTGGGCGACCGCAGCGGCACCATTTTCAAGATCAGCCCGAGCCGCCAGATTTTCGTTTTCGCCACGCTTGAGCCTTCCATTGCGGCGTACCATCTGGCGTTTGGACCGGACGGCTACCTTTACGTCAGCGGCCCCACTACGTCGAGCTTCGACGCAGTCCACCGCATTTCGCACAACGGTGAAGTGGAGGTCTTCTACCGCGGCCTGGGGCGTCCGCAGGGCATCGCGTTCGACGCGGAAGGGCGGCTCTACGTGGCGGCGTCCATTTCGGGGCGCAGGGGCGTGGTGCGCATCTATCCCAACGGCGCCGCCGATCTTTACCTTTCCGGCCCCGGCATCGTGGGGCTCGCGTTTACGCCCTCGCGCGCGCTGGTGGTAGCCACCACCAATGCGATCTATCGGGTGGACGCGGGAATCAAGGGAATGCCGCTGGTGTGATTGAGGCGCCTGATGGAGATGCCCTGATGGAGGTGCCCTGATGGACGCCGAGATCATTGCAGTCGGCTCGGAGATGTTGACGCCGCAACGCGTCGACACCAACTCGCTTTACCTCACGGGCGAGTTGAATAACCTGGGCGTGGAAGTGAAGACGAAGTGCGTGATTGGCGACGATCTGGAGCGGCTTTCGGACGCCGTGCGCCGCGCGCTTTCGCGGTCCGAGATCGTGATTCTCTCCGGCGGCCTGGGGCCCACCGAAGACGACATGACGCGCGAAGCCGTGGCGCTGGCGCTCGACCGCAAACTGGTATTCCAGCCGGCCATCGCGGAGGCGCTGGCGCAGCGGTTCGCGCAGTTCAAGCGCGCCATGGCGGAAATCAACAAGCGGCAGGCCTTCGTGATTGAGGGCGCACACGTTCTGCCCAACGACCGCGGCACCGCGCCGGGCCAGTGGATCGAGGAATCGGGCGCCGTGGCGATGCTGCTGCCGGGGCCGCCGCACGAATTGAAGGCGATGTTCGAGCGGCAATGCCTGCCGCGCCTCGCGCGAATGGTTCCCAAGCAGATCATCCGCACGCTGCAATTGCGCGTAACCGGCATGGGCGAATCCGACCTGGACCAGCTCATCGCGCCGGTCTACAAGAAGTACGCCAACCCGGCGACCACGATTTTGGCCGCCAACGGCGATCTGCAGATTCACTTGCGCGCGCGCTGCGCCACCGCGGGCGAGGCTGAAGTATTGCTGGCGGAAGTGGGGGGACCGATCGAGCTGCTGCTGGGCGACCGCATTTATTCGCGCAATGGCGACCCGCTCGACGTAGTGGTGGGCGAGATGCTGCGCAAGCGTCATGCGACGGTATCCGTGGCGGAAAGCTGCACCGGCGGCATGCTGGGCGAGCGCTTGACCGCGGCGCCGGGAAGCTCGGACTATTTTCTGGGCGGCTTCATCACTTACTCGAATGCGATGAAGATGGAGTTACTGGGAGTCGCCCCCGAGACTCTGGACCAGTTCGGCGCGGTGAGCAGCGAGACGGCGGAAGCGATGGCGGCGGGCGCGCGGCGGCGGACGAATTCCACTTACGCGCTGGCGATTACGGGCGTGGCCGGTCCGGACGCCGGCGGCGAGGATGGGCCGGTAGGAACGATGTTTGTCGCCATCGCCGACGCGGCGGGCACGCATGTGGCGCACCGCCAGTTTCTGGGGGATCGGACGCGAGTGCGGACGTTTACGGTACAAATGGCGCTCGATTTGTTACGCCGCCGCCTCTGGCGATAAGTTAGTGGGGTGGGCCCATGGCCCGCCAATTTGCAATAGTCGGCCATCATTTGTGCTCGTTCGCACGATGGCAGAAAAACGCGACTCCCGCACCTTTGATCCCGCTAGATACCATATATGAATATGCAAGAGCAAGTCTTCACTCTGCTAGAGTTTGAACGAATCAGTTGCCGATGTGTAAAATGTTTAACCGAGATTACATTTGTCGCCGACAACTTCAAGTACCACAGCGACGAATGCCCCAACTGCGGTGCTAAATTGGCGGCGCTCGGAGAGATTCTGGATGCCTACCGCAGGTTGCGACAGAGAATCAAGGATACCGAACTTGTGGTTCATGTGCGGACTGGTTCCTGAGAACCTTAGTGCGTAACTGAAGATCTGAGATCAAGTACGATCAAAGTTCTTTCGTCTGCGGTTTATAGGTAATCATTAGGAACAGACTTCCACAGGGCATAGATAACGACTCTTCGATGACTTGCCCCTCGGTTCTCCAAATGCGCTTGCCGGCGTCGATCTTTGCGAAGCCCGTGACGGTCCCTCGTGCATAGAATGCTGCTAATTCTTGGCTCGTTGGGAAGGATCCCGTTTCGCTCACAGGCTTACCAAAACGTCCAATCATCTCTTCAGAGATTTCGACCGCCATATTAGACCGGGTTGCCGCCTCTTCGTTCGAGATACCTTCGAAACACGCGGCTTTTCGTTCTAGTTTGTCAAACGTGATAAACGCGATGCTGACCTGCGCGAGTTTCTGATCCTCGTCAAATCGAAGATGTGCATCTCCCTTGTGTTGTCCAACGCTGACGCCCTGCACATCAATGAAAAACATCTCAGGGCTATCGGTGTTCCCCACGCGGCTTGCAGGCACAAGTCGATCTTTGCTTGGGCGATCATTCAATGCTAGATGCGCCTGCTGTGGCGTCATACCAAACTGGAGACCACTCCATGTCGTCTGCGAAAAGCAGGGTGCAGCCGCCAATAACACTAACAAGAAACCTTTCATTTGTCTTGAGCCATTCCTTTCCGCTTAATTACCTTAATTTAACACGCTGCCAGCAGGTCCGCCAGCGTCCACATGCGATCTGTAGGGACTTAGCGCACTACCCCTTTTCTTACAAGAGCGGACACGAAGCTATCTGCTAGAACACTGTTCCTGCTTTCTTCTTTTGTGCGTCAACGTATTCATCCCATCCGTCAAACTCGTAGTTGAGTTTGAGATAGCCCTTCTCTTGCGACAATGCGTCCGCTTCAATCACGATGCCATGAAGGTGGCTCTGAAGGTTCTTTTCCCAAACCGCCGATAACTCTCGTTCCTTCTTTAATAACGCCATCATCCAGTCTTGCGGGTCGGTCCATATGCTTCCGGCCTTGACAAAATCTAAGGTAAACTCAGGCTGGCCGTAGGTCTGTGAAATTGCGTCCCGGATCTCGATGAAAGAATCATGTACTGCCTCCCCGAAAGCATTTGTCGGAATATCGTTCCCATATGCGACGATCTTCAACAAGCCATCTTTAGAAGAAAAGATCAGTGAATAGAACTCGAATGCCGGATGGGACTTAGGGACGCGGTTTAATCGCAGGGTGTCTGCGTCGGTCTTCATCTCTTTCACTGCGCCCTTGCCAACGACTTGGATTACCTGCTCTTTGGTCATTCCTCGATGAAGCCCAAACGGGCCGGTGGTTTCCTGAGCGCGTGCAACGGTGGCCAGAATACTAAATGTTATCATCAACGGTAGAATTTTCATAAGACTGTTCTTATCTCGCACTTTGGCATCCGAGGTTCCAATGCTTGGGTGGCTCCATGGTGAATTGTAGTTCATAACCTTGAGGAGATGAAATCGGTCTGTAGTAAACGACGGGCCGTTATCGAAGGTTAATAAGCTCTTCACGCCGGTATCGTTTTCAACCCGTCAGCGTCCACACGTGATCCGTCAGCCCCGCCGCCAATGCCGGGGTCGTGCGAAGCTTTTGATGAGTCCGGCAGAAATTGTAATGTGTAAATCGAATAAAAGTGAATGGCGTATGGCAACTTCAGGTTCTCCCATTTCTTTGAAGAGTCATTGGCCAACCGGGTCATGCGCCGCATGGACATTCCGAGTTGCGAGGTTTCTGGCTTTCCACGTGCGACGTGGAGATTCGGTCCGGTCGGGATCACCATGTCGGAGTTTCGGGAGAGACTCGACCACGTCAGGTGCTATCATCGTCAGCCGCCGCCGCGTTCGACGCGGAAGGGCGGCTCTACGTGGCGGCGTCCATTTCGGGGCGCAGGGGCGTGGTTCGCATCTATCCCAACGGCGCGGCCGACCTCTACCTTTCCGGCCCCGGCATTGTGGGGCTCGCGTTTACGCCCTCGCGCGCAATCGTGGTGGCCACCACTAATGCGATCTATCGGGTGGACGCGGGCATCAAGGGAATGCCGCTGGTGTAATGGACGTGGCCTGATGGAGGTGCCCTGATGGACGCCGAGATCATCGCAGTTGGCTCGGAGATGTTGACGCCGCAGCGCGTCGACACCAACTCGCTCTACCTGACGGCCGAGTTGAATAACCTGGGCGTGGAAGTGAAGACGAAGTGCGTGATCGGCGACGATCTGGAGCGGCTTTCGGATGCCGTGCGCCGCGCGCTTTCGCGGTCCGAAATCGTGATTCTCTCCGGCGGCCTGGGGCCCACCGAAGACGATTTGACGCGCGAAGCCGTGGCGCAGGCTCTCGACCGCAAACTGGTATTCCATCCGGAGATCGCCGAGGCGCTGGCGCAGCGGTTCGCCCAGTTCAAGCGCACTATGGCGGAAATCAACAAGCGGCAGGCCTTCGTGATTCAGGGCGCGCACGTTCTGCCCAACGACCGCGGCACCGCGCCGGGCCAGTGGATCGAGGAATCGGGCGCGGTGGCGATGCTGCTGCCGGGACCGCCGCACGAATTGAAGGTGATGTTCGAGCGGCAATGCCTCCCGCGCCTGGCGCGACTGGTTCCCAAGCAGATCATCCGCACGCTGCAGTTGCGTGTGACCGGCATGGGCGAATCCGACCTGGACCAGCTCATCGCGCCGGTCTACAAGAAATACGCCAATCCAGTGACCACGATTTTGGCGGCCCACGGCGACCTGCAGATTCACCTGCGAGCGCGCTGCGCCACCGTGGGCGAGGCGGAAGTGCTGCTGGCGGAAGTAGGCGGACCCATCGAGCTGCTGCTGGGCGATCGCATTTATTCGCGCAACGGCGACCCGCTCGACGTAGTGGTGGGCGACATGCTGCGCAAGCGTCATGCGACGGTTTCGGTGGCGGAAAGTTGCACCGGCGGCATGCTGGGCGAGCGCCTGACCGCGGCGCCAGGAAGCTCCGACTATTTTCTGGGCGGCTTCATCACTTACTCGAATGCGATGAAGATGGAGTTACTGGGAGTCAGCCCCGAGACGCTGGACCAGTTCGGCGCGGTGAGCACCGAGACGGCGGAAGCGATGGCGGCGGGCGCGCGGCGGCGGACGAATTCCACTTACGCGCTGGCGATTACGGGCGTGGCCGGTCCGGACGCCGGCGGCGAGGATGCGCCGGTAGGGACGATGTTCGTCGCGATAGCCGACGCCGCGGGAACGCATGTGGCGCACCGGCAGTTCTTGGGGGACCGGACGCGAGTGCGCACGTTTACGGTACAAATGGCGCTCGATTTGCTGCGGAGGCGGATCTGGCGATAAGCAATGAAGCGAAATCGTTCTCACGGACGCAGGTAGCAGTGGAACGGCGGCGGGCAGGATGTCGAGAGTGTTCGCCCTTTGAGATGGGTTCTATCATCGGCGGTTTCTCCGTTGAGCGTCTTCGTCCAATAGGGACCGAATCAACTCCGGATCGACGTAGAAAGTCGTTTGCTGGAGGCGGGCGAGAGCGGAGGACAGGTCAATCAGGCCGAGCTGCGCAGCTCTGCGCAAAACGCCGAGGGTGCCAATGAACGGTAATTTGCGGCGTGCGGCTTCTTGCCGCGCGTCGGCCTCGTCGAGCAGGATTCGATCTGCCCTGAGCTCTTCTGCCAAGGCAATGGCTTCCCGCTCTCCCGGATCGAGATAGTCGAGCCCTTGATCTGGTTGGGAACGGAGCGGCTGTACTTGCAGCCAGACCGGAGACTGAGCGAGCCACAATCGCACCAGATGCGGGGTTTCCCGGTCCTACAGTTCCGCCGCAACCGCCGGAGAGATCAAGACGCGACCGAAGAGGCGCGGCAGCAGATCTTCATGCTGAATGAGCACCAGGTAATTCAACGGAGTAGTGTCGGCTACGACGATCATGCGGCTGGCGGAGCCTGGAGGGCATCACCTGCCTGCCGATCATGCTCCAGATCCGCCGGGCCGTAGCGCATGTAAACGCCATGCTGTTTTAGGAATGCATGGACTTGAGCTCTGGTGTGGTAACCGAGCAAGCGTCGTAGTTGTGCAGTCGAGAGCTTGTTTTCACGATAGGCTTCGAGGGCAAGGGCTTCGACGACCGCGCGTGGGAGGTCTTGCCCAGAGCTAGCCAAGGCAGCGGAAAGCTCGTCCGGTAGGTCGAGAGTAAGCTGCATAGGTTCATTATAGCCAAGAGCAATGTACCGCCATGTTGCGGCCGGCAGCCCGGTGCTACGGTATAGCTTCGATGACCGACAGCGAACTGGCCAACGAGCTTCAGGCGATCAGCCTGGAGATCGACGACATTCTTGCGAACGAGCGGTCTGCCGGTATCGGGGCGATTGAAGAACTGCTTCAGTCAGTTCAGGAAGTCAAAGCGGCGGGCGGATGGCGAAACACTCGGTTCAACGTGTTCGACGTTTTAGGCCGCGCTGCTACGCAACTCTGGTCTGCTCAAGACGCGTCGGCCGCAAAAAGCTCGATGACCGTCGAACCGGAGCGACCAATTGCGGTACCAGCCCCGCGGCGGCGTCGACTGCGGCCTGCAATAGATCCCTACTCCGCTTAATGTCAACGCCGAGCATGCAGAAGAAACTCCTTATTCCCTTCCGCGCCCAGTATCGGGCTATCCATCAGGCTCGTCTCGAATCCGAATTCGCGCACGGCGCGCTCGATGCGGTCGCAGGCGGTGCGGTGCAATTCCGGCTCGCGAACGATGCCGCCCTTGCCCACCTGCCCTTTGCCCACCTCGAACTGCGGTTTGATCAGTATCACCATTTGGCCGCCGCTGCGTGACTCGCTGTGTAACAACGGAACGGCAGCAGGCAGTATAAGAGTCACCGAGATGAAACTCACGTCGCAAGTGACAATGCCCGCAAGCTCGCCGATGTCGCGGAATGCCAACTCGCGCGCATTGATGCCTTCGTGCACGGAGACGCGCGGATGGTTGCGCAGTTTCCAATCGAGCTGGCCCGAGCCGCAATCGACAGCATGGACGCGGGCCGCGCCGGCTTGCAGCAAGGCGTCGGTGAAGCCGCCGGTGGAAGAGCCAATATCGATGCAGATTTCGCCAGTGACATCGATAGCGAAGTGACTTAGCGCGGCGGCCAGTTTGACACCGCCGCGGCTCACATAGGGCGGGCGCGCCAGCACCTCAAGGACCGCATCCTCGGCGACGCTCTGCCCGGGCTTGGCCGCCTTTTGGCCGTTGAGCAGCACTTCGCCGGCCATGATCAGAGCCTGCGCCTTTTCGCGCGATTCCGCGAGGCGCCGCTCCACCAGCAGGCGGTCCAGCCGCGTTTTCATGATTTGCGGTGGACGATCATGTCGGCCAGCTCATGCAGGCGCGCGGCGCGATCGGCGAACGGCTCCAGCGTTTGGTGGGCGCGCTGGCATTCTTCGTCCGCCATGCGGCGCGAATCGTCCAGGCCGTAGACCGCGGGGAACGTGATCTTCTGCTGTTGTGCGTCCTTGCCTGCCGTCTTGCCGAGCGCCTCGGAAGATTCTTCCACGTCGAGGATGTCGTCGACAATCTGGAACGCCAGGCCCACATGCTCGCCATAACAGGAGAGCGCGGCGTATTGTTCGTCGCTTGCGCCCGCATAGATGGCGCCCAAGCGAAGGCTGGCGCGGATCAGGGCGCCGGTCTTGGCGCGGTGTATGGTTTCGAGAAGCTGCGCGTTGGGAGTTTTGCCTTCGCCTTCCAGATCGGCCACCTGCCCGCCGATCATGCCGCCCACGGTGCCCGCGGCGGTGGAGAGCTCGGCGATCATACGCGTCTTGCGCGAATCGGGCGCATCGAGCTGCGCGAGCACCTGGAATGCGAGGGTGAGCAGCGAATCGCCCGCGAGAATCGCCATGGCGTCGCCGAAGACTTTGTGGTTGGTGAGCTTGCCGCGGCGGTAGTCGTCGTTATCTAGCGCGGGCAGATCGTCGTGAATCAGCGAGTAGGTGTGGATGAGCTCCAGCGCGCACGCAGCCGCGATGGCGCCGTCGTACGAGCCGGAAATGGCGTGCGCGGCTTCGATGCACAGGATGGGCCGGATGCGTTTCCCTCCGGCGAACAGGCTGTAGCGCATGGCGCGGTGGATGGTCGCGGGCGGCGTGTCTTCGGAGGGAACCAGGCGCCCCAGCTCCGCATCGACAAGCTGCTGTTGCCGGGCGAGATATTCGCGCAGAAGCATGGTCAGGGCTTCTCGGGACGGAAGGGCTCGGCGGTGGTCTTGCCGTCCTTGCGGATCAGCATCTCGACGCGCGTCTCGGCTTCTTCCAATTGCTTGCGGCAGATGTCGCTGAGGCTCATGCCGCGCTCGAAGAGTTCGAGCGAGCGGTCGAGCGAGAGATCGCCGCCTTCGAGCTCTTTAACCACTTTTTCCAGCTCGTCCATGGACGATTCGAACGATACGGCAGGCTGCGCGCCGGGTTGGTTTTCCGCCATTGCTGCCATTCTAGCAAGGGGGACGCTGGCCGCAGATCGGGTAGCGGCTGAACGGGCAGGGGTATGTCTCAATCAATCGAGATCCATCGCAGCTTTTAGAGCCTCGTTAACCAGTGTCATCAGGCCTATCGGCAATGTGCCTAAGCGCTTCAGCAGTTTTCCCCGGTCGAGCGTGGTCACTTGGTGGCAAATGGCTATGCCGGCCCTGGTCAATCCGGCAGATCCCGCAGGAATTTCGACGGTGGTAACGCTACGCCTTGCCTGCGAAGCGGATGTCGAAAGAGGGACGACGATGATTGATCTCCAACCCTCAGCGAGATTGAAGCCATCGTCGGTGACCACGATTACCGGCCGCCTGCCTTTTTGCTCCGAACCAGACCTGGGATTCAATTCGGCCCAATAGACATCGCCCCGTCTCATGGCCAATCGGTGTTTTCCCGCAGAAACTCTATGGCGGCGGCTTCAAAATCCCGATCGAGATCCAATCCGCTGCCGCCGGCTTCCGCGGCAAAGGCCGCGATCTGACGCTTGCGCTCGGCCCTTCGCCGGGCCTTAAGCCACTCTTCCACAGCCTGCCGCGCCAACGAAGTAGCCGGTACCTGACTACGGCGCGCTTCGGTGCGGAGATCGGTATACGTTTTTTCGGGCAGGGGCAGATGAAAATTCTTCACTGCCACTTATTATGCCATGAATTCATGGCGCCCACGCTTCGGAGCCACGTATGCATAAAAACATCACGACCAACCCCGATTACCGACGCCAGAAAAATGCAGTGACGCAGCGTGAAGCGGAATAGCAGGTGTTCGTCGCCGCGCTTCATCGATGTAGCCGCCGCGGCGACCGCGATGCTGGTTTGGAGCCATTCTAGCAAGCTGTAAGCCAGGGCTTACTCTGGTAGTTTTTCAGAAGGGACCTCCGGAGCGACGGGGCTTACGCCGCTTGATTCGGAGACTTGAGAGCGGCTTTCTGCTGAGCCAGCTTGCGGAGGCCCTCCACTATTTCCTTCGCGTCCCGGCGGGTGGCTTTGTGGTTCGCCTCGATCTCCTTCGCCGATGCGGTGATAGTTCTCTTCGGTGATCCGTCCGGCTTGGTATTCGCGATCAAGGAGCTCATAAAGGCGCTTTCTGATTTCAGTATAGTCTTGCGGCGCGGCTAATTCAATGGTACCTTCGCGCGTACCGTTGGCGGAGTTGTCGAAGAATGCGAATTCGACATCGGGGTTGCGCTCAAACTCCCGCGAGAGGTCGCGGACGGTCTGGGCGGCGCCCCGGTGGGAGCCAACCAGTTGCTCGATGGTGACGGTGCGCCCCTGCCGTTGAGCGCGGTCCAGCATCGCGGGGAAGGCTTCCTCCGGAGGTCGGGAGACATAGAGGACCGCGACGGTCTTGAGCGCGCCGAGGGCTTGATCCATCAGCCGCTGGGCATGGGCCGGGTTTCTGAAAGTCGAATCGAACACGACCTGCGCCCGTTTGGCAATCCCAGTTACCGCCAGCGCCGTGCTCTTGCCCGCCGCGTTTCCGCCCGCCATAAAAACGACGCGATTCCTCCCTTCAGGCGCTGCCACAGCAAGTGCCCGCTGGAACAGTTCGTCGCGAATCCAAGTAGCGGCCGGATGCACGGCCACGCGGTACTTCGCCGGATCCTGGTTGTACTCGTCAAATAGAGTGGCAGCGTCATCGGCGTTCAATACGTTACCGAAGCGCGCCAGGTACTCGGTTAGATAATGCTCCGGATTTTCGTGCAGCTTGCGGATGGTTTCGTTGCGAACGCGAAGTTCGTCCTGCTTGGCCGCATTCGACTCGCGAGCGCAGTCCTTCAAGGCGCCCACATCGGCGCCACGTAGGCGTAAAACATCACGATCAACCCGATTACCGAAGCCAGAAAAATGCTGTGACGCAGCGTGAAGCGGAATAGCAGGTGTTCGTCGCCGCGCTTCATCGATGTAGCCGCCGCGGCGACCGCGATGCTGGTGAGGCTGATCATTTTGCCCATCACGCCGCCGCTCGAATTCGCCGCGGCCATCAGCACCGCGTTCATCCCCAGCTTGTGCGCGGTGACAACTTGCAGCGTTCCGAACAGCGCGTTGGCCGACGTGTCGCTGCCGGTGAGAAACACGCCCAGCCAGCCGAGCAGCGCGCTGAAGAACGGGAACATCACGCCGGTCGCGGCGAAGGCAATGCCCAGGGTGGCCGTCGCGCCGGAGTAGTTCATCAGAAACGCCAGCCCCAGCACGGCTGCGAGCGTAAGCTCGGCGAGCGCCAGTTGCTTCGCCGTGTGTCCCAGTGCGCGCGCGAATTGGCGCGGTTTGAGGCCGGCGACTACCGCTCCCAGAATCGCCGCGATCAGGCACGCGGTCCCCGAGGCCGAGAGCCAACCGAACGTATAGACCGCGGCGTAAGGGGACGGCTTTGGGACCGCGGGCGGCATACGCTCAATGGTGTTATGCAGCAGCGGCCACTGCACCACCGCGTTGAGCCGGTTGAGCTGCGGCTGAATCTCGCCCCACAGCAAAATCAAGACCACCAGCAGCGCATAGGGCGCCCAGGCGAGCGCCACTTCGCGCGCCGGCCTGCCAACGCGCCCTGCGGCTTCCGGACGCCAGATGCGAATAAGGAGAATCAGCGACCCCATGGCGGCCAGGGACGAGAGGATGTCCGTAAGTTGCGGTCCGATGAAGTTGGACACAACGAACTGCGTGCCCGCGAAGGCGATGCCGCAAACCGCGGTGGCGGGCCAAACGTCGCGCAGGCCACGCCGGCCGGCCATCACCAGAATCAGATAAGCCGGTATGAATAACGATACGGGCGCGCAGAGGCGCCCCACGCCGGCGCTGAGACGGTCCAGTGGAAGTCCGGTAGTGACGGCGAGCGTGGTGATGGGAATCGCGATCGATCCGAACGCCACCGGCGCCGTGTTGGCCAGCAGGCAAATCGCCGCGGCATAGAACGGCGTGAAGCCCAGACCGGCGAGCATTGCGCCCGCCACGGCGACGGGCGTTCCGAACCCGGCGGCGCCTTCGATGAAAGCGCCGAACGCGAAGGCGATCAGCAGCGCTTGCAGGCGCTGATCGCCGGTGAGGTGCGCGATGGAATCTTTCAATATGTCGAATTTGCCGCTTTCCACGGTGACGCGGTATAGCAGGATGGCGGAAAATACCACCCAGCCGATGGGAAAGAGTCCGAAGGCCGCGCCGTAGAATATCGACGAAACCAAGCGGTCGAGCGGCATGCCGTAGACTGTGGCGGCAACGATCGCGGCAGCGGCCAGACCAGCCAGCGCAGCCATCCACGCGGGCTTGCGCGCAACCCCCAGCAGAATCAGCAACACCAGAATGGGAACGGACGCCGCCAGCGTTGAGAGCGGCAAGCTTCCAGCGACCGGGGCATAGCTCTGTTGCCACATATCAAGGTGATTGTACGCTGGAATGTTGCGAGGGTGGGTGTAATTTTGGTTGTCATGTCCGGCGCACGCGAAGTGGGTTTCCGCCAGACCGCTTGCTAACGGGTGCCCCCCTGGGCCCGGCTCCGATCGGAGCCACGACCGTGAGTGGTTTCAGGCGAGGGCGCAAAACCACGCGGTCGCAGTCCAGTCCGGGCCCGCACCGGAATCAAGATCGGGTTCGCGCGAAAGTAAACTCACTGACATCCCGAAAGCGTTGAGCACCCGGGCGGCTCTTCGCCGAAGAACGCTTGCCCTTATAATGGGCTCGATGCCCGACCGTTTCCCCATCGCCGCCATCACCGACGAATTCTCCCCCGACCTGGAAATTGCCGCGCGATCCATGGCCGAAGCCGGCATGACCGGCGCCGAGCTGCGCATGCTCCTCGGCAAAAACGTGATGGATCTTGCCGATGATGAGATCGAACGCGCGGTGGCGATCGCTCGCGGGCATGGACTGGAGATTCTCTCCATCGCCTCGCCGCTGCTCAAGTGCGTGCTACCCGAAGCGCCCGAAGTAGACCAGCGCTTCCAGCAGGACATTTTCGCCGCCAAGCACACGTTCGCCGATCAGCCGCGCCTCGCCGCGCGGGCGTTTGAGATCGCCGCGCGGACCGGCGCGCGCATCGTTCGCGTCTTCTCGTACTGGCGCACCGTCGAGCCGGAAGCCTGCTTCGACCGCATCGTGGAGGCGCTCGGCGGGCTGGCTCACCAGGCGGCCGGGCATGGCGTCACCATTGGCATCGAGAACGAGCACGCATGCAACATCGGCACGGGCGAGGAAACGGCGCGGCTGCTGGCGGCGCTCGACCACCCTAATCTGAAGGTCGTTTGGGATCCCGCCAACGCGCTAGTCGCCGGCGAGAACCCGTTCCCCGAAGGATACGGCCGGATTCCCGCCGGACGCATCGCGCACGTACACGCCAAAGATTGCCGCGTGGAGAATCACAAGGCCACATGGCTGGAATTGGGCACAGGCGCGGTGGATTGGACTGGCCAGATTGAAGCCCTGACGCGCGACCGTTACCCCGGGTGGATCAGCCTGGAGACGCACTGGCAGGGCCCGAACGGGAATAAGCTCGAAGCCAGCACGATCTGCGGCCGCAACCTGAAAAAGATGGTGGCGTAAAGGGATTTTTACTTCTTCTTCTCCAGATTCCACAACTGTCTCGACAGCACCCTGCCGCAGAACGGGCAGTAATTCAGCCCCGCGAATTGATGCCGGTCGTCTCCGAATACCAGGAAGTACTCCGTGTCGATCTCGGTGATAATCGTTCCGTTCGAGAGTTGATAGGGCTGCGCGTGGCGAATCAGGTCGCGGTCCATCAGCCGTTCGATCTCCGGGCAGCACGTCATCATAATTACTGAATCGTGCTTGCGCCTTCCACGCCCAGATCGGAAGGAATCACGTTCTTGTTGATGTGGCGGTCCAAATCGATCACGTAGGTTTCCCTGGCATCGAGCAGCGCCGGCGAATGCGTGGCGCAGACGATGCGCAGATGCCTCTGGTCCACCAGTTCCTTGAGCATCTTGAGAATCCGGTGCTGATTGGAAACCGATAACGCCATCTCCGGCTCGTCCAGCAGCAGAATCGATCCTTCAGGCAGCTTGGGGAAGCTCTCGCGGAACAGCGACAGCATCACTTGTCCGTGGCTTGCCATGCGCAGGAATTCGAGCATCTCGGGCTGATCCTTGAATAGCTCGAGCTGCTGCCGGGGATTGTGCTGTTCCGCGTCGAACAGGTAGCTTTCGCCGATCTTCACCTTGCCTGGGCCTGGGCCTGGGTCCGGTTCCAGCCGGTAAATGTAGCCGTCCACGCTCTGCCCGCGCAGCGCATAGTGGATCGAGTGCAGCAGCGTGGATTTGCCCGATCCGTTCTCCCCCCGCAACATGACCAGCGGGTGGGAAAGATCGACGATCATGGGCATGTGGAAGTTGAGATTGGTGAAGACCGGATGGGCGAGGATTTTCAGGAACATAAGCGAAGGGCCTTCTGCCATGATACGATAGAATTTTCCAATACTACCTGAGGTTTCAGTGGCAAGAATTACCCGAAAAGAGCTCAAGACCGATAAGTTCGCCCTTGAAGTCGAACACACAGTCAATTTTTTTGAAGACCACCGGCAGCAGCTTATCCGCTATGGCGGCATCGCGCTTGGAGTGGCGGCGCTGATCGCCGTCTATTTGATTTATGCGGGGCACGAGCACGCGGCGCGCGAAGCGGCCCTGGCGCATGCCATCGAGGTGCAGGAAGCGGGGGTGGGCGGCACGTCCGCGACCGGCGGTCTGACCTTCCCTACGCAGGAGGCCAAGGACAAAGAGGCCATCAAGGTCTTTGGCGACCTGAAGAACAAGTACTCGGGCAGCATGGAGGCTGAGGTGGCGCAGTACTACCTGGGCTCGATCCTGGCCGATCAGGGCAACCTGGCGCAAGCCGAGAAGAGTTTCCAGGAGGCCGCGGAAAAGGGCGACGCCCGGTACTCCTCGCTGGCCAAGCTATCGCTGGGGCAGATCTATTTTTCCGACGGACGCGACACCCAGGGCGAGAGCATGCTGCGCGATCTCATCAAACACCCCACGGTGTTCGTTTCGTCCGAGCAGGCTACCATCACACTGGCTAAATACCTGGCGATCAAGAAGCCGGCCGAGGCAAGAAAACTGCTTGAGCCGTTGCGCTCGCAACCGGGGTCGGTGGGGCAGATCGCGCTCACCATTCTCGGCGAGATGATGAATTAGCGCTGTTACCGGGTGGTTTTGTGCTGTTGCCGGAAAACACTCCCCTACGGTCGTGGCTTCGATCGGAGCCGGGCCCAGAGGGCGCCCCGTTAGCAAGCGGTTTCACCGTAGCGCCGAATCTCGCGGTCGGGGAACTAGCGGCCGCGGGATGCTAGCCCGGCTGCGGTTTCCGGTGAATCAGAGCCGGGGGCGGCGATATCCCGAGCCCGAACATCCCTATCGAAATTGCTTTCAGCGCGATCGCGACCGCGTGGTGCACACCCGCGCCTTCCGGCGCCTCGAAGCCAAGACTCAGGTCTTCACGCCGTCGCTTTCCGACCATTTCCGCAACCGCCTGACGCACACCATTGAAGTGGCGCAGGTGGCCAGAACCCTGGCCGGCGTGCTGCAGCTCGATGAGGATCTCACCGAGGCGCTGGCGCTGGCGCACGATATCGGACACCCGCCTTTCGCGCATGCCGGCGAAGAAGCGCTCGACCGCGAAATGCAGCGCTTCGGCGAACGCTTCGATCACAATCTGCACGCGCTGCGCATTGTCGAAAGCTTTGAGCAGCGCTACGCGCGCTTTCCGGGATTGAATCTGACGTTTGAAGTGCGCGAAGGAATTGTGAAACACTCCCACGACTTCGCTCCGGGCGAGCGGCCGGAACTCGACGAGTATCTGCCGGGAATGCGTCCGCCGCTCGAATCGCAGTTGATCGACCTTGCCGACGAAGTGGCGTACAACACCGCCGACCTCGACGACGCCTTTTCCGCCGGCATGTTGACCGCCGCGGAAGCCGCCGAGTGCGTCCCGCAATACCGCGAGATTCACGAGACGGTGGAGATGCAGTTTCCCGGCGCCGCGCCGCGCGACCGGTTTCATGAGAGCCTGCGCCTGTTGATGGACGCGCTGGTTACCGGGTTGATCGAAGGCACGGCGGCTGCGGTATCGGCTGCGGGAGTGGCGAACGCCGATGACGTACGCCGCTTCCCACGCCGGCTTGCGGTATTCACGCCGGAAGCGGCCGATACCAGCCGCCAACTCAAGGGGTTCCTGAATGCCAAAGTTTATACCGCGCCGGACTTGCAGGCCGATCGCGCGCGGTCCATGGCGCTGATCGGCGAATTGTTCCAGTTCTTTATGGATCGGCCGGAGCGGTTGCCCGAGCCGTACCGCGTGCAGTCCGGCGCGGAGCCGCTGCATCGCGTGGTATGCGGCTATATCGCCGGCATGACCGATTCCTACTTCGGCCGCGTCTACTCGTCGGCCTTCGAGTAGTTGGATAGCTCCGCCTCCCGCACGCCATAGAACCGCATCAGCCGCTGGCGAATCTCTTCGGCGATGCGCTCTGGCTTTTCGTCGGCGTCGTGCTCGATTTCTACTTTGAAGAAGAGGTTGGTGCGGCTCACCGGCTGCGGTTTCTCCATCACTCTATACTAGGGGAATGTCTTGCGCTATTTGCCGGACTCGCCGTCCGCGCCGATCCTGTCCCGGCGTCCGCGGCGATATTTGCGCCATCTGCTGCGGCAAAGAGCGCGAGGTGACGGTGGACTGCCCGTCCGATTGCGAGTACCTGCGCGAAGCGCGCAAGCACGAGCCGTCGGCCGAGATCGACCCCGCCACCATGGGCAACCCGGATATTGCCGTCACCGAAGAATTTCTGGAGTCTCACGCCCTGCTGATGCTGGCAATGGGCGGCACAGTGCTTGGCGCAGCCGCGCAGACCCACGCAGTGGATTCCGACGTTCGCGAGGCCCTGGCCAGCCTGATCCAGACCTACCGGACGCTGCAACGCGGCGTGATCTACGAAAGCCTGCCCGCCAATCCTCTGGCGGCGAACCTGTGCCGCGAGGTCCAGGAAATGGTCGATGCCTATATGAGGGAAGAGAAGCGGCGGCTAGGAATGACGAAGACGCGCGACCTCGACGTATTGCGCGTCCTGGTGTTCTTCGAGCGCCTGGCGCTCGACCGCAACAACGGCCGCCCGCGCAGCCGCGCCTTCCTGGATTTACTCCGCGAGTTGCAGGCGGACTCCGCGGCCGATGCGCCGCCTTCCCTGATCTTGCACTGACTCCGGCTCACGCGCCGCAGCAGAGAACTGGCGAGGTTTGTGGGGCCGCAGGCATTTGGAGCGGCGACAAGTATCACCCGAATGGCGGATCTGCGGAGCAGGTGAAACCTGAGGTTTCTCAGCGCTTTGGCGCAGCCGGCGTCTGTCGAGCCGCCGGAATTAGGTTCAACTGTCAGGGTCGAGATCGAAGCTAAAGCGCCGGGTCCCGCGACCCGGGAAATGATGATGGGGCCAATGCTTTACGGACGCGCTCAAAGCCGCGCCTGAGAAGGGCATTGCCCATCGAGATCTGAAACCCGCGAACATTATGATCACGCCCGAGGGAGCGGTCAAGTTGCTCGACTCGGGTTCGCGGCGGTGAGCCAGGCATCCCACGCCGGGCGACTGGCAATATCGCTGGCCGGATGCAAAGCTGCGCCTGCCGCGGACTCTATTGGACATATTGGACATGGGGTAAGAAATCCGCACCGTCGCCGCCCGAAGGCCATGCCAGGCTGGGCCCTCCCGGTCAGTTGCTGGCAATGGCTGCCTTGTGGTCTTCGTCGAAACGCTGAACGCGCGCCCGGCAACCGCGGGGCGGACATACAAGGCCGCCCTCATCGCGGCAATTGCCATCAACATCATGGCAAGACCTGCGTTCAATTCCGCCGCATTCAAGCTATGATGAATCGGGTGAGAGTTCCCGGTCGCATGATAGATATGGATAGAAGTTTGCTTCAACCTGAATCCGGCAGTTCGACAGGCGCCAACGCCCTGAGAAACGTCAATTTTCAACTGCTCCGCGGATCCGCCATTCGGGTGATAACTGTCGCCGCTCCAACTGCTTGCGGGCGCAGAACATGCCGGTCTTGAGTGGCTCCAACCGCCGGATTCAGGCTCAAAGGAGGATCATGATTTTCGTGAGGAAAGCGGGAGCGTCATGAGGATCCACAGCAAGTGCTCCCCAACGCTGTTCGTCCTCCTTCTCCTGACCGCTTCAAACCTGTGGGCGCAGGCGGGGCCTCCATTCCAAACTGACGACCCGACGCCGGTTGATCTTGGGCATTACGAGGCCTATATCTTCGGGGGCGTGGGAGGCACTCCGGTAGAGCTTGACCCGGTCGGGCCGGCATTTGAATTCAACTGGGGAGCCATTCCTAACGTACAGCTTCATGTGATCGTGCCCCTTGGGGCCGTTCTTCCATCGAATAATCCTATTTATGCTCCGGGCGGAAAGGGCCGCAGTGCCTTTGGCCTGACGGATATGGAACTGGGGGTGAAGTACGGTTTCGTGAAACAAACGAAGCACCGCCCGCAGATCGGCTCGTTTACCATGCTCGAACTTCCGACCGGGAATTATTCCCGGGGTCTCGGCGTAGGCCGGGTGTGGTACAAGCTGCCGATTTGGGTAGAGAAGGAGTTCGGACCCTGGAGCCTTGTCGGCGGTCTTGGATACGTCATCAACAAACAAGATCAGTATCGCAACTATCTTTACGGTGGATACCTCGTTAAGCGGGAAATCAATAAGAAGCTCGAATTGTCCGCCGAGATCTTTTCTCACGCGCGAGAAGGGTTCGCCACTCCTCAGACACAACCCTCGACTCTAATTGACATAGGCGGCTATTACCACTTTAAGTCTCCCGGCCTCCAATTGCTGTTCGCATACGGACACTCCATCGCGGGGCAAACGGAGACCTACGGGTATCTCGGCCTCTACAAAACCTGGGGAAACGATAAGAAGAAGACTGCAGGAGACGCAATGCTGTCCGGTCAGCCATTTAAGAACTGATCTTAGCGGCGTGCAGCGTTAGCCGGCCGATGAAACCTGCGTCTCATCCTCACGAGGAGAAATAATGAATGTTAACCCGATGCCGGCGTCGCCTTGCAGCAACGCCCCCTACTGGGACTCGGCGAAGCCGTCCATTGCATTTAAATCCCGATCCGCTCAACTTCCTCCACGCCGATGTCGTCGTTGCGCCGGTCGTAAAAGCCCGGCGGTTTTCGCGTTCGAGTGCCCTTGCCGCCTTCCCTGATCTTGTCCTGAAGCGTTCCGTCGTGGCGCCCTCTGCGCCCGTGCGTCCAAGGTTCAGCCTTGTGAAAACGCGCTTCCGTCCTTCCGCGAACGCCGCGAGCTCGTATCGGGAGTATCGGCACGGCGCGCGCTCCTGCGTGCGCCACGTCGAGATGCCACGGTCATTTCGTAACAAGTCCTAAGCCTTGCCCGGCCGAACCTCCTCCACCAGACAAGCCCGTTTCTTGCCCGTACTCACTACCTGCGCCGAGAACTTCCGCTCGCCGTTCACCGTCAGCTCAACCGGGTGTTCAATCGGCAAGTCGAACGTCAGCAAAAATCCCTCTTCCAGATTCAGAAAATCGCGGACCGAAAGCCGCGGCCCTTCCAGGCGCGCTTCGAGCGTCAGCGACGCTTCCTGGAGCATGCGCAGCCCGCGCGCCTGTTCCGCCTCCGTGGCCTGCGTCTTTCTCACCAGCCATTGCTGATCGAACTTCTGCCGCATCATCTTGATCACGATCGAGGGCAGCGCGATATTCATCATGCCCACCGTATCGCCCATGCGGATTTCAACGCCGATCGAGACCACCGCCTCATTGGGCGCGAGGATGTGCAGCAGTTGCGGCTCCGTTTCCATCGCTTCAATGGTGAAATCCACTTCGGTGACGCCTTTCCAGGCCTCGCGCAGATCGTTCAGAATGATGCGGAAAAGCCCGTCCAGCAGTCTCTGTTCGATCTCCGTGATCTCGCGCTGGATGGCGCCCGACGACTTTCCGTTTCCACCCAGCAGCATTTCAAGGATGGGAAACACCAGCGACGGGTTCAACTCCAGCACGCCATTGCCGTCGTAGGGTTTTAGTCCCAGCGAGACCATGCACGTCGGCGAAGGCAGCCCGTCCAGGAATTCGGCGTAGGAAAGCTGCTCCACGCTCACCAGATTCACCGTCAGATAGGACCGCAGGTAAGCCGACAGGCTCGAAACCACGTTGCGCACGAAGGTATCGTGCAATAGATGAATGGCGCGCACCTGCGATTTCGGAATGCGGTCGGGCCGGCGGAAATCGAACTTGGCCGCCGGGGTCTCGCGCTTACGGTCCTGAAGATTTTGGAATACGGCGTCGATTTCCTGCTGTGAGAGTTGCCGGTTCAATCTCGCTCCTTAGGGAAAAGGCTCATGCTTTAGGCTCTATCGGAAGATATCCCCGCAACCTTTAGGTTGGCGCCCACCAACCGGCATTGCCCGAGCACCCGCTCACCGCAGCCGCAAGCTGTTCATCACCACCGTCACGCTCGATAGCGCCATGGCCGCCGATGCCACCATCGGCGAAAGCAGCCCCAGCGCGGCCACCGGAATCCCCACCGCATTGTAGGCGAACGCCCAGAAGAGATTCTGCCGGATGATCCGCATCGTCCGGCGCGAAAGCTCGATCGCCTCCACCACGCTCAGCAGGTCGCCGCGCATCAATGTGACATCGGCGGCTTCCATCGCGATGTCCGTGCCGGCGCCGATCGCCATTCCCAAGTCGGCCTGCGCCAACGCGGGCGCGTCGTTGATGCCGTCGCCCACCATGGCGACGCGCTTGCCGGCGGCTTGCAGCTTCTTCAGCTCTTCCACCTTTCGCTCGGGCAGAACTTCCGCCAGCACCTGGTCGATGCCGGCTTCGCGCGCGATAGCATCGGCCGTGGCCTGCCGGTCGCCGGTGATCATCCACACGTCAAGGCCCATGGCGCGCAGCCGGCGCACCGTTTCCGCGGCTTCCGGCTTGATCGAATCGGCCACCTCGATAAAACCGGCGGGCACGCCGTCCACGGTGATCGCGCGCCCGGCTTCCACCAGGCGTCCGCCCACCATGGCGCGCACGCCGCGTCCGGGCAGAGCCGTGAACTCCCGCGCCTCTTCGAGCGCGATGCCGCGCGCGGCCGCCTCCTCCACAATCGCCTTCCCAATAGGATGCTCCGAGTGACGTTCGGCCGAGGCCGCCAGGCGCAGCAGCTCGGCTTCGGTAAATCCAGGCGCCGCAACGATGCGCGTAACGCGCGCCTTGCCTTGCGTAATCGTGCCGGTCTTATCGAACACCACCGTATCGATGCGCCGCGCCATTTCGAGCGCTTCGCCACCCTTGATCAGGATGCCCCGCCCGGCCGCGCGCCCGGTTCCCACCATGATCGCCACCGGCGTCGCCAGACCCAGCGCGCAAGGGCACGCGATAATCAGCACCGCTACGGCGTCGATCAGCGCCACCCCGGCAGGCGCGAAGAACATCCACGCCGCGAACGTAATCAGCGCTGCGATCAGCACGCCCACGGTGAACCAGGCGCTAACCACGTCCGCCAGCCGCGCCACCGGCGCGCGCGAGCCCTGCGCCTCTTTCACCAGCTCGATCATGCGCTGCAACACCGTGCCGCGCCCACCCTTGGCGGCGGAATACCGGAACGCTCCCGAGCGGTTGATGGTCCCCGCGAACACCGTCGAGCCCGGCCGCTTGTCCACCGGCATGCTTTCGCCGGTGAGCATCGATTCATCCACGGCCGATTCGCCATCGAGCACCGTGCCATCCACCGGCAGGCGCTCGCCGGGACGCACGGCAACCGTGTCGCCGGCCTTCACCTCTTCCACCGGCGCATCGATTTCGGCGCCATTGCGGATCACGCGCGCGGTAGGCGGCTGCAGGTCCATCAACTTGCGAATGGCCTCGGAAGCCTTGGCGCGCGCGCGTGCTTCGAGGGTGCGGCCCGTGAGCACCAGCGCGATAATGGCGGTGGCCGCTTCGAAGTAAACCTCGTGCCCGCCGCGCATGGTTTCGTAGACCGAATACAGGAACGCCGCCCCCGTGCCCAGCGCGATCAGCGAATTCATGTTGGCGGACTTGTGCCGAAGCGCGCTCCACGCGGCGGTGTAGAAAGGCGCGCCGGCGTAGAACACTACCGGAAGCGTGAGCGCGAGTTGCATCCACGGCGCCGTGTGCAGCATGCCCAAGAGCACCACCGGCGCCGCAAACACCGCCGCCACTGCCAGTCGCTTCCCATATACAGGTGCCTCCGCAGCCCCTTCCGGCACGCCGTAGCCCAACTCTTCGATGGCGTGGACCATGGCGGGTCTCCCCACCCGGGCCGCGTCGTATTCCACAGTCGCCGTGTTGGTGGCCAGGTTCACGCGCGCCCGTTCCACGCCCGGAGTCGCGGCCAGCGTGTTCTCGATCGCGCGCGCGCAGGCGGCGCAGGTCATCCCGGAAACAGGCAGATCCAAACGTTCCGCGGTGACAACCTTCACGCGGCCTCGTAGCCCAGTTCGCGCACGGCTTTGGCGAACATTTCGGGCTTCACAAGCTCCGTGTCATACTCGACGGTAGCGCTCGCCGCCTCTAAACTCACGCTGGCTTTGGTCACGCCGGGAACGCCCCCAAGCTTCCGCTCCACGCTGCGGGCGCAATTGGCGCAGGTCATTCCGCGCACGGATAGGTTCAAGGTTTCGACGGCCATACTTATATGATGCGCCTTCCGGCCGGATTGTCACAGGAAAAGCCGTCGCGGGAAAAGCAGTCACGGGAGAAGCCGCAATGATGTTCGCCGACCTTGCACTGGCCCGGCGCATCGAAAGAGCCGACGCCATCAACGCGAAGGCCGGCGCCCCGGCGCATCCGGGCTCCGCGACGCTCGACGCGGGCGGCGGCGTGGCGGTGTTCGTCGGCGCCGCGTCGCCGCTCACCCACGCCGTAGGCATTGGCCTCGATGGGCCGGTGCGGGACGCCGAATTGAGCGGCATCGAGGCATTCTTCCGCAGCCGCGGCGCGCCGGTTACGTTCGATCTTTCGCCGCTGGCCGACGCCGCCCTGTTTGAAGCCCTCGGCCAGCGCGGCTATCGCATCACCGAATTCAACAATGTGCTGGTACGGCGCCTCGCGGGGATGGAGATTACGTTCACGCCGCGCGTGCGCCGCGCCATCGCGGGCGAAGACGACGTGTGGGCGCACGTGCTGGGCGAAGGCTTTTTCGAAACGGCGGAGCTGACGGACGAGGAGATGGATATCGGCCGCGACCTGTTCCGCATGTCCGGCGCGATATGCTATCTGGCGTCGGTGGATGGTGCGGCCGGCGCGGGCGCGGCGCTGACCGTGCGCGACGGCCTGGCAACGTTATGCGCCGATGGCGTCATCGCGCGGTTCCGCCGCCTGGGCCTGCAACGCGAGCTGATCGCCGCGCGCTTGAACGAAGCGCTAGCGCAGGGCTGTGATCTGGCGACAGCCTCGACGCTGCCCGGAAGCCAATCGCAGCGCAATTACGAGCGCATGGGGTTCGGAGTGGTCTATACGAAGGTGACTTTAGCGGCGGCATGACTCTTCATCGCGCGGATCACCGGCGAAGCCACTGGCCGCCGGCGTGCGCGAGGATTTCCGGCACGCCGACAGCGTGGAGGACTTTACGGTCTTCGGCAGAGGGTCAGTTTGAATCGCCGGCCCAGGCGGTTAGTAAACGCTGCGCGACTAATCGCGGGTGATCGTCAAGCAGCGGTTCATGCGCTTCCGCGGAGTCGACGTTACGTTACGGCCATGGTGGCGTATTTGGTTCGGAGCGAGCCGCGATAGCCGCTTGGGCCGAGAACTAAGAGCGACGCGGACCTTGCTCCTAACTTCGGCGACGTGTACGATAGCCGAACGCGATGCAATTCTCAGACCTTGCACTCTCTCGGCGTTTGGAGCGAGCGGAGGGGCACGCCTGCGCCCAGTTCGCGGACACCCGTCGCCGCCTCTTCCCCGACAGCAGTTCCGAGTGGATGCAATTTTCAGGAGCCTACGCCGTCTTCGACGGTATCGGCTCGCCCGTCACTCAGACTTTCGGACTCGGCATCTTCGAGGAACTAAGCGGCGCTTCGCTGGATGTGATCGAGCGCTTTTTCCTCGACCGCGGAGCGCAGGTGGATCACGAGGTGAGCCCATATGCGGGCGTGGCTGCCCTAAGCTTGCTCTGCTCTCGTCGGTACCAGCCAATAGAGATAAGCAACGTCATGTATCGGCCTATCGAGAAACCGGCGGATGATGACCACCCCAACGTAAGAGTGCATGTAGTAGGTCCGGACGAAGCGCAGCTATGGACTGACACAAGCGCAAAGGGCTGGACCCACGAACATCCGGAACTTCTCGGCTTCTTTCTGCAAACCACCGCCATTTCCGCAGCGCGCGAGCAGAGTCCGTGCTTCCTCGCCGAGTTCGATGGCCAACCCGGAGCCGCGGGCTCGCTTTGTATTCATAAGGGAGTTGCCCTATTCGCCGGTGCGGCATCAGTTCCGGAGATGCGACGTCGCGGGTTGCAGGGCGCGCTTCTGCGGGAGCGCATGCGATATGCCTTCGACCACGGCTGTGATTTAGCCATGATGGTTGCCGCGGCCGGGAGCGACTCCCAGCGCAATGCCGAGCGGAGAGGCTTCCGGATCGCCTACACCCGTATAAAGTGGCGCCTAACTTCTAACGACAGATGATGTGACCATCCACGAAAGCCTCTCGGTCGTTGAAACCTCTTGACGCCGCCACTTGGCTTCCTAACGCGCATTGCTCACAGGTGCAGGTCTGCTGATGGATCTCCCCTGACGCCGTAGCGTTTACTACCGCCCAGGCGATGATGATCGCCGCAGCGTCTATGGCCGGCAGATCCTCACACACGCGGAGTACGATAAGAACAACTGGAAATGAGCACCGCACTACTCGATGAACTCCCCAGCGAAACCAGGCCTGTGGTCATCCGGACGAAGGCGGAGTACAGCAGACTGCTCGACGCGGCGAAGCGCCTCATGGAAACGCCCGAAGCGACCCTGTCCGAAGAAGAAGGGCGCCTTCTCGAACTGCTCAGCATTGTGATCGAAGAGTATGAAGACCGGGTGCATCCTCTACCAAAAGCCGAACCCCACATCATACTGAGCCATCTCTTGGAAGAAAACAACATGAAGCCGAGCGCCCTCTGGGAGACTCTGCCCAAGAGTCGCGTATCGGAGATTCTGAGCGGCAAACGCAGCATCGGCAAAGCCCAGGCGAAACAACTGGCGGAACCGTTCCGCATGCCAGTCGAAGTATTTCTATGAAGCACCGTTCGCGGACAGTGTCGAGTTGGCCGCAACGCTCAACTGCGCCGCCGTCGCTGCCTTGATGTCACCGCGGCTTCCTTACCAGCACCGTAGTCACATTATCCGGCCCGCCCGCATCCTTCGCCGCCTCAATCAACTGCCGGCAGCTCTCCTCCAGCCCCACCCCGTCGTGCCCGCCTTGCAAAATCTCCGCCAGCTTCTGCGGCTCCACCACGCCATGCAGCCCGTCGCTGCAGATCAGCACCAGCGCTCCCGGCGTCAGCGGCACGGAATAGCAGTTTACTGTCAGCGGCGCGCTGGCCCCAATAGCCATAGTCAGAACGTGACGCATGGGGTGGTTCTTGAGGCTCTCTTCGTCGAGGCCCAACGGCCGGCCCACTTCGTTGACCCACGTTTGATCGTCGGTAATGGCGCGCAGCCCCGCATCGTCCATCAGGTACGCGCGGCTATCGCCCACGCTGGCGATGCACAAATCCTCTCCGATTTCGAGAGCCGCCACCAGCGTTGTGCCCATGCCCTCCAGCGCAATGTCCTGCCGCGCGGCGTCGAGCACCCGCCGGTTGGCTTCTTCCACCGCGGTCAGCAGCACTTGAGAATCGCGATGTTGGGCCATCAGCACCGCTTCCGCCACGGTGTCCACCGCCAGGCGCGAAGCCCGCTCCCCGGCGTTAGCTCCGCCCATGCCGTCGGCCAGAACATACAGCCCAAGCTCCGGCTCAATCAAGCAGTAATCCTCGTTGTTGCTCCTGACGCAGCCTTTGTCCGACAGCGCGAAGGCATCCAGCATTCCGGGCGGCTCCCTTCAAAGACGGCGCACGCCGTCACCGTAATTTTAACCAAATGCGGAACGGCGGTACCATGTTAGTTTCAGCCCCATGATTTGGAAACGTCTCCGCCTGACGCTCGAAATGATCAAGTTCGAGCACTCGGTCTTCGCCCTGCCATTCGCTCTGACGGGGGCTTTGCTGGCATTTCGCGACGCCGCGTTCGATGGCGGCGGCATCTGGCGCAAGCTGGTCTGGATTGTCGCCGCGATGGTCTGCGCCCGCTCCGCGGCCATGGCCTTCAACCGATTGGTGGATCAGGACATAGACGCGCGCAATCCACGCACCAGGAGCCGCCATCTGCCCGCCGGATTGCTCAGCCGGGGCTTCGCCTGGGCTTTCGTCGCGGCTGCCGCGGCCCTGTTCTTTTTCGCCGCCGCCCAGTTGAACCAGTTGTGCCTGCGCTTGGCCCCCGTGGCGCTCGCCATAATCTTTTTTTATTCCTTCACTAAGCGCTTTACTTCTTTTTCCCATCTGGTACTAGGTTTCAGCCTCGGAATCGCCCCCGCGGCCGCGTGGATCGCCGTGCGGGGCTCGCTCGATCCGCGCATTCTCTGGCTCACTGCGGCCGTCACCTGCTGGACCGCCGGCTTCGACGTCATCTATTCCTGCCAGGATTTCGAATTCGATTCCGCCGAGGAGCTGTGGAGCATTCCGCGCGCGTTGGGCATCGCCGGGGCCCTGCGGGTGGCGCGGATGCTGCACGTCCTGATGATCGTTTGCCTGCTCATGCTGGTCTATGCGCTGCACCTCGGCGTCCTGGCGGTGGCCGGCGTCGGCGCCGTGGTCGCGCTCCTCTTGTATGAGCACAGCCTGGTCAAGGCCACCGACCTTTCGCGCGTCAACGCCGCCTTCTTCACCATGAACGGCTACGTCAGCGTGCTATTCTTCCTATTCTGGGCCGCTGACATTTATTTCTCCGGAATCGACCTGTAGCCCGACCTGTAGCCTTATGCCACGCGCCATCGAAGTTCACATCGACGACCCCCGCCTGCTGCCCATCCGCGACAAAGTGGAAGCGGGCGAGCGCCTGTCTTTCGACGACGGCGTTACGCTCTACCGCAGCCAGGACATTCTGGCGCTGGGCTACATGGCTAACCTGGTGCGCGAGCGCCTGCACGGCGACACCACGTATTTCAACGTCAACCGCCATATCAACCCCACCGACGTCTGCGTGGCAAGCTGCCGCCTGTGCGCCTTCGGCAAGAAGGTGCGCGATCCGAAAGCCTACACCATGTCGCTCGAAGAGGTGTGGCATCGCGCCGGTGAAGGTTGGAGCGAAGCCGTCACCGAGTTTCACATTGTCGGCGGTCTGCATCCCGAGCTTACGCTCGATTGGTACTGCCAGATGCTGCGCGGCCTGAAGCAGCGCTTTCCGCAGGTGCATCTGAAGGCCTTCACCATGGTTGAGATCGCGTATCTGGCGCGCCGCCAGAAGATTTCCGTGCGCGAAACTCTGGAGCGCCTGCGCGACGCCGGCATGGATTCGCTGCCCGGCGGCGGCGCCGAAATTTTCCACGAGCGCGTGCGCCGCATCATCTGCGACCACAAGATCGATGGCAACGAGTGGCTGGAAACCGCGCGCGTGGCGCATAGCTTGGGGTTGCGGTCGAACTGCACCATGCTCTACGGCCACATCGAAAACGAAGAGGACCGCGCCGATCACTTAGTGCGCCTGCGCGAATTGCAGGACGAGACTCATGGCTTTGTCACCTTCATCCCGCTGGCGTTTCATCCCGACAACACCGCGCTGCACCACGTCCCCAAGACCACGGGATTCGACGACATCAAGAACATCGCGGTTTCGCGCCTGATGCTCGACAACATTCCGCACATCAAGGCTTACTGGGTGATGATGACCCCGCGGATCGCGCAAGTGGCGCAGCGTTTCGGCGCCGACGATCTGGACGGCACCATTGTGGAAGAGCGCATCTACCACGACGCCGGCGCAACCACGGTACAAGGCCTGCGCCGCGCCGAGTTGCTCCAGTTGATCCGCCGAGCCGGCCGCGTACCCATGGAGCGCGACACGCTTTACCGCCCGGTGGAGCGGACGGAAGCCACATTTACGGTTCTGGTATAAGGTCTGTAAGCCGCCTGCTTAGTTGCTAGTTGTTGGTGGCTAGTAGCTCGTGGCGCACGCACTCCTGCGTGCAGCGTTCACACTCGTGTGAACGCGCTTCGGTCCTCGCTCGAGATGGACGCCCCAAAAAACCACTGTCCGGAATCAATGAGTGACTTTGAGTTACCCCAGAGGCGCCGCATCGGACGTCGACAATTCCGTAGGATGGCGGAGGCCGCGTGACCGCTCGGACAGTGGGTACGGCGTAGTGACTGGCGACAAACTCGATCAACTCGATCTTAGTATCGGAACGGAATACGAGAGATAACAACCCTGCTCAGTTCGAAGTCTGCACCGAGCGTTTCTTGCAACATTTTCCACACCGCGTTTTTGGTGATTCTTGGTTCCACGTTTGGACCAACGACTACATGATGAAAAGGCATCTTCTCCCCGGACACGCATAGAGGAAGCTCGCAGTACGGCAGCACTCCAAACCGCCCAGGTCGATGTTTTAGCCTAGCTTGTGCACCCGTGTCACCAACCAGCCTCCACTCCTTTTCTTCCACAAAACCTTCATTCTTGATTCCAGCTAGGGCGGCGCCAGCTTTCGCTCCTGAGCTTAACAGAAGACCTAAAGCCTTAAAACCTTTAATAGACCTTGATCTTTGACGCATCCGATCGAAATACGCCATCGATGCGCGTACCAATATCGATTGCTCATCCGGCCCATACACACATTTCACCAGTCGAAACCCCGTAATCTTCATAAGGTAGGCCAGATCTGAATAGCTAAACCCTATTGCAAAGCCATTGCCGTTCGGGCAATATGCCCGCCATTGACTAAGCTGGTCCTCGTTTTCGGAAAATGACGCGACAAACGGACGGCTGGTGCGGTAGTACGACTCGTCGTCTTCGCTTTCCATTTCACTCAATAAACCGCACCACTCCGGGTCTAGACCGGATGGATCGTCCCTCAGTCTCTGAGCAATCTCCGCCCTCATAATTCTAACTGCCTGCACAAACTCACTTGCATCATTAAGATGCATGACATTGCTTGCCCAGAGCTGCCGACTCTCGATCACCCCGATGAGTCCTTTGGCGTCAGTGTAGTGATACAGCAGTCCCGTTGGCCTTGATCTCAACACCTTAGAAATCGGGTCCATCATCGCTATCCAGGTTACCCAAACACTCTTGCCGTGGTTGGCGGCGATGGTGTGGGCGATGGCATCGACGATCCCGACCTTCGGGCCGCCGCGCCCATCGCCATACGCTACTGCCGCCCGCCGGGACCGGCCGCGGCGCCGGCGGCGCCATCCGCGGCGCGCTGCGGCGTGGTGGTTCCGCCTTGCTCGTAAGCGGAGACCAGGCTCTGGTTGCCGTCCTTATCGATGGCCTTGACGCCGATCACCACGTCGTCGATCGAGAGATCGGGAATGGTGTATTCGGTGACGTTGCCCACATAGATTTCGCGCTGCCACACGGGCGATGTGGTATCGCGAATCACCACAGCGTAGCCGGCCAGATCGGGCTCCGGATTGGGATTGGCCCAGCGCAATGCAGCGTCGTAACCGGTCTTGCCTCGGGCCAGGCCGGGACGGTTAGCCGCGGCCGCGCGCCGCTGCTGTTGCTGTTCCGGAGTGAGAGCCGGCGCCGATGTCGCGGATGCTCCCTGCGCCCCGCCCGCCTGCGCGCCCGCTGCGTTCGCACCCGCTGCATCCCCACCTCGTCCGCCGCGGCCGCCGAAGCCTCCTTGTCCGCGCGGCGCTGTGACTACCGGCGGCTTGGGGGCCAGCGCCAGGCTCGCCAGCGCGGCCGCATTCATCTTGGCTACGCGAGTGGTGTAGGCCGGCGACGAGCTGGCGAATGTGTCGGTGGCGGTGTGTTGATTGGCGTAGTTCTCGCTGGGCGTGGTGAAGCGCACGGCCGCGTATCCATCGTGCGTGAACGAGGTGTGGTCCCCGCCGCGGCTGAAGCGGTCGCGGCGGAAGATCATGTCCACCGTCATGGAAGGCAGATAGCGCTCGGCGGTCTCCTTGACGTAGCGGGCCAGCGCGCGCGAGGGCGAATCTTCGGGCCCTTCGGAGAACAGGCGGACGCGATTGTTCGCCGAGCTGCCGTTGCCGGAGACATCGGTGCCGATGATGTCGTTGTTGAGCATGGCCTCGATCGTCATGTTCTTGGCTTTCGCCTCATCCGCATAATTCTTGCTGCCGTTAAGTCCGATCTCTTCGGCGGCGAAGGCGACGAAAACGATGGATTTATCGAAATCGTACTGGCTCATCACGCGCGCCAGCTCCATCACGGCGGCGGTGCCGCTGGCGTCGTCGGCCACGCCGGGAGCGTTAGGCTCAAGCTCGGCCGCGGTGCGCGGGCCATCGTCGTTGGTGTTCGGCGTGCCGGGACCGCGCTTGGAGGCGATGGAATCGTAGTGGCCGCCTATGATTACGTAGCGGTCTTTATCGGTTGTGCCCGGAAGCACGGCCACAATGTTGGCCAGATCCACGTCTTTGGGAAGGCGCTGGCTCTTCTTCACCGTGAACTTGTCGAGGCTGACTTGCAGCTTGGGGCTGTAACTCTTGAATTGCGCCTCGATCCAGCGTTGCGCGGCGCCGATGCCGCGCGTTTCGCTATCCTGCTCGGAGCCCACGTAGCGCGTGCCGAATTCTCCCAGCCTTTTCATGGTGGCGCTGATGCGCTCTTCCGACACTTGATCCACGATCTGCTTGACCGCGGGATTCAGGCGCGTGAGCGGCGCTTGCGCCAGAGCCTGGGAGCCGCCCAGAGCCGTGAATAATAGCGCCGTGAACAACAGGCCCGTGAACAACATAAAGAACCGCGAATTCCCGGAACGCATGACTAACTCCTGACTAACTCGCCAATATGATTGAAGTGTCTTTCAGTGTAGCACCGGGCCGGCGCGCGGGCCGCTGCGCACGCCCACTTCGCCTTCCCGGTAAATCACGGCCCCGCCCTTCATGGTAGTGTGAACCAGATTCGTTCCGAGGTGATTGGCCAGGTCGCGATAATCGGATACGTTGAGAATCGCCACGTCGGCCGATTTGCCCGGTTCCAGCGAACCGGTCCGGCTGCCGCAGCCGAGCGCGTGCGCCCCGTTGATGGTAGCGGCGCTGATGGCCTCGGCGGGCGTGAGCCCGAGGCGCAAAGAGGCCAGCGCCACCACCGTCTGCATATTGAGCGTGGGGCTGTGGATGGGATGAAAGTCGCTGCCGAGGGCGATGGGCACGCCGGCATCCACCAGCGCGCGCGCCGGCGCGTTTCCAGCCGCCGTGTAGAATGACGCACTGGGCAACAGTGTGGCGATGGTTCCGGAACCGGCTATGAGCGGCGCTTCCGAACTGGCGGCCTGTTCCAGATGGCTGACGCTCACCGCCCGGTGTTGCATAGCCATCACGATGGCGGCGGCCGCATGATCCTGGTCGGCATGCATCTTGCAGTGGAATCCCAATTTGCAGGCGGCGCCCAGATAGCGCAAGAAGCGCGCATGGTGGGCGGAAGCGGGGTTCCATGCGACATCGGCGAAACGGGCCAATTTGCGCTGGCGGATCTTGGGCAGCAGCTCGCGGCACACCATGCCGGTGAACTCGTCGCACTCGGCTTCGCCCCATCCATCGGCGGGCGGCAGCCGGAACAGAAACGTCGTCACAATATCCAGCGGCTCGAATTGCAGCTTGGCGAGCATGCGTAGAAGCTTAAAGTCGGCCAAGGCATCCGGGCCCACGCCCGTCTTGATCTCCGCGGTGGTGGTGCCGTGGCGAACCATGGCCTCCAGGTGGACCCGCCAGCGTGCGGCCGTGCGCTTCCCGGTGGCCGCGATGAGAGTCCGCGTGGCCGTAGCGCGATCGTCGTCCGAAACCCCGGGCGGCGGATAGGCCAGATGCGTGTGGCAATCGACGAAGCAAGGCATCACCACCTTTCCGGACGCGTTGATTTCCACCGCGTGGCGCGCCTCCGCCACATTCTCGACGCGGCGCGAAAGACCGACTTCCTTCAGCACTCCGTCGCGAATCAGCAGCGCGCCGTCTTGAATGATATTAAGCTCATTAAGGGCTGACCCGCATCGGGGAGTGGCAGGTCCGCGCAGCGTGAGCAGTTGGCGCGCGCCGCGAATCAGTGTAAGTGCCGTACGATAGTTCCCACCCCCATACGGTAGCACCAAAATGCAGCAATAATTGTCTTAGGACATCATGCCTGAAAAGCCCGGATCGAGCCGCCAGCGCCCGCTGAAAACTTTAGAGAGAGTGTTTTCCAAGCATGGGATCGGTTCCAGAACGGATGCCAGAAGCTGGATTGGAGCCGGAAGGGTTCGGGTGAACGGGAAAATCGTCAAAGATGCGGATCACTGGGTGGATCTGGAACGCGACCGCATCACGCTCGACGGCAAGCCCTTGCAGAGCGCGGCCAAACTTTACATTCTGTTGTACAAACCCAAAGGGTATCTCACCAGCTACGGCGACCCCGAGGGCCGTCTAACGGTATATGACCTGGTTACGGATGCCGGCGCGTGGCTTTCGCCCGTGGGCCGCCTCGATCTGGACACCAGCGGCCTGCTGATCATGACCAACGACACCGCGTTTGCCGAGCGCGTGATGAACCCCGAGCACAAGGTGGCGAAGACGTACCGGGTCAAGGCTTCCCCGCCTGTGAGAGAGGAGCAGATGGAGCAATTGCGGCGCGGCGTCGAATTGGACGACGGGCCGGCGCGGCCCGCGGAAGTCCGGCGGGTGCGCGATAGCGCCGGGCATTCGTTTCTCGATCTGACCATCACCGAAGGCCGCAACCGCCAAGTGCGGCGGATGCTGGAAGCGGTGGGCAGCAAGGTCTCGAAGCTGGTGCGAACGGCGATCGGGCCGGTGCGGATCGACGAGTTGCCGATCGGCAAGTGGCGGGCACTGACGCCGGAAGAGATTGTGGCGCTGGGCGGCCGGGCAAGCGGGAATGGCTCTATCTTGAATACCAGCGAATCCCGAAGAAAACCGAGGCCAGCGTACCTTTCAGGTAAAAATCCTGGGAGGTCGAGGTCTTGAAGTGGAACAACTTGGCCCCGCCGCGCAGCTCGAAATGGCTGACGCGGACGTTGAGCGTGGATTCTCCCTCGTAAAGCGTGGAGTGATGCGGAATCGCGAAGCCATCGGCGCTGGCTTCGAGGCGGATATAGCGCGTGAGGTACTGGGTGGCGCTGACGCCGAACGTGGGTAGAATGAACCATTTGGTTTCCGATGCGGCGTAGCTGATTGGGTTGCCGCTGGAATCGAGGATGATGTTGCCATTGGCATCCACCAGAGGCAAAAGGGGCGCGTCAAAACCGGCTTTAGCCGCCACGTACTGAACCTGATAAAGCGTCTTCAGGCGGAATTTGCGGCTTTCGACGGGATAGGGCCACGTAAGGTAATCGAACGAAAGCTTCACAGCCTGAATATTGTGATCGGTGGAGACCAAGGTGCCGGCCGCATAGGTCTGGCCTCCAGCCACGGCCAATATGACGGGCGTGGTGAAATCGCCCGCGGCGCGCGTTTCGAGGTAGGAAAGATGCAGTGAGTTGTGCAACCCGAGAGCGATACCGAACTCGGCGCCTTTGCCTATCTTGGCCTTGCCCTGGAAAGTCACGTACGAGTTATAGATGATGCCGGAATTGCGGCCATGGTTGAAAATCGGCTGCTCCTGCGGGGTCCAGCCGTCGACGCCGATGTAGAAGCCATACTCGCCGGGCAGGCGGACGTCAGGGTACTTGGGCAGCTCGGGCGGCGCGACGACGATGGGAGCCGTGGATGTAGGCTGGTCGGGTGAAGCTTGCGGAGCCGGAGTCTGCGCCGGGGGAGCTTGCGTGGGAGGCGCCTGAGTGGTGGGGTTCTGGGTCTGCGGAGCCGGCGCGGTAGGGTTCTGCGTGGGGGGGATCGGTGACGTTGGGCTCTGTGTAGTTGGATTCTGCGCCGTTGGATTCTGCTGAGGCGCGCCGTCGTCCGCCGTGGCGGCTAATTGTACCGGTGACGGGACCTGGGGCGACTGCTGCTGCGGGTTCGCGTATGCCGTCGCGAAACTGCTTAACAGGTATAGACAGAGAAAGCCGGTTCGATCAATCTTCACGAATACCTCATCGATAGAAATTGCGGCCGTTTTGGGATGACGGAAGACTTGTGATGCACCTGTCAGTCCAAAACGCCGCCCACGGCACGCCGACCTTCTATTGTGCCAAAACAGAGGCGGGCGCGCATGGTTGAATTGGGGGAAAGGCTGTGGCGGAGTAGACACAGGTGTGCGAGTGGCGGGGCAGTGGGAGGGGTGAGATGCGTTGCAACCGCCGCGCAGGATGGCATACCCGCGGCCATTCTGCACAAATTGTGGGGCGGCCGATCCTGGCGCCAATCCTGGCTGCCGCCGGCTTTCAAGCCGGCGCTGTCGGGCGCTAAGGATTTTGCGGCAAAACCCATAACCTTGCCGCCTTGAACCCATATCCTTGCCACCGCCGTCGTTGCGGTGCGTCGATTTGGGCGCTTTACCGTGCCGGCGTCGTTGAGCAGGAATATCTGGTTCGCGGCCCTCGCGTAGTAGAGCAGCCAGGAACGAAGGGTTTTCGCCGGATTCCGGAGGCGGACGTGGCACAAGCGCTCCGCAAATTGGGGCTACAGGGCTTATTCGTCGCATCCGCCATTTTCTCTGCTATGTAGCAAATCTCAAAGCGCGAATGCCTAAGGCACAGTCCAAGTACCCATCGACTGCCATCCGCTGTTGGCGCTCAACCCCGACGCAAACATGAAGATGCCTTTCGCTCCGGCGAACGCCCCCGTGAACGTCACCGGCAGGTTCACGGTCAGATCCGTCCCCGACGGCGTGACGGTCGCAGCGGCCATATTGATGGAGCACTGACTGTTGCTCAGCGTCACTGCCGCCCCTGGCGCCGCCGACGACAAAATAGCCGTGCCGGCGTCGTTGATCAGGTTTATCTGGTTGGTAGTCCTCACGTAGTAGGCAATGCAGGAATT
>PLDF01000463.1 GCA_003135055.1 Bryobacterales bacterium | reverse complement strand
ATAGAGATTAGCGAACCTGGCGAAAAGTTGCAACTGGCAGTTGTGTTCCTCGTAACGCCTGCGATCTTGTCGCCGGTTCTTTTCCCGCGGGCGGTCTCCAGCCGACTCACCCATTGGGTGAAGCACGCCGTAGAGAGAAACCTCGACCGGTCATAGACTCGCCATCCACCCTGGCAGTCAACTGCCGTTTTTAGGGTAAAGTAAGTCTCCCATTGACGCTCAGATCCGGTTCAGCCGAGTGACCCGAGACTCGGGTGCGAATCCTGGCGAGGCGCCCGCGTTAAACTGATGGCGTGACATCGCGCATGATCGAGATTCCCGCCGCCCAGGACGCCGGCACGCAGATTCCCGTTACGACTATCGAAGGCGCCCGCCCCGGCCCTACGTTGGCCCTGATCGCGGGCAATCACGGCTATGAGTATCCGCCCATTCTCGCGCTGCAGCGGTTGCGCGCTCAGATCGACGCGGCCGCGCTCAGCGGCACGGTGATCCTGGTGCATGTGGCCAACATGCCATCGTTCCTGGGGCGCACCATCTACTTCAGCCCCATCGACGGGAAGAATCTCAACCGGGTGTATCCGGGCCGCGCCGATGGCACGGTATCGGAGCGCATCGCTCATGCGATCACCACGCAAATCATCGAGCGCGCCGATTACGTGCTGGATCTTCACTGCGGGGACGGCAACGAATCGCTGCGTCCGTATGTCTACCAGACCGTCACCGCCGACGCGCGGATGAACGAAAGCATCGCGCGGCTCGCCCTGGCGTTTGGCATCGGCCATATCTTGATCGACCGCGGCCGCCCCACCGACCCGGCGCGCTCCATGTACTGTTCCAACACCGCCATCACGCGCGGCAAGCCCGCCATGACCGTGGAGAGCGGCTATCTGGGAACCAGCGATCCGCAATGCGTCGACCAGATTGCCGCCGGCGTGCATGGCGTTTTGCGCGAGCTCAAGATGATGCCCACCGGCCCCGCGCCGCTGGCCGATGCGGTGTATCTCGACCCCGCCGAGGTCCTGACCAGCCCGGAGACCGGCATTCTCTACCCGCACGTGGAGCGCGGAGAACGCGTGCGTAAGGGGCAATTGCTGGCGCGGATTACAGATTTTTTCGGCGCGACGATCGCCGAAGTGCATTCGCCGCTCGATGGAGTGGTGCTCTACATCGTTGCCACGCCGCCGATTGTGAAAGGCCAGCCGGTGGGCTGCGTCGGAGCGCCGCGAGCATAACTAACCGCACGTCCCGTTCGCACTGTTTGCACTAACTAAAACCAACACTGTTCACTTAGTGCAGGCGGATCGAATCGTGGCGCACGCACTCATGCGTGCCGCGTTCACACTCGTGTGAACGCGCTTCGACTCGAGCCGAGACCGTCCCTTCCCGGCGCCTCTCCAGCCAGGTGGGCCCGGACTCTGGGCCCGCCCAGACTCGGAGGCGCGTTACCATAGGTAACGTGACAGCAGGTCACAGTTAGGAATATGGCGTCAATAAAGTCTGGGCGAGTTGGAACGGCAAGTGATGGAATTCCTATGGGAGCACGGCCCGGCCACGGGAAAAGCCGCGCGGGCCGCCGTCGGCATGGAGCGCGTCTTGACCGATTCGACCATTCGAGCCGTGCTGCGGCGCTGGAAGCCAAGCATTACGTGCGGCGTGAGAGGGACGGGCGCCAGTTCCTGTATTCCAGTGCGCGCGAACCGCGGAAGGTGGCGGCCGAAGCGGTGCGCAGCGCGCTCAAGAACTTCTGCCGCGGGTCCCTGGAAGAATTGTTGACCGGCCATTCGCGCTTAGGCCTCGCAAGCGCATGATAACGGTTTGCCCGAAAGATTTCTCGGCGGCAAGGAAAACTCGCAACCGAAAGGATCGGCCTCATGCAACTGGGTGTATACTGATCTGAGTCACGGGCAAGATGGAAAGTGACAGCAGACATGGGGCGGCGTGCCATCCTGCGCGGCGGTTGCCAACCGCCGGTGTCACGGTATCGGTGAGACGCGATACTATCGCGTAAGAGGGAGAGACTGCCGATGGCGATCAGTATCAAACCGGGTTCCGCGAAGATTGCGGTAACCACGCGCCCGAATGTGAACGCGCCGGTGGTAAGCGGCGCCAGCATGTCGTATACGGGAACCCCGATTCGAGCCACCGGAGAGGTGACTCTGTTGGGAGCGCCAGGCGACTCCGCCGCGGGGTGGACAGTGGGGTTTGTACAGGTCCAGTGGATTGAGACGAACTGGTGCTATTATCGCGGCCAGACCGTTAACGACGGCAGTATCTTCATCCAGCGGGCCCGGCCGCCCGCCCGGCTGAGCCAGGCATGCTGCGACTGCGTGGACGGAAGCCCCCCGAGTAAGCTTTTTTACGACACGATGCCCGGTGACGGCGAGATTGCGACTGGCGCTGCGGGGGCCGTATTTCCGCTGAAGCTGACGGTCTCTCACTTCGACCAGCCTGCCGATGCGGTCAATCTGGTCGAGATCAACCCGCATCCGGCTTCAGGCGCGGCCAAGCCGAATTTCCTGGCCGAATCGCAGATGGAATTTCACTTCTGCACGATCCTCAGCGTGCGCGAACCGGCCGGCGCGTTTCACCACCTGCAGTCCTTCTATTGGAACGTACATTGGGAGGCCACGTTTCAGCCGGCGAATTTCACCAATCCACCCTCGAGTTTCCGCATCAATGTTGTCAGGGCCGGCAGCAGCGCCAACGTGGGCAACATCATTCAGGGCACACCCACGGACCGCCGCTTCATCGGGATACTGAATTCTGTGCCAACTCAAAGTTGCAATCAGGTGGCCGCCAAAGAGGTTACAGGACCGAACCGTCATGAGGCCCCGATATGGAAGAATTTCGACGTACGCCAGGCATGAAGGCGCGGTCCGCGGCCGCATGGGCCTTTCCCGTGGTGTTGGGGGCGTTGTCGTTCGCCAGTTCTCCCCTGCAGCACGCTTCCGGGGCGCCCCCCGATGAGGCCTCCGTAGTGGTTCGCAACCTTGCCCTGCCAGGCGCGTTTGAAGTAGAGAACCGCGGACCCGATATCGAATTGGCGTGGGCGGTAACCATTCAGCGTGAGTTGAAGGGCGAATGGAGCGATCATGTTACCGATCTCACGCTCATCGAGAAATGCGGACAGAGCCCGCCGGCGGGTTGTGTTCCTCTGCCGCACGGCGCCAAGCTTCGCCCCGTACGTTGGAGCGGACTGACCTGCGGATCCCAATGCGCCGCCACATGCCGGGCGAACCTATACCTTGGACCCGGACGGTTTCGCTTCGTCGTGTCATCGTGTGACGGGAAGCGCAAGTTCCGTGGCCCCGCCTTCGAAATGCCCTCGCAAGTCAAATAGTTTCCGGTGGCGATTCGCGGTTGTTGGTGGATCTCGCCGGCCTTTTCCACCCTCTCGCACCCATTGACTTGTACTGGCCAAGCACCGTGGCGCACTGGGCGCCCTCTGGGCACATGCGTGCAGCGTTCACGCTCGTGTGAACGCGACATATCTCACCGCTCCTCATTGGCATTCCCGCGACAGAGCCCCGAAATCCCCACAGCGTTTAATCGAATAGTGGGGCAGGCAATCCTGCCTGCAGCCGCCTTTCAGGCGGCTCTCCTGCGGCTCTGCGCGAGTCTTGGCGCCCGAAAAAGCGCAGTCTGAAGCCGACGGCCGGCAGGATTGACCGCCTCGCAATTTGTGCAGAATGGTCAGTAGCTGGTATTGATGGCGCCATACTGCGCGGCGCTACTCCCCGGCCGCTGCCAGTGACCGCGTATAACCCGCATAACTGCCTTCACCTCAACACACTTAAGTAACCGCGCAATCTAATGTTCCCTCCTCTAACCGCTCTGCGCCGTTTCGGACCCGCCCCCCAATCACCCGAAATTACAAAATCTTTCCGCCTATAGATACAACAACTTATGCTCTAACTGCCTCCAGCCACCTGTTCTTGCCGTTGTAACTTAGTAATGAGAAACCAACATGTCTTCACTTAGAAGAGTTAAATCGTCGAGAGCCAATGGCGCCCGCTCCAAAGGGCCGTCCACCCCAGCCGGGAAAGAACGTTACTCGCTAAATGCCATGCGTCACGGCCTGTGCGCCAAATGTGTCGTTGTGGAGGGCGAATCGCGCGAGAACTTCCTGATTCTCCTCCAGCAGCACGTCGACCGCTTCCGGCCCGCCGGCGAAGTCGAGTTCGGCATGATCGAGGAAATGTGCGCTTCTTACTGGCGCCAGCGCCGCGCCTGGTCGCTCGAAACCGGCATGTTCAATAAGCAGATGGCCAACCAGTCTGACGGCAGCATGATGGACCGCATGGTCGTAGCTTTCGACACCCTGGCCGCCTCGCCGTCCCTATCCCTATTGCACCGCTATGAGACCCGCCTTCACCTGATGTATCAACGCGCCCTCCGCACCCTCATCGTGCTGCGCACCGTCGATCGACCAAACGACGATATGCCAAACGACCCTAGTCCCATTTCCGAACACTCGCCTACCCAGCAGGTCGCTGATTCCGAACCACTTAGTGGGGCAGCCAATCCTGGCTGCAGCCGGCTTTCAGCCGGCCCTCGCTCCCCGGCCACCGCCGCTTCAGCCGCCAGCCACGCCCCCGCCGCACCGTCCGTAGCTCCTCGCGATGCGGGGCCAAAGCCAAAAGAGCCGTCGCCCGGTAGGACAGACCATCGCCCTCCATGGTCTGTCAATTCCGGTTCATCGCCGCCCATCGACAGCCCTCTAATGCGCCCCAACCCACCGCTTGTTATCCTTTAGCTTCACCCAACCTTCATACAGGAGAAACCATGGCAGTTAAAATAGGAATCAACGGCTTCGGCCGCATCGGCCGCAACGTCGTTCGCGCCGGCTTGCACCGCGGCGACGTCGAATTCGTCGCCGTTAACGATCTCACCGACACGAAAACTCTCGCGCATTTGCTCAAGTACGACTCCGTACTCGGCCGCCTCGACGAAGAGGTCCACTCGGACGCCGATTCCATTACCGTCGGCGGCAAGAAGATCAAGGTTTTCGCCTCCAAAGATCCCGCGCAGCTCGACTGGAGCTCCGTCGGCGCGCAAATCGTGGTGGAATCCACTGGCAAGTTCACCGACGCCCACGACGCCGCCAAGCACCTGCACGGCATAGTCAAGAAGGTGATCATCTCCGCGCCCGCCGCGCTGGCCGGCGTCGATATGCGCGACGGACACCACGGTCAGCCCGCGCTCGCTGCCGACGAGGGCACGGTGGCTCATTCTCGTGGGCAGAGCGCCGCTCGGCTGGCCGCGCAGCAGGGCGTTGAGGATCGTCCGAGCATCCCGCTCAAAGGGACATTAGGAAGGAATTCGCTTGCGTGTAGGCAATGCATGTGAGAACATGTGTCTCGTCGCGCCAAGCTGGTGCGGCGTCAGTAGGACAGCCAATGATCAATGCTAAACCGGAAGCCAAAGGGCGCTACGAGGTCAGCTTCAAGAACCAGTCAGACCGATTTCTGGGGTCGTCGCTGACGCTCACGTGGGTTCCAAATAATAAAGACAGTGAGAAGCCACGAATTCGTCGTCCCAGCGAATCAAACAGGCTAAAGAACCACAAGAAACCGCCCAGCGCGAATTATCGGTTCAATTGGGACCAGTCGACGAATCGCGAGCCGAGGGGGATCTGCCTGATAGGGGAACGTATATCTGCGGATTCGCGCGACGAACACCTTCCCCGGAAGATCATCGGGCGATTCCCCGACATCGAGCGGATCACGGACAAGACTGCGAGGCGGCAATACATCGAGACCTTCAAGGAAGAGTTGCGTATTGAACTGGAGGTTCTAAAGCGCTTGGACCACCTTAAGAAGTTCATCTCCTGCCGGCTGCCTGGAGAGGATGATCTCCCTGAATTGAAATTCAACTACGACCACGAGAAGTACAGCTCCCCTGTTCTGCTGTGCTGCCACGTCGAGGGAATCAGCCTAAGGGAGTGGTGCAAGCAATACAGCTTGTCACTGGAACAGTGGTTTACTTTTGCGAGAAGTCTTACCAAGACGGTGCATATGTTGCATCTTGAGGGCTCGCCCCACGGATATATTTGCCCCGACAACGTTATTGTCGAGGACAGTAAGGAGTTGAAGAACCCAAGGCTTATCAATCTAGAGTGGGACACGCCTGACCCGACTGTCTACGTAGACAAGGAATCGGCCGAGGAACGTGCTAAGCTCTGCTGGCGACGGCCGTATGACTCTCCGGACAAGATTTGTTACTATCGGGAGGCGTCAGAGTCGGTCGAAATCTACGACCCTTTTGTGCCCGGAGATATTTTTTCCTTGGGACTGACTCTCCTTTATCTGGTCGACCGCAGCGCGGGCGGGAGCCCAGAACCGCTTCGGCCATATGCGGCTGAAGCGCGGTGGAACAAACTTCCTTGGAACCGAATAACCGAGCCGGCCCTCAAGTCTAACGAAGCGATCAAGGCCGAGGTATTCTCCCGTTTGCGAGAAGGGTTCAGATTCAACGGGAATGAAGCGGCCGAATATGAACGCATCATCGCTGCAACGGAGATAGTCTTCGCTTGCCTCCGTGTTTCGGGCCACAGGTTCTATAATGTCCGATCAATTCTCGACGTTCTCGACCGCTTTGATCCGAAGCACGTCAACGCCAACACAGCGAAAGGGGCGACCGGTAGCCACAACACCGGCGCATCAAATGGCATCGCAGACGCGTTCAGCAATCTATGCGGTCAGATTGATCGGGCGCAGAAGATCAATCCCCCCGTGGCCACACTGTACACCGAGCGCTTACCCCACTATGTCCGCCCATTGCTCGAGGGCGACCCGGTTAACGAACCGGGTACGCGTTTTACGGCCGGCCGTAGCCGAGAGGAGATAGTTGACGCGTTGTCCGGACTACTGCTGAACATTTCTGCGCGATGCCACCGGGGAGAAAAATGGACCTGCAAAGCATTGACTACGCCTGCGTTCTGGTTCGAAGGTAACTGTGGACCCGCTGGCCGCGTCTTATCAGCGCTCAAAATCGCCGCAATTCGAGGCTGTTCAGTCAACGTACTGATTCTGCTCAACGAAGCCCGGATGAATTCTCTCAAGACCGTGCATATCATGAATCAGCACCGGCTTGCCCTAGAGCATTTCAAAAGGGATATGCCCGAGGCCATGAAAAAATGCGAATGGGGGTGGCACACGTTGCCTTCAGATCAATACAAAGCATTTTTGCGATCCCATGAAACCTATGTGTCCCTGGAAGGGCCTGACCAAAACAAGGTGTTGGTTGTTCCAGATTTTGCCTCCGAAGCTGGGCAGATCATCGCCCTCAGAGTTTTTCCTGTGAAGGCGACTTCAGATCGCAGATGGAAAGATCTTGAGGTTGAGTTTGATAAGTATTGGCCCGAAAAATCAGGCATGGGTCAGTTTCCCCACAAATGACCTCCCGGCACACCGCAAGCAGATGGTGATCGCATGAACGCTGAAGATCCTACAAGACCGCACGGAATGACTATAGCTCAGGTGTGGAGCTTTCTCACCGGTTGGAGCGAAGCCCAACTGAAAGAAAAGGAGAAGGAATGGCCCGAATGGATCAAGTGCTTAGAATGGCCTCCAGACGTGTTCGCCCTCTCTGCCGCGGTTCTCAGGCGGTCCGGAGCTTACACTTCCGTCCTCGAAACGTCGAGAGGTGTTAAGGAATGCTTAGCCGATCTCAAAGCAGGCGATCTAGATGGGGCGATGGAATGGCGAAACTGGTTGGAACAATGTAGAAAACTCGCCTCGGCAGGTATCAAGGCCCGAGACTATCCAGAACGTTTAAAGGGGTTCTGGGATCTGCTCTGGGAGTGCCGGCACATGCCCCTGTATAAAATTTCGAATCGTCCAGATCTGCTGGCCGCGTTGGTCGATTGCGTAGCTTTAGCCGATGAAGTAAGCCTAAGCTGCGGCTTGCCAATTCGTAACGATCTGAAGAAGCGCCCGGACTATTTCTTGGTTCGTAAGGGCTGGAAGCGGCTGGAACCTAACCGGTTTGGCTCCTCATTGTGCAGTGATTTGATTTATCCGCATGCCGCGCGAGTCTTGCCGAAGATGCACACGCCAACGAGCGGCCTTACTCTACGCTCGTTCTCGCACCACCTCGCTCTCTGCGAAACCGACGAAGTACAACCGAGGTGGTTTATGATCCCCGGGGCTCGTGGCGACGTAACGAATCAGGATCACATGAATCTATTAGTGGTTCCGTGGCCCGAGGTATGTTTGCCCGCACAGATTCGAAAATCCGATAAAGAGGGAGTTATTGGCCGCAAAGGCGGCGGGAGTGCCTATTATTTCAGTTATGAAGCTAAGAGTTCTGGGGCTACAGCCGCGGACAGAATCGAGTCGCTCTGCGAAGAAGCTGAACGCCTTCTCGGATCCCTGGATGGCGTAGTCCTTCCGGAACTCGCTCTGACGCCTGATGATTACCATGCCGTTCGCCTTCGCGTACTCCGCAAGAGCCTGATGCTGGTGACGGGCGTTGGCCAGAACGGTTCATCTAGCAGCCCTGGCGAGAACTACTTATGCGTTGATGTACCGTTGAGCCGACACCACGCCATTCACTTCCGTCAAGGCAAGCATCATCGTTGGCGGCTCGATTCAAGCCAGATACGTAACTACGGAATCGGGGGGCGGCTGAATCCCGCGAGATCATACTGGGAGGATATAGAAATTGCCGATCGGAGGCTACTGTTTCTTGTCCTGCGCCCTTGGCTGGTGACATCTGTGCTCATTTGTGAGGATCTCGCGCGGCACGATCCGGTTGGTGAATTGCTCCGTAGCGTGGGCCCGCATCTAGTGATCGCACTGCTGATGGACGGGCCGCAGTTGGCAAGCCGGTGGTCGAGCCGATATGCCGCTGCGCTTGCCGACGATCCAGGGTCTTCGGTCCTTTCGATATCGAGCCTCGGAATGGTCAAGCTCGCCGGGTCGGACGCAAAGAGCTCGCGGAGTCGCACGGTTGCGCTCTGGAAGGATGCCCGTGGTGGTGGCGCTCGGGAATTGGAAGTTCCGGATGGCAACGCCGCTCTGGCCCTCACAATCTCGGTCGAATACGGTAGAGAGGTGACTGCCGACGCCCGGGTAGATACTGAAAACTCTGCCTTCCCAGTGCTTACCGGGGTCCATCCCGTCAGCTTGCCCAAAGAGTGTGCGGGAGCTAGATCTGGGGAGGATCGGGATGCACCGGATGACGACGACTCGGCACGCAGATTTTTGAGCCCTCATGAGGCCGCAGCCCTCGCGAGACTGGTTCAGCAAGAGATTGACAAGGATCCTGGGCCCACGATCCTACGCGAACTGACCGGTGAAGCGCTTGCGATCGCCAAGGAAATCTGGCGAATGAAGACTGTAGATCCGGCGGGCGTTCTCTTGGCGAAGTGGCTTCGCAATCCCGAGATGTACGCGAATCTTCCGACGACAAAGCAAACGGAAACGGCTAAACAGATACTACTGTGGCAGACCACCAACAAGAGAGGCGTGGGCGCCACGTGACACGAAGCGATTGACGGGCGAATCCCACGCCCACCTTGACAGCGCCTCTACAATGGAATTGGGCTCCGTTCGCCCGCAGCGCACGAGCGAGAATCACTGTGTGGCTGATATTCTAAGCATTCACGCCAACCCTCACCAAAACAGGAGAAACCATGGCAGTCAAAGTAGGAATCAACGGCTTCGGCCGTATCGGCCGCAATGTCGTTCGCGCTGGCTTGCACCGCGACGATGTAGAATTCGTCGCCGTCAACGATCTCACCGACACCAAAACCCTCGCGCATTTGCTCAAGTACGACTCCGTGCTCGGACGCCTCGACGAGGAGGTCCACGCGGGCACCGATTCCATCAAAGTGGGCGGTAGAGAGATCAAGGTCTTTGCCTCCAAAGATCCCGCGCAGCTCGATTGGAGCTCCGTCGGCGCGCAAGTCGTGGTGGAATCCACCGGCAAGTTCACCGATGCCCACGACGCCGCCAAGCACCTGCACGGCACGGTCAAAAAGGTCATCATCTCCGCGCCAGCCAAGAACGAGGACATCACCATCGTGCTCGGCGTCAACGAGGGCTCCTACGACCCAGCCCGGCACCACATCGTTTCCAACGCCTCCTGCACCACCAACTGTCTCGCGCCCGTAGTCAAAGTGCTGCACGAAAAGTTCGGCATTGAGAAGGGCTCCATGACCACCATTCACAGCTACACCAACGATCAGAACGTGCTCGATTTCCCGCACAAAGACCTGCGCCGCGCCCGCGCCGCCGCCCTCAACATGATCCCCACCACTACCGGCGCCGCCAAGGCCATCGCCCTGGTGATGCCCGAACTCAAAGGCAAGCTCGACGGCTACGCCATGCGCGTTCCCACGCCCGACGTTTCGGTGGTAGATCTGGTCCTGCTGCTCGGGAAAAACACTACCGCCCAGGAAATCAACGCGGAGCTGAAATCGGCCGCTGAAGGCGAGCTCAAGGGCATTCTCGAATACACCGAAGATCCCGTAGTTTCCACCGATATGCTGCGCAACCCCAACAGCTCCATTGTCGACGCCGATCTCACCAAGGTGGTGGGCGGCAATTTAGCGAAAGTGGTCTCCTGGTACGACAACGAGTGGGGATACAGTTGCCGCGTAGTCGACTTGGCCGCATTCCTTCTGAAGTAGCGTAGGCCCATGGCCTGCCCTGTCCGAGCCGCTCCGAGCGCTCGGCGTTCGTACCGTAATCCGCGATGCGAGCGAGCCAAACCGGAGAACTATTGGTAGCGCCGGCGGTCTTGCCGCCGGTTCTCTGCGGATGCAAGAACGCTGAGACCGGGCGGCCACTAACCAATCGTCGTATTGGCGTAACCATGCCGCCCGTAGCGCCGCCTCCACAACAACGGGCGACGGGGAAGCCGAGCCGCTCAAACCCCAACATAAACGAACTATTCATTACCCTGGAAGGAACTAGTCTTAACAGTGCACGTGCAGCGTATTTTCCTCATTGCTGGGCTTCTGCTGGGTCCCCGGCTGCTGTCCGGGACCCAGCAAAGCGGCTCTGTCAGAGCCGCGGACCTATTCATTCCGGGCGCCACGGTTACGGCCACCCAGGCAGCACCGGCGCCCAGTGCCCCGAGTGGCGCCGCGGCAGCCGCCCCCACTACCCCAAGCGGCTCCAAAGTCATCGCCTACACCGATGAAAGCGGACGCTATTCGCTCGAATTGACCCCCGGCGTTTGGGACATCGGTATCGAAATGTTCGGCTTTACCCCGCTGCATGAACAAGTGACTGTCGGCTCGGAGCCCATCTACAGGAATTGGACGCTGGTAGTTCCGCGCATCAACGGCGCCGTTCAAAGCGCGGCGGCCGACCTCGTCAATCCAACCGCGGGACGCCGCGGCGGACGTGGTGGCCAGTTCGGTGGTCGCGGCCAGTTCGGCGGTCGCGGCGGAGGACGTGGCGGGCAGGGCGGCCAAGGCGGCGCCAACGCGCAGGGGCCCGGCCGCGACGCCTCCAACGGACAGACCAACACCCAGACCAACGCGCAGACCAACGGGCCGGCCAACACCCAAGCCAACGCACAGACCGCCGGACGCGGCGGCCGAGGAGCCAACGGTCAGCCCCAGCCCGCCTACCAGAATATGTCCGTCACCGCCACCGAAGCCGGCCAGCAGGATTTGGCCGCGGCGAGCGATTTCACTTCACCAGCGGATTCCAATAACGCCGATGCCAACGAATCCCTGATGGTGATCGGCAGCAGCAGCGGCGGCCTCGGCGCCGCTGCCGATGAACAGGCCAGGCAGGACCGCTTGGCCGGACGCGGCGGCCCCGGCGGTCCCGGCGGGCCGGGAGGAATCCTCGGCGCCAGCGTCGGGGATTCCGCCTTCAATAGCACATTGAGCGGCGGCACGGATGGCCTCGGCATGGGCGCATTCGGCGCGGCCGGCGCCAATACCGGATTCGGCGCCGATACCAACGGCGGCCTTGGCGGCGGCGGTGGCCGCGGTGGAGGCGCAGGCGGCGGAGGCGGTGGCGGCGG
>PLDF01000252.1 GCA_003135055.1 Bryobacterales bacterium | reverse complement strand
GCCGCCCGCGCCCGCGCGGCCCACACCGTCCGCGCCGGCAGCCGGGCCGAACACGCCGCCCGCGCCCGCGCGGCCCACACCGTCCGCGCCGGCAGCCGGGCCGAACACGCCGTCCGCGCCCCACGCGCCGCACACGCCCGTTCAGCATCCGCTCTTTGCCCCTAAAACCGAATCGATTTTCGCCGATAAGCTCAGGCAGGCGCTCAAACCCGCCGCCGAACAGGAAGGTTAATGCCACGCACTGTGCGCGATGTCCCACCGCCGCTCGAACTGCTCTGCCTGAAGTCCCTCTGGTCCTTAGGCGAAGGCAACGTGAAAGACGTGCTGCAGATCGTGACGCAAACCCGTTCGCTGGCCTACACTACCGTCATGACGGTGCTCGACCGTCTGGTGCGTAAAGGCAAAGTCTCGCGCCGCAAGGTGGGCCGGGCGTTCGTCTACACGCCGGAAGCGTCGCGCGATCAGATGCGCCGCGCCGCCCTGCGAGAGTTCCTCGACGCTTTCTTCGACGGATCCGAGCGCGAGCTGATCGCGTTTCTGGCGCCGGCCGAAATGCACGTTGCGTCGGCAGCCGCCGGCAGCGGAAGCCTGCCCCGGACAACGCTCTCGAACGGGGAAGAGGACCCGCGGATCGACACGGTCCTCCTGTAAGCTACTCGCGTGTGTTCCGTCACTCGACCTTACCCGGCGTAGCCGCCAGGAGTTTCTACATTCCGGTCAGGCCAGAGTTGGGACAGACGATCGTCTTGTGTCGTCTGTCTTTCGCGAGGCATCACAGGCGCCGACGGCGATCGGGGCGTGTCAATTGGGGTCGTGCAATCGGCTCGTCGCGGCCGCCTACGCGAGCGGCGCCGGTTACCATGGCGCAGTCCTCCCGGCCCGATCTCATCGCCTCAGCCCCAGTCATGCGAAACAGGGATAATATTATTCATGCAGAACATTGTCCCGCTGCTCTGTTTTATTGCAGGCTTCGCGCTGGCATGGCTGGTTCTGCGCCGGCGCAAGCAGGAGACCGAGACGGCGTTCCAAGCGCTATCGTCCGACGCGCTTGCCCGCAACAATCGGGCCTTCCTCGATCTCGCCACGGCCACTCTTTCGCAAACCCAGGAGGCGGCGCGCGGCGACCTGGAGAAGCGTCAACAGGCCATCGCCGACATGGTGACGCCGGTGCGAGCATCCTTGGACAAGGTCGATGGGAAGATTCAAGAGCTCGAAAAAGCGCGCGCCGGCGCTTATGCCACGCTGCATGAACAGGTCCGCAGCCTGCTCGAAACCCAGGCGCTGCTCCGCTCCGAAACCGGAAAGCTGGTGACGGCTCTGCGCACGCCGCACGTGCGCGGCCACTGGGGCGAAATTCAGTTGCGCCGCGTGGTGGAAATGGCCGGCATGCTGGACCGCTGCGACTTCAGCTCGCAAACTACCACCAGTGCCGCTGAAGGCCGCCTGCGGCCCGACCTGCTGGTGCATCTTCCCGCGGGAAAGACCATCGTGGTGGATGCCAAGACGCCGCTCGATGGCTATCTGCACGCGCTCGAAGCCTCGGACGAAACCAGGCGCAAGGCGTGCATGGCCGATCACGCCCGCCAGGTGCGCGCCCATATTACTACGCTGGGGCGCAAGTCCTATTGGGAGCAGTTCGACCCCGCGCCGGAGTTCGCAGTGCTCTTTCTGCCCGGAGAATGTTTCTTCAGCGCCGCGCTCGAAAGCGACCCGTCGCTGATCGAGTGCGGAGTGGAGCAGAACGTCATCCTCGCCACGCCCACTACGCTCATCGCGTTGCTGCGCGCGGTGGCCTACGGCTGGCGACAGGAGAACCTGGCGCAGAATGCCGCCGAGATCAGCGCTCTGGGCAAGGATCTGTATAAGCGTCTTTCCGACATGGGCGATCACTGGAACAAGACCGGCCGCGCCCTGGAGCGCGCCGTGGAAGCCTACAACTCGGCCGTGGGATCGCTCGAATCGCGCGTGATGGTAAGCGCCCGCAAATTCGCCGAGTTGAAGACGGCGCCGCTGGGCGTGGAGATCGAGCCGCTGGAACCGGTGGAGACGCGGGTAAGATCGGTGGAGGCCGAATGAAGATGCACGTATCCGAAATCGATACCCCGGCGCTGGTTGTAGACCTCGACATTTTCGAGCGCAATCTGAGCCGCGTCGCGGATTACGCACGCGAGCACGCGTTGCGCCTGCGTCCGCACGCCAAGACTCACAAATCGGTGTGGATCGGGAAACGCCAGTTGGAACTGGGCGCGGCCGGCCTCACCGTGGCCAAGGTTTCCGAGGCCGAGGTCATGCTCGGCGCCGAACCGCGGGAACTGCTGCTGGCTTTCCCCATCATCGGCCCCGCCAAGCTGTCGCGGCTGATGGAAGTCGCGCGCCGCACGCGCGTCACGGTGGCGCTCGATAGCGTGGAGGCCGCACGCCAACTCTCCGAAGCGGCCAGTGGCGCGGATGGCGTCGAGATCGGCGTCCTCGCCGAAGCCGACGTAGGCTTGGGCCGCGTCGGCGTGGCTCCGGGTGAGCCGTTGCTCGAGCTGGCGCGCGCCATCGATTCGCTGCCAGGGCTACGCTTCGAAGGCATCACTTTCTATCCGGGCCATATCAAGAGTCTCGACGAAGCCGGGCTGCGCGCGCTTTCGGATCTCTCGGCGCTGGTGCAGCGCACGCTCGACGATTTCCGCCGCGCCGGAATCGAAACGAAAATCGTCAGCGGCGGATCCACTCCGGCGCTGTTTCACTCGCACGAAATCGCCGGCCTCAACGAGATCCGCCCCGGCACGTACGTCTTCAACGACATCAACACCGTGCGCAGCGGCGGCTGCGCGATGGAAGATTGCGCCGCCTGCATTCTGGCGACGGTAGTCTCCACGGCCCGGCCGGGACACATGATTATCGATGGCGGCTCGAAGACTTTCTCGTCCGACCGCCCTTCGAACTCGGGCGATGTCACCTTCGGGCGCCTGGTGGAAGCGCCCGGCGCGCGATTCCACAAAATGAACGAAGAGCACGGATTCGTCGATCTAACGGAAGCCGGACGGGAGTTTCGAATCGGCGAGCGCGTTCACGTGATTCCTAATCACGTCTGCGTGGCCGTCAACTTGCACGAGAAGGTTTACGGCGTGCGTGGCGAGACCGTCGAACACGTATGGAGCGTCGAGGCCAGAGGCAAACTACAGTAGCGTAGGGCCATGCCCTGCGCGCCGAGTCCCGAAAAGAGGCGACGATCACGCATACAATACAAGACACCGGCGGAAAGACCGCCAGCGCTACATACCGGCGGCAAGACCGCCGGCGTTACTCGCCGGTCACCTTCTGCCAGCCCTTATCCGGATTGAAGCGCGTCATCTGCCGCGCCAGCACGGCTGTCGAGGCTCCGAGATCCTTTTCGTAAACCATGCCGCTCTGATTCACGATCAACGTGTTCACCCCGGAAACTCCGTATTCGGCCGGCCATGCCACTAGCGCGAATCCGCCGATCATCTCGCCCTTCACCACGTAATCCATCGCGCCACCCTCGGCTGCGGGGCCTTGCGCTTTCAGAATGTGGAAGAAGTAGCCGTGATATGGCTGCGCCTTCTTGCCCTTAGCGGCCAGCATCACGGCCGCCGCATCGGCGAACGATTTCGGAACCAGCGTCTCCGATTCGCCTTCCCAATACAATCCATCCTGCTTCCCCGGCGCGCTCACGATCGTCTGCGCGTATTCCAGGATTCCATCGGCGTCGCGGTCGCGCGCGGCATACTCCATCTGCGCTTCCACGTATCCGCGGCAAACGTCGATCGCGTTGATCTCGTTGCGTCCCACGCGCCGCGCCAGCACTTCGATCTTGCCTGCCGCCGAATCGAAAATCCATTGCCCGTTCTTGAGCGCCAGCGGGACGGGGAATGGCCACTTATCCGGGCCTATTTCGATAATCGCCCGGCCGCCGTACGGCTGATCGATATGCATGCTCTGGTGGGCCAGACGCGCAAACTCCGCGCGGCCGTCCTTATCCTCGGCGGCGTCGCCCGAGATTACGATGGCTCTGCCTTCCGGCCCGAACAGCTTCAACAGAGCCTCGGTGTCGTTCTTGTCCGCTGCGTCGATCAGCGCATTGGCAGCGTCTTGCGGCGAGCTGAACGTCCGCTCGCCTGCGGCTGGCAGCAACGTGGCGGCGGCCGCCACAAGGGCGGCCGCGAAGGAAAGCTTCTTCCACAAATTGGAGTGTGTGCCGGTCATAAGCGTCTCCTAATCCTTTACCGCCTTCCGCCGCCGCCTCTTGACGGTGCGGACCGGGCGCCGCCTCCACCACCGGTCCTCGCGGCGCCTAAGCTGGAGTATCCGTGGTCCGCCTGCTGTCGCGCGGCATTGCCGTTGCCCGCGCCGCCGAAGGCGCTGCCGTTGCGCGCCGCCGGCGTATTGGCCGGAACGCTACGGTTGCCGAAGCGCTCACCCTGTTGATTCGCCCCTGGCCGTGCCGATTGCTCCATGGGCCGCGCCGCGACATTGGGCCGTGCCGCTATATTCGCGCGCACATTGCCGCGGTACTGCTCGTTCAATCGCGCGTTGGAGTAAGGCACCCCTCCGCGGAACGCCGGATCGTGCTGCCACACTCCGGTTCCGTGCACATTCGCCAGGTGCGCCGTATTGAAGTTGTAGCGGTGAATGAACGAATTATTCACGATCACGTTGTGGCTGCCCCACCCGGGACGCCAGCCCCAACCGCCCCAGCCGCCCCAGCCGCCGCCGAAAAATCCGCCGATGTTAATGCCTATGCCGAAGCCGAAACCGAAGCCGCCCACCATCACTCCCGGGCCCGGCCAATACCAGCTCGGATACGGATACCACAGCGGCGCGCCCCAGACCCACGCGGGATTGTATACCGGTACGTAGATCACATCCGGATTGGCCGGCACGATCTCGACGATCGGTTGGCCGCCCTCGCTCGTCGTGGTTACGGTTTCCTGTGGCGTCGACCCCAGCTTGCCTGCCTGCTGCGCCTTGAGCCGCATACGCTGCACTGCATCCATTACGTCGGCCTGCTGCGCCAGAAAAGCGTTGCCTAAGTTCGTCGTCCACGTCACGTCGTCGTTGAGCCGCTTGATGACGTCGGGGAAAACCATGAGCGCCTGAACGCTTGGATCCCAGTTCTGCTGTTGCACGGCTTGAGTAAGCGCCGGGCCGGTCAGTCCCGGATTCCTTTGCAGCCATTGATTCGCCTCCACCACTTCCAGCGGATACGTGGCAGCCACTAGCACCTGGCTTACCAGCGGATCGGGATACAAGGCTATCGGCGCCACCAGGTCGTTCAGTTGATCGGGCGTCAGCGCCTGTCCCGGAGGCGGTGGCTGCGGGGCCTGATCAAAACCTATCTGACCGTATAGCACCGCGTTCAACGGCGTCAACATCAATGCGCAAAGAACCACCGCCATTCTCTGCTTGAACCCTTCCGAAAACCGCTTCATGGCGCTTCCTCCTGCTACTGCTAACCCATTACATTATACGTTTGTTGCGTTATTCACGTTGCGCGCCCGAAAGAGCTACTGGTACTCTGAACATGCAATTTGATTGCGAATCCTTCATGAACCGCAGTATGAACCGTAGTATGAACCGTAGGCACTTTCTAGCCGCGGCCGGCGGCGCGTACTTATCCTCACAGCCGGCTCGCGGCCAAGACGCGGGTGCGCCGGATTTCACCGTCCGAATCGGCTCTGTGGACGTGGAAATCGCCCCGCGCCGCATCTTCAAGACTATCGGCTACAACGGTTCGGTTCCCGGCCCGCCGCTGCGCATGACGGAAGGCCAGACGGTGACTATCGACGTCTTTAACGAGACTCCGACGCCGGAGCTGGTCCACTGGCATGGCCTGTTCATTCCCTCCGAAGTGGATGGCTCGTCCGAAGAAGGAACGCCGCCGGTTCCGCCCAAAGGACGCCAGCGATATCAGTTCACGCCGCGCCCATCCGGCACGCGCTGGTATCATTCCCACACTTATGCGGGGCGTAACTTACACCGCGGCGGCTATACCGGACAGTTCGGGTTTCTCCAGATCGTTCCCAAGGCGGACCCGGCCCGATACGATCAGGAGGTGTTACTCGCGCTGCATGGCTGGGACCCTTTTTTCACAACCATGGGCGGGGGTGGAGAGAGCGGGGAAGGCTCGCTCGAAGTGGGTTACAACTTTCACACCGTCAACAGTCATGCGTTGGGCTCGGGCGAGCCGGTTCGGGTGCGCGAGGGTCAGCGCGTGCTCTTCCGCATCCTCAACGCCAGCGCCACCGAGGCGCACCGGCTGGCGCTGCCCGGCCATCGGTTCACCGTGGTCGCGCTGGACGGCAATGCCGTGCCTACGCCGCACGCCGTGAATGCCCTGGAGCTCGCGCCCGCCGAGCGCATCGACGCCACGGTGGAAATGAACCGCCCGGGAGTCTGGATTCTGGGCGAGACCGACGACAAGCTGCGTCAGAGCGGCCTCGGCGTCGTGATTGAATACGCGAACCGGCAAGGCCCGGCGCAATGGTCCGCGCCCGGCGCCGCCGCTTGGGACTATACCCTGTTTGGACGCGACGCCTTTGGCCACGACGGCGCCGCCGCCGAACCGGACGAGCGGATTCCGCTGGTTTTCAAGCCGAAATGGGCGGGCAACCGCTGGGTGGATCACTGGACCATCAACGGCAAGGAGTTTCCCAAGACCGACGCCATCCGCGTCAAGGCCAACGGCCGGTACCGGCTGATGTTCGATAACCAAAGCGACGACGCGCATCCGGTGCACTTACACCGCCACGCGTTCGAGTTAGTAAGTATCGCCGGAAAGCCCACGGCCGGAGTCATGAAAGACGTAGTGATGTGTCCGCCGCGCAAGAAGGTGGAAGTGCAGTTCGTGGCCGATAATCCCGGCCCGACGCTCTTCCACTGCCATCAGCAGCTTCACATGGACTTCGGCTTCATGGCGATGGTGGAGTATGAAGGATACAAATCGGCGCCGATGCGGCATGGATAGCCGGGACCGGCCCCGCCACCAGCTACGAACTGCCCGCTTCCGAGAACTTCTGCTCATCCGCCGATGGTCCGTACATCCCGGGGAACGCCACCTCGTTGAGGCGCAGGTAGACGCCCAATTGCGCGCGATGGTGGATCAGGTGGTTCATGATGGTACTGCGCATAACCACCGAGCGCGGCATCGACATGATGGTCTTTCCGTCATACTTGAAGGTCCAGATCTTCCGCCACTCTTCGTCGGTGGCCCCGGCGATCTTCTCGCGCGCCTCGGCCGCGCTCTTATCGAATATCTGAAGCAACTCGGCCCGCGAGCCTGCGAGTGCCGGTTTGTAATCGGGCGCAAGGTCGAAAACCTCCCGGTCAAGGGTGAAAGCGGTCCAGGACGGCAGTTCCGCCACGTGGGTGGCGAGCCGGCCGAGCGTCATCGATTTCGGGTGGGGTTTGTAATCGAAATTGCCATCGGGGACGCAGTCAAGCAGCCTCCGGGTATTCTTCATCTCTTCGTCGAATTCAGGCAATAGTTGTGGCGTCGTTTCACGAAAAAAAGGTCGCCGGCGGAAGCTTTCCGAAATGTTCTGGCCTTCGGGTTATGCCGCCAGTCCGTGTCCGAGATATGGCGGCGGCGATAATGACGGTCGAGCCAATCACCATCGTTGATAGCAATATAAATATTCACTCGAACATTATATTCGCTGGGTTGGAATGGCAGTACGTCAGTTGAAACTGCCGTGTGCCTGGGTGCTCCATGCCGGGCTCACCAGATTTAGAGGCGGCAGATCCGCGAGTAAAGGCCGCAGAGATGATTCGTCCGCGGGAAGCGCCCGCAACGAGGATTTACGCCCCGGCCTATGGAGCTTTTCCGTGGGCGAGTGCGTCCTCATTTATCGCGTCCAGCACGGAGACGTGCTGTTGACAAGGCCGATTGCCTATCGTCGAATCAACTGCGACAATGGCCAATAGGCAACAATGAAGAATTTCGAGCGCATCACGGTCGATCCAGCGCAGATGGGCGGAATGCCATGTGTGCGCCACCCGCGAATGCCGGCCGCCACTGTGCTCCGTTTGCTGGCGGGCGGAGTGACGGAGCTTGAGATTCTCGCCGAGTACCCGGATCTCCACACGGAAGACATTGGCGAGTGCCTGAGCTTCGCCGCGGCCTCGGCGATGGGGCGGGAGCTGCCTCTTCTGCGCTCCGCTTGAGACTTTATCGACAATGCACTGCCGCCCGCCTGGCCGAACTGCTTCCGGCGGCGGGATATGACGCGGTCCATGTCCGTGCATACGTGCTTGAGCCGGAACTGGCTAGCGGATGTTACTCAGTGCAGTTCACTTCGGCGCGCTTCCACGCCATAAAAATATGCTTTATCTACCGCGCCGAGGACGAAGGCGCGCTGTTGAACGCAGCCCATTGCCTAACGTCGGATCAACTGCGACAATAACCACTAGACAACAAATGAAGAACTTCGAGCGCATCACGGTCGATCCAGAGCAAATGGGTGGCGTCCCGTGTGTGCGCCACCTGCGGATACCGGTCGCCACCGTGCTCCGTTTGCTCGCGGGCGGAATGACGGAGCTTGAGATTCTCTCCGAGTACCCGGATCTCCAGACGGAAGATATTCGCGAATGCCTGCGCTTCGCCGCGGCTTCTGCAATGGAGCGGGAACTGCTTCTTCCGCGTTCCGCTTGAGATTTTTTATCGACAATGCACTGCCGCCCCGCTTGGCCGACCTGCTTCTGGCCGCGGGGTATGACGCGGTCCATGTCCGTGCATACGGAATGCAGGCGGCAAGCGACGAGGAAATTCTTGCAAGGGCGCTCCGTGAAGACCGGATCGTGCTCTCCGCGGACACCGACTTCGGGGCGATTCTCGCGGCCCGGGAGTCGGAGCATCCATCGTTCATCCTGTTTCGAAGCCCGAATCTGCTAGGCGCCCAGGACTACCTCAACATGCTGCTTCCCGCCCTGGGAGTGCTTGAGCCAGAGCTGGAGAGCGGATGTGTCGCTGTCTTCCGGCATGGCCGCCTTCGAGTTCGCAAGCTGCCCTTTTCGGCATGAGTGGGTTGTGGGGCCGACCCCCTGGACCCGCTCTTCGCCCAACCAAATCAAGGCGCGCAACTGGCCACGTATAGTTCGACAACCCTCCCCACGCGAATTGGCTAACGAGTCACGGGAGGGGCAGGAACGCTTCCACACCGTCCGCCATCTCGTTCAGCACGTTCAGCAGATCGTGTCCCGAATCCGCCACTTCCAGCCGCACATTGCTCCGCCTGGCCGCGAAATCCCGTGAATATTGCACCGGGACCACATCGTCATGCACGCCGTGGAAGATTAAACAAGGTTGCGTCACCTCTGGATAGTCCTCATACCGCTCGCCATCTTCCAAAAGCCCATAGCCCAGTCTGCAAGTTCGTCCTTCGCCGTAGTGGAATACCTCCAGCGCGCCGGTGCGCTTCCACTCTTCCACCGCCGCCGCGCCCAACCGCTCGCGCCAACGCCGTGCGAATCCGAACGCCGGCGCCATCAACACGACGCGCACGGTCTCGGGGCGCCGCGCCGCGTATAGCGCGGCCAGATAGCCGCCCATGCTGGAGCCGATCAGCGTCACCGGCTCTCCCGCGGCGGCGCGCACGATGGTATCGAGCTGCCCGGTGATGGTCAAGCCTTCGAAATCCCCCGCCGCCAGATCGGGGACCTCCACCGCGAACCCGGCGCGCGTCAGCCGTTCGCGGAAAAAGCGCGCTTTGCGGGAAGCCGGGCTGGATGCGAAGCCGTGCAGGTAGAGAATGCGGTTCATTTATTTAGGTTCATTTTTTGGCTTCGTTTCGCGTTTCTCTCTCGGCGTTCTTTCTTACGTCTATTTTTTAACAACGGGCGGCGGGTCGGGCAATGTCGTGAACGTAAGCTCAGAATCGGCGGCAAACAGTTTAAAGGGGTCGTAGCGGTAGAGGTTTTCGGTCATAAGCTGGCGGTCGACGATGTGGCGATGCACCACCGATGCGGGCGTGAGAAAACCGTGCGTCGAGACAATATAATCCACGCTGGCTTCGTCGCGGATACGGTGCTTCGACTCCTCGTATTCGGCCCAAGCCTGGACGCGCAGCGGCAAACCGTCGGCAGCGCGAACCCACAGCCGGCCCTGAAGCGCCCGCCGCACTGCCTGGCGGCCGCGGAATTCCAGTTCGCCGGCGTCGGAGCTGCTTTGTTTCCAGTTGAATATCAGCACCACGTCGGCGCCGATACGGTCCTGTCCGGCGGGCTTGATTTCGAGGCCCTCCATGCCGCGTTTGGTGAAAAGCAGGAGGATCAGGCCATAGTCGGTGGCGACGTCCACCAAGCCATACTTGGCGTAATCCTGCAGCATCCGCTTGCGGACGGCGTCGTCCTGCGACCGGATGCCAAGGGTCAGCTCGCGCCGGGCGCTTTCGAGCGTCCTGACCGCTTTGCCATCGACGGAGATTACCTGGCGGAACTCGAACAGATTATGGGTATCGGAGTTCTTGAGCGGCCCGACGCTATATTCGGAGACCACCTCATGGGAAACCAGGCGTGGCCGCTGCACAGTGACCACTTTAGAGCCGCTGCTCGGCTGAAAGCGCGACGGAGGCATCCACGCCTTCTGTGATAAGGTTTCCTGCGTCAATGACTTAGGAAGATTCTCCTGAAAGAGGGCGGCTTCTTCGGAAACCCTGGAAAGCACCTGCGCGGTGGAGATCTGGGCGCGTGCCGCAGCGCAGCCGATCAGCAAAACCACGAAGGCCGGCCGGAGCATGATCCCATTGTATTGTATGCCCCTTAAACAAGATTGTACGCCCGCTAACAAGAAGGCGGCACAATTGCCCCTTCCCGGCGTCACGGGTGTATTTTTTTTGCGAAACCCCTTGCATCGTGCGGGAACACTCTGATATTCTGAACGAGTCGCCAGTTGGGGATCATGAGGAATAGCACGCTTTGAGTGCTTTTGGCATGCGTCAGGTATTTGTCATGATGTATGTTTGTCATGGACGCGTGACCGTGGTATAACAATATTGATCCTCTGTAAGGAACGGTAACAAAACTTGCTCCGGGCCACCGGAGTGGGCGGAAAACGGCCTTCCTGTTCGGTTCTTTTTCAAGTTTACAAGTTTACTGGCTATAGGCGTCGCTATGCGCGCTTGTGGCTAGGCCAAGTTCGAGGCCTGTAGTCGCTCCGGTCTTTCGCAATTCCGGTGTCGGCTGCGCAGATCTTTGACAATCTGGTTGGATGCAGTAAAGAAGAACTCGTCAGTACTCTGAGTCAACCGGGGCGATTTTGCAAACTCACAACATACAATGAGAGTTTGATCCCGGCTCAGAATCAACGCTGGCGGCGCGCCTAACACATGCAAGTCG
>PLDF01000003.1 GCA_003135055.1 Bryobacterales bacterium | reverse complement strand
TATTATTTAACTTCCCCTAAGGTGGGCAATATCAAACACGCCCAAAATCGCGACAGGCCTGCATCGAACAACCGGCCAGTCGTAACCAGGAGGGTCGCGCAAATGCCGACAACCTGCACAGGCATGGCGTACATGTGATCGAGCGGGGCGGCGGCCAGTAGGAGGAGCATTAAGGTGACATAAGCGAGGTAGTCCTCGCGCCCGCATCGCCGGACTCGCCTTATCAATGGGAATACGTTTGTCATAGGGTGAAGGCCGTCACAAGCGCGCACGCCCAGGTTATCTGATGAGGCATGCCTGTTTCACCTTCGGTCAGGCCCGACAGACCGGCTGCGGCATTAGCTAACTCGAGGAGGTTGTCTAGCCGGCACAATACGACGATACCAGCCCCAACATACGCCGGGGTCACCCCAGCCCCTTGAACCTCAAAGAGATAAGAGAGCGTCTCCGCACCGGAGAGACTCTTGCCGAGCTTCAACATATAAAACATGAAATCGCGACCGGTCGGATCGAACCGGTTCACTGGGTCGTTGCCCGCGTATACGTACTTGTGCAGGCTCTTGGGCATCACCCGCTTGCCATTCTCCGGATCCCGCGTCAGGAACCTACCCGTGAGTGGATTGAAGTAACGCGCCCGGAGGTAGTAGAGCATCAGGTCGGGGTCGTACTGCTCACCCCGGTATAGATACACATTGGGCGTTGTGCCGATGGAGCCGAAGAAGTTGCCCCAGGAATCGTATTCGTACGTGTCGATGACGGTACCCTTCGCGTCTGCCAGGGTGCGAACGCTGCCGAAGCCGTCATAACCGTAGAAGCTCGGCGTCCAAGTGCTGTTGATGAGCTGGTTCTCGTTGATGCGTTGGAGGCCGTAGGTGTATGTCCGTTGGACAGCGCCGCCGACTAACTCTTCGACAACCTGTGAGTAGCCGGTCGGGTTCAAGTCGTCCACGAGGTAGCGAGTGGTGGCGCCGCCAACCGTCTTCGCCACCCGATTGCCGTCGCCATCGTATACGACAGTCACCTGGCTGCCATTTGTGGTCATCGACTTCAGCCGGTTCTCGAAGCCGTAAGCAAACGTCCGCGCACCGGAAACCAGAGTGTTGCCGTTGCTATCGTACGTCTCCGTTGAGAGGCGATCGTTCGGGTCGTACGTGAACGTACCCGACTGAATGTCAGGGAGGCTGGACGTCTGCGACAGTCGGTTGCCGACTGGGTCGAGGCCGTACGTCGCCGTGCCATTATTCGAATGCGGGTCCAGGCTGATGGCCTCCTGCGTCAGGCGGTAGATGCCGTCGTAGCCCCAGTTCAGGGTGCGGCCGCCCGGTTCGCTCGCGCTCGTTCGGTTGCCAGTCGGCCCCAACTGATATGTGTACCCGTTCATCGACTTCAGCCGATTCAGATCATCGTAGGTAAAGCTGGACTGGAGACCATTTGGATACGTGGCCGTCGCCAGGTTGCTCGCCGGGTCGTAGCTATACGTCGTCGTGTTCTGGCCTACTGCCAGACGATTATCCACCACCGTGCTCAGGCGGTTCAAGTTGTCATAAGTATACGCCACCGAAACGCCGTTCGTGTTGTTGGAAGAAATCGAAGCGACGTTCCCAGCGGCGTCATATGTATAGTTTAGCGTACCTTGCGGCGTCGCCTTTGTGATTAGGCGGTCCAGATTGTCGTACGTGTAGGTCGTGGCACCGCTCGCGTCCGTCATGCTGGCCCGTTTGCCCGTGGGCGTGTATGTGAAGCTCTCCTGCGCGTCGGTGAGGCTCGGATCCGGGGTTTTCGAGAGCAGCCGGTTCAAAGCGTCGTAGGCATACGTTGTCGTTTTGCCGTTATAGTCCGTCATCGAAGTCAGATTGCCCGCGGCATCATATGTTCTCGTCTGCGTCTGGCCGACCGGCATCGTCTCCTGCTTCAACTGGTTCAGTGTGTCGAAACCTTTCTGCGTGGCGTGGCTATTGGCGTCTGTCAGGTTTGATAGGTTGCCATTGGGGTCGTAGGTATAGGCCGTCGTGTTCTGCGGATTCGGGCTCGCGGTCTGGATAACGCTCTTGAGTTGGTTCGCTGCGTCATAAGTGTACTGCACGGTGTTGGTTGCCTGATCGGTTACGCTGGCCATGTTGCCCGGGCCGTCGTAGCTGTACTGCTTTGTCGTGCCGTCGTCGTAAATCGTCTTGCTCAAGCGCCACCTCGCGTCGTATTGACTCTGCGTTTTGTGGTTGTTCGGATCGAGGATGGAGATCTGGTTGCCAGCATCGTCGTAGGTGTACTGCGTGGTGTTGCTTTGCGCATCGACCGTGCTGGTTAAACGGCCGGCCGTGTCGTAGTTGGACGTGGTTGTGTGGCCCAGGGGATCGGTTGCGGTCGCCTTCCGGCCGTCGTTGTTGTAAGTGTAGGAGATCGTAGCAGCCTGCGCGGTACCAAAAGCCGCGGTCGTGGAAGTCAAGCGGCCCGCCAGATCGTAGACATTGCTGGTCACGTGGTTAGCCTGGTCCGTTGTTTTGATGGCGTTGTTGCGGAAGTCGTACGTGTACGCCATCGTGGAGGCGGGAGACGTCGGGTAAGTGACAATGGTCAGCCGGTTGAGCGCATCGTACTGATACGTTGTAGTATGACCATTGGCGTCGGTTTGGCTGAGTTTGTTGGTGTTCGCGTCGTAAGTATACGAATTGGTACGACCCAAGGGTTGCGCACTGGTCTTTAGATTACCGAGGGCGTCGTAGGTGTTGGTGGTCGCGCCACCCGCGGGGGCCGTTGTGGAGCTGAGACGTCCCAGGGTGTCGTACGTGTATTGAGTCTGGCGGCCTAGCGCGTCGGTCTGGCCGGTCATATTGCCATAGGCGTCGTAGGTGTAGGCCGTCGCCACGCTCGAGGTAGCCGTCAGATCATAGCCCACGGACTTTGCGGCCATCGTTCCGTTGACGTTGAATGTGAAGCTTACAATCGGGCCGATGGAATCGCTGGCGCCCTTCGGCCAGAAGTTGGCGTCATAGGTGAAATTGCGGACATTGCCCAACTCATCCGTCGTCTGCGTTTGCTCGCTGCTGGCGTTGTAAACAGTCGTGCTAGTTGTATTCACGCTGGTCGCTGTTTTCGGATACGTCACCGAAGCCTTGTTGCCGTTCGAGTCGTACGTGTAGCTGGTGGTATGTCCCAGCGGGTCCGTCACGCTTAGCAGGTTGTGGTTGGCATCGTACGCGTTGGTGGTCGTATTGCCCAAGGGATCAGTGGAGCTCAACAGCATCCCGTAGCTGTCGTAAACCATCGTCGCTGTGCCGGTGTTGCCATTTGCGTCGGGCGGATACGTCGTTGTCGTGGTGTTTCCCGCCACGTTGTAGGCGTAGCTGGTCGTCTGCGCAAGCGCATCTGTTACCGTCTGCAAGCGGCCGCTGGTGTCGTAGGTCGTGCTGGGTAGCGCGTTGCCTCGCGGGTCGGTGCCGCCCGTGTACAGATGCGCCGTGTTGTATGTATACTGCGCCGGCGTGGTGAGGCCGGGATACGTCACGCTCGCCAAATTGCCGAATGAGTCATAGGCGTATGCGTAGACATTTCCCAGTGGGTCCGTGATCTGCGTGATCCGTCCCTGCGTGTCCCGGACGAATGGCACGCTTAGGCCGTTGCTCGACGTGATGCCAGTCGGCGTGACTGTAAGCGTGTTGTTCGCGAGGTCCTGCACTGATTGCAGCGCGCCTGTGCCGCCTACCGTGTAGGTGCGGCCGTATGGGTCCGTGTAGACCAGCGTGGTGGGCTGGTACGGCGCATAGCCAATGGCGCAGATATATACGCTTCCCGTCTTCACTAGCAGGTTGCCGCTGCAGTTGCTCGCGCTGGCTTGCAAGGTTCCGAAGAAGCCGGGCTCGGCAGTGTACTGGGGCGTGTAGATGAAGGTAAAACCTTGCGTTGGCGGCGTGAAGTAGAAGGTCTTCTGCTGGCCGTTGATGGTGAAGGTCACGTCGTTGGTGGGCGCAATCTGCATTTGCAGGTTGATGCCTAGCGACCAGCCGAAGCCGAAGTCGCTCGATGTGCCGCTTACCAGACTGTCATAGGTGCGGCTGATCTGGATCGGCAGGCCGGGCGCGGGGACCACCAGGTCGGTCACGGTGGTGGTCACCCGGCCAGGCTTGTAATTGCCGCCTACGACGATGTCTACGCCGCTGCCCATGGTCTTGCCGGTGGAGTCGGTGGCGTCCAGCACGACGTAATACGAGCCATTGGCCAACAACGTGGTATCGAGCGTGGCTAGCGTGCCGCCGCCCGCAGTGGTGGTGTTGGCATTCAGCGTGGTCACCGCGTTGGGATTAGATAGCGGATAGTAAGTCAAAGTGCCGCTGGCCAGAGTCTCGCTGGCGATCAATGTGATGGGCACAAGGCCAGTCACTTGCGCGTGTTCGATGGGGCTCAGGATCCAACCTTGGTCCGTGGTCACAGGCGGATTCACGGTGACCGGGATCTGCAGCGAGGTGGCGCCGAGGGAATCGGTGGCGGTGATTTGCAGGACGTAGCTGCCGGGCGCGGGGAACAGGACGTCAGTGACCGGTTGCGTCAGCGAGTCGAAGGTGACCGTGCCGGGGCCGCTGACTTCGGTCCAACTCAATGTGATCGCGCCGCCCGTGGGAGCTACTGGGTCGGTGACGGTGGCGGTATAGGTTGCGGTGCCGGGCAGGGTTACGAGAGAGTTGCCGGCGACGGTGATCGATGGCGGATTGTTGGTGGTCCAGGTAAGGGTAGACTGATTGGAAACCATGGGCAGGCCGTTGACGGTGGCGGAGGCTTGGAGGACATCGGTCAAGGCGGCGGTCTCGGTATAACTGACGGTGGCGATGCCGGCGGAGTTGGTGGTGGCCAGGAGGGTGTGCTGCGCGATGCCGGCGACGTTGACGGTGACAGGGAGCGAGGC
>PLDF01000442.1 GCA_003135055.1 Bryobacterales bacterium | reverse complement strand
GAGCAACAACAAGCTGCCCGAGCTGCGGAGAGCTTTTTTTGACGCACCCGTCCGGCGGAACGGGGCTGCACCAATGTTTCGCGTGTGGCCGGCCTTTTTACGCGGCCATCGTCGTCATGCCCGGTGGCGACGTCGCCATCGCAGCAAAGTCGCTTCGCCATCAGGGAGGATAGCAACGCGGTTTAGTTTCCACTGAACATAGCCCGGCGTGGCCACGCTGGGCGCAGTCGCTAGGGACCAAGAAAAAAGCCAGGTTCGCCTGGCCCGTGGAAGGTGCGCGCTCACGGTGAGCGTTCACAGGTTTTTGTGTTTTGCCAGCTGCCGCAGTTTCAGCTGGATGCTGTCGCTGAAAGCGCCAAAATGCGCCAGCGCCAGCACAGCTGAAACAGCGGCAGCTGGCCGGTGAGGAATCGGCATGAGCAACAACAAGCTGCCCGAGATCGTGAACCTGAAAGCGGGACCCCTTGACGTTCGATTCACCGGCGAGGCGCACTGGTGCCTGATCCACTGGCTGCCCCACAGCGGTCGACGCGGGGGGACGTTGCCCTGCATTGGCGACGCATGCATGGTACACGTCGACCGTCCACGTTGGTGCGTACTCACCGCGGGCGTGCGCCGGGTCCAGCGAAAGGGCCCGACTACCGACCGCGGCAATGCGACCAATGAAATGCACGCCAATTTCCTTCGTCTGCCGGAGGAGGTCCGCGTGCGGCTGCTCGCCGAAGCGCGACGCGGGCGGCCAGACGGCACCTACTCGAAGTTTCTCCTGGAGGTGGAGGCGGCAAAAATCATGTGGCCGAATGCGCTCCAGGCGGAGCAACCGGCGGAATACGCCTTCGAGCCGATCGTGACGGACCTGCCGAATGGAGCCGCGCTTGCCCTTGCAGGCAAGCTCGATGGCGCTTCCTGGCGAGGCAACCGCGTGCTGTTCACGCGCCCGCACGTCGGCGCCGACACCATGGTGCAGATCCTCGACCGCCCGGCGAGCTGCGACCATGTTCCTGAGCCATTCGCGATGTCCGAGCGGATGGCGCAGCATTGGGGCATTAGCCCCAAGCGAGCGCGTCTCACCGTCAACGAGTTCGGTCAGACAGTGCTGAATTTCACGGGCGTCTCGGAGCTTTAAGTGACCACCGATGCCGACTACTGCCGGCACAAGGGGTGGACGGCCGGGACTGTGCTGCATTTGCTCGACGGCAGCTATCGCATTATTGCGATCGGCGAAGACGCAATCTGGGTTCGTTTTCTGCGACATGACGGCACCCGGCTTGCCGAGGTTCGCTGGGTGCGGACGCTGCTCGATCGGGAAGTTATTAGTGCGGAGAAAGCTGGTGATCCATGAAGTCGGTCCTAAGTATCCTGTTCGAGGCGGAGGGGTACACGTTCCTCTGCCAGGAATGTTACGCCGCATTCAGTCATTTGACCTCGCCGGCCGACCTGTTTCTTCACGACGAGGCCTTCGCCTACTTGGACCGTCACGTCCTGGCCGGCGGCGGCTGCCAGTGGTGCGACACCGTGCTCAATCTGACCGCCGATCGCCTCCCCGTACCGATCGAGGGCGTGCGCTTTATCGAGGCGCTGGGCCCAGGCGATCGCTGGATTGAGTGTCGCCTCCATTGGAGCGGTCAGTTGGCCACGCTCGCCGGCGACGTCGGAGATACCGTGCCGCTGATGATCACCGTCGAGCGTGGTTGCCGGCGGCGCGTGCTGCATTTGCTGCGGGAGCGCTGGCCACGACGGCGCATCGAAGTTAAGGCGGAGGCCAGTCGAAAAGGAACCACCACTTGAGGAGCCACCAATGAGCAAGAACGGCAAACCGCATCCGGGCATCGGCCAAATGATCGCCCTGGCAAAAATCGTCCCCTGTCCGCTCAATCCGAGGCGCACGTTCGACAAGGACAAGTTGGCGGCCCTCGCCACCTCGATCGCCGCGACGGGCGTCCAGGTCCCGCTGATCGTCCGGCCGGTCAAGCGGCGGGCGGGGCATTTCGAGCTGGTCGATGGCGAGCGCCGCTATCGAGCGGCCAAGATCGCCGAGCTGGTCGAGGTGCCCGCGATCGTCCGGGAGCTGACGGACGCCCAGGTCCTCGAGGCCATGCTGGTCGTCGAGGTGCAGCGTGCCGACATCGACGATCTCGAGCGGGCGGACGGCATCTTTAAGCTGCACACTGAACTGAGGGTCCCGCTCGAGGACATCGCTACGCGCATCGGCCGATCGGTCAGCACCATCCGGCATCTGCTGCGGCTGCGGGACCTGCCCAAGATCGTCAGGCGGGCCATGCAGGCCGGCGAGCTGCCGACCAGCACGGCCATGGCCATCGCCCGCGTGCCCGGCACCGCCGCCCGCGAGAAAGTGGCTCGCCTGGTTTTGATGGGCGAGATCTACTGGAATGGCGAGGGCCCCACCGACGCGGACTTGGCCGCTCGTCAAAAGGACATGGAGTGCGCGCCGCTGAACTATCGCGATGCGCGGAAGTTGATCGCCAAGGATTGCTACCGCGGTCTCGATGGGGCGCCATTTAGCCGCCAATCCCTGGACCTGATCCCGGCCGCCGGCAGCTGCGACGCGTGTCCCAAGCGCGCCGGCAATCTCAAGGAAGACCCGGAGTACGCCCACGTGCGCGAGGACATGTGTATCGACCCCGAGTGCTACGAGGCGAAAATCACGGCCCACACGGCTCTGATGCTGACACAGTACGAGGAGAGCGGCACGCCCGTGATCGCCGGCGACGCCCTGGCCGGCACTGTCAAAGCAAATTCTATACTGCGCCTGCCAACGTCCCGCTGGTCAGGTAGACCATTGAATTTACTCATGATTCGCTGAGGCGAAGGTCGGAAGTTCAGGCCGAAAATCGTCTCTACTCATTTGCTTTGA
>PLDF01000497.1 GCA_003135055.1 Bryobacterales bacterium | reverse complement strand
AGCGTGATCGTCTTCCCGCCACAGGTCTTCGAAAATCGGGAGTTTTTAAGGGCCTTCTCCGCGTGCTCCCGAAAGAAGTCCTCCTTCACGACTGTAGGTCTGGCTTGAATACTGGTTTCGACGGTTTGTACGGCCGCCTGTTCGGAGAGAACCACCTTAACGGTCTGTATGCCCTGGATGCGGAGCTGCCGCGGCAACATCGGATAGTCCGGCATCTCCAGACGCTCCACACACCCGATATTCGCGGGCGCAAAAATCTGCAGGTTCCCCACCATGTGTCCCAGCACATATCCGAACAGGACGATGCCAGTGACCGCCATCACAGCCTTCTTGCCGATGGCTGCGTCGTAGAAACGAATTGTTGTAGAAGCGCCAGTGGGCAATGGCGCGGCGATCGGTGGTCTCAAAATTCCAGTATAGTCCCAGGCACGCGGCTTCGCTGCTCTCTCTGACCGTGGGCCGGTTTCCACGGCTACGTGGGCGGGCGCCGGGAAGAGCTGAGCTTGGGGCAAAAAAACAGGCGAAGGCGACGGGAACGGCGCAGCCAACCACTATCGGAGCGGCTTCAGCATCTGGCGGCGTACGGCTTGCCCGACAAGCCTACGGCACAGTCCAAGTGCCCAGCGACTGCCATCCACTGTTGGCGCTCGACCCCGACGCATACATGAAGATGCCCTTCGCTCCGGCATACGCCCCCGTGAACGTCACCGGCAAGTTCACCGTCAGATTGTTCCCCGACGGCACGACGGTCGCAGCGGCCATGTTGATGGAGCACTGACTGTTGCTCAGCGTCACACCCGCCCCTGGCGACGCGGACGACAAAATAGCCGTGCCGGCGTCGTTGATCAGGTTTACCTGGTTGGTAGTCCTCACGTAGNNACCCACAAGTTCGTCAGGTCCGCGAACCCAAGCGGATCGGCGTACTCGAACGCAAACGTCTGGATTAAGGCCGACCCGCTGACCGGCGTCACCGATACCGGCGCCGGCGACGATCCCAAAGGCACAGTCCAAGTTCCCATCGGCTGCCATCCGCTATTAGCGCTCGACCCCAACGCAAACATGAAGATGTTCTTCGCTCCGGCGAACCCTGCCGCGAACGTCACCGGCAGGTTCAAAGTCAGATTGTTCCCCGACGGCACGACGGTCGCCGTCAATGCATTGATAGAGCAATTACTGTTGCTCAGCGTCACTGCGGAACCGGGCGTCGCGGGAGTGTAAGCCGTGCCCGCGTCGTTGANNGTATTGAAATTCGAGGTGAACCAAACCCACGCCGCCGACAGGTCCGTGGCGCCAAGCGTGTCGGCGTACTGTAACGCGAACGTCTGCTGCGCTGCCGACCCGCCGGTGGGCGTCACCGAAACCGTGGTCACCACTGCGACCGTGCCACGCACAATCCAACTACCCATCGACTGCCATCCGCTGTTGGCGCTCGACCCCGCCGCATACATGTAGGTGCTTTTCGCCCCGGCGTACGCCGCCGCGAACGTCATTGGCAGGTTCAAGGTCAGACCCGTTCCCGACGGCGTGACACTCGCCGCCGCCACATTCGTCGAGCACTGACTGTTGCTCAGCGTCACTGCCGCCCCAGGCGCCGCAGGCGAAGACCACGCCGTGCCAGCGTTGTTGAGCAGGTACAACTGGTTCGCCGCCCTGGCGTAGTAGACCAAGCAGGAGTTGGCGGACGACCCCGTATTGAAATTCGCGGTGAACCAGACCCATATCGTCGTCAGGTCCGTGGCCCCCAGCGAGTCGGCGTACTGTAACGCGAACGTCTGTTGCGCTCCCGACCCGCTGCCCGGCGTCACCGACACCGGCGCCGGCGCCGATCCCGCAGGCACTGTCCAGGTTCCCATCGACTGCCATCCGCTGTTGGCGCTCGACCCCGCCGCATACATGTAAGTGCTCTTCGCCCCGGCGTACGCCGCCTTAAACGTCACCGGCAGGTTCAAGGTCAGATTCGTCCCCGACGAAGTGACGCTGGCCGCCGCCGCGTTCATCGAGCACTGACTGTTGCTCAGCGTCACGGCCGACCCTGGCGTCGCGGGCGACCAGACCGTGCCGGCGTCGTTGAGCAGGAACAACTGGTTCGTGGCCCGCGCGTAGTAGGCCAGGCAGGAATTGGCGGACGACCCCGAATTGAAATTCGAGGTGAACCAGACCCACACCGTCGTCAGGTCCGTGGCCCCCAGCGAGTCGGCGTACTGTAACGCGAACGTCTGTTGCGCTCCCGACCCGCTGCCCGGCGTCACCGACGCCGTAGCAGGCGGTGTGCTTGTGGCTTGGATTATTGTGCTGTCCGCGCCGCTGGCGCTTGCCGACCCGCCGCCCGTTACGCTCACCGAGTTCACTTGCGGCGAAGTGGCGCTGGCGCCCACGTTCACCGTCGCTGTGATCGCCGGATAAGTCGCGCCTCCCGCCAGCGCGTCGACACGCGTACATGCCGCGCCCCCGCTTGGACAGTTCCACCCAGGCCCTGCCATCGACACCAGCGCCATCCCCGTGGGCACACTCTCGGTTACCGCCAGCGTCCCGTTCGTTGGGCCCGCGCCAGATGCGTTCGATACCGTTACACTGTAAGTGGCACCTTTCTGCCCTTGTGTGAAGTCCCCGGCGTGTGTCTTTGCGACCAGGAGCACAGGCACAGGAACGGAGGTAGTCATGACCCCCTGTCCTCCCGCGTCTTTCGCCGCGAATACATACAGGATGGAGCGTGCCTGGTCCACCATCGCCTGCGGGCTATCGAAACTGGAGGGCGGTTGGCTGGCACTGAGGTTGGCGCTGTTTGAGAAGCTTGCTCCCTTGTCCGCGGAATACGCGTAAAATACTTGATTGACTTGGTTGTAGTCTTGCCATAAGAAGTGCAACCCTCCGCTCGCGTCTACTAACACCGTCGGCGAGGAACGCTGGTCATTAGTAGTATCACTAACACGAAAATATAAACTCCAGGTTGTGCCGCCATTACTGCTGGAGGTGAAGTAGATGTCGCCATTTGGATCCACGCCTGTGTCCACATATGTCGCGTAAATGGTTGTGCCATCGAGGCCGATGGCCGCAGAAGCTTGGGGCCCTGCCTTGTGTAGTACCTGATTAACACGGATTATTGTGTGGGAGTATGTAGAGGAGGTTGTGCTATAAAAATAAATATCATCGTTGCTCGAATCATACTCCAGCACGAATAAGGAGCCATCGCGAGCAATGAGCTGGTTGACGGCGTAGACGTTCCCGTCAGGCACATTAGCATAAAACTCCGGCTGGAAAGTCGTACCACCGTCTGTGCTTCTGGATATCCAAATTGGGCTTCCATGATTGTTTCCGCTGGCGTCCTTCGCCACACCAGGATAGGCCACATAGACGTTTCCCAAGCCGTCCGAAGCGATCTTAGGATTTGCCGAGTTGGTGTTGGTGTATCCGCCATAAGGAGATCCAGTCCGCACGATCAGAGGAGGACCGAAGCTGGCACCGCCATCGGTACTGCGCGCATAATAAATATCTGATCCGCCGTTGCCCCACCAGGCAATATGCACGACATTCGCCGAATCGACTGAAATGTCAAAAGACCTCGCGTTGGCGTCGGTTATCAGCGCCGGGGGGTTGAAGGTCGCACCGCCATCGACGCTCTTTGCAAGTTGCAGCCCCCCAGTCGCGATTGGCGACGCTACAAACACCGACCCATCCATTCCGAGGGCCGTCTTGAAGCCTGATGGGCCGGCAAAGTCATGGAATGGCTGAAACTGAAGAGGCCCGGCAATACCTGTCCCGGATTGCGTTATCGTAAAGAATTGCCCTGCAAGAGTTATGGTCCCAAGGCGGGTGGCGCCTGTAACGTTGGGCATAACCAAGTAACTGAACGGCCCATTTGCAGAGCCCGTTGAACCATTCTGGATACTAATCCAACTGACAGCAGAAGATGCAGTCCACGAACAGGGATACGATGCCGCTACCGAGCCGACAGCCAGCCCTCCTGTTGGGGAGAAGAGTGAGCTGTTTAACGTAGCGGAATAAGAACACGTTGAAGCAGAAGATTGAGTGACAGTGAAAGTCAGACCAGCAATGGTCAGCGTGCCGGTTTGCGGGGCTCCCGAACTGTTGGTCGCCACGGAGTATGTAACCGAACCAGATCCGTTACCCGTTCCACCAGATGAGATTCCAATCCATGGGACATTACTGGCAGCCTGCCACGGACATCCCGGGAGCACTGTCAAGGAAACCGACGCGATTCCACCGGCAACGAGGAAAGCCTGGCTGCTCGACGCGAGGGCGTAAGAACACTCGCTGAAATTGGCGGTCTGGACGATCTGGTCGTCCATCGTCACATTGACGTTGTTCAAGGGCCCCGAGTATGACCCGATCCCCGAGCCTTCCCACCCGACGAAAGTGTAACCGGTATTCGGCGTAGCGGAGATAGCCACCGGCTGCCCTTGGTTCGTGTAGCCCGTAGCGGCAGTAACAGATCCTTGGCCGTAAGCGAGAACAGCCAAACTAAACTGCGTCGCATAAACGGCCGTATAGGTTGTGTCTACCGACGGAGACACCGTATGCGAAACGGTCCCGCCATCGCTCCAACTTGTAAATTGATACTGCCCTCCGGACGGGCGAAACTGGGTCGGGCTAGAGTTCAGGGTGTGAGTCGAGCCAGGAACCCAGTCGAACGATTGGGGGCTATTCTGGTAGGTGTTGCCATCGACAACGCAGACGATACCGGGCACGGTGGTTTGGACGGTCACATGGGCCACTGGCGCCGGAGCCTGCTTTGGCGCTTTGCGGAGAACGCCGCCGCCTGCCGTGCCGTAATTGTATTCCAACCAGTAGACGCTGGAGGAGTCCACTGCGATCGCTTGGGGATTGGCGAGACCGGAAGCCAGTGTCACGGGCGTTCCTCCCGCTATTGAGACCTGTTTGACATTACCCAGGGTCTCCTCCACCCAGAAGACACTGGAGGAATCTATCGCCAGGTCGTAAGGAGCGTTCAAATTGTCGACCAGGATCGATTCCTGCCCACCCTGGCCGACATAGTTCGCCTTTATCTGCCCGTCCGCGAAGGCGTATTGAGTCCAGTAAACAAAGGTTCCGTCAGTTGCCACGCCAGGCGTATTCGTACCATAATCGATATAGGCTGGGGTTCCTCCGGCTATCGGTACCTTCATTACGTTTCCGGGCTTGACCATTTGCGTCCAGTAGACATTGACCGAATCCACCGCGATCCCAGAGGGCGCATTGCCCGGGTCACTTGCAAGGATGGTTGAAGCCCCGCCGCTTTTTGGCACGGAACGGATGGTGCCCCCAACGGGATCGGTCCAATAGAGATTGTTGACGTCGGTGGCAATCCGGAAAACAGAAGTCAAGCCCGATTGGATGGTCGAAACGGTCCCCCCTCCCTTTGGCACACTGCGAATCGTGGAACTGTTGGTGGCCCCTTCACTGAAGTAGACGCTGCTGTTGTCCACCGCTATTCCGGATGGTTCGACCATTCCCGATGCCAGTACTGTCGGGCTGTTCGTCGAGCCGTCGCTTGGAATACTCAGGATTCGCCCGCTGCCGCTGTCCGTCCAGTAGACGCGGCTCGTATCCACGGCTAGGGAGAGGGGACTACTGAGTCCGCCTGCCAATGTCTGCACGCTGCCAGAAGGGCTCGTGACGGAAACCGGAAATGAGGTTGAAACCGCTGAAAGGATGCTTGTGTGGATGCTGCATCGCGCTTGAATGGTCACGCTGACATTGCCTTGGCTCGTCCAGGTCTTGTCGGCGAACTGCGTCCCCGCTGGCAGCCATCCGGACGAAGTGCCATCACCCCAATAGAATTGGTACTGGACGGCATGGCCCAGGCTCGATACTCCCCCGCCCGCATAGTAATAGCGGTATCCTGCTCCCGTCGTTACAACACTCTCTCCAGTGGGAGGGTTGATGGTTGAAATAGTTTCCTGCGATGTGGCGTTGGCGATCGTCACATTAAGCACTGCAGATGATTGGGAGACTACCTGATTATCGATGGCGCAGCGGGCCTTGACCGTCACAGCGTACACCCCAGGTGTGAACCATGCCTCATTCGCGGCCGCGCCGGGAGACATCCAAGGAGTCACATCGCCATTTCCGAAACTGAATTGATACTGCAGCGGGTGACCGACGCTCGACGATGCGCCACTGGTACTGTAGCTGTAGGCGACGGCGGTGAATCCGTTTGTAGTTCCCGACGGCGTGCCCGGCACACTGATAGTCTCGGACGGCGTGCCGGTAATATAGACGAGCAAAACCGAAGAGGGATTCGATAGAACGGTCGTGTTGGTGGCAGACCTAGCCTCTACTCGAGCGGAGTAAGTTCCGGCGGCGGCCCAGGAGGTGGATGCGGAAGTGATCCCGACCGCCAGCCAGCCGGAGGTAGTGCCATTCCCCCAATCGAATTGGTATTGAATGGCGTGGCCCAAGTTTGAGACTGCGCTGGTTGTGACACTGAAAGTATAGTTCGCGCCAACGGAGCCGGCAGTCGGACCGCCCAGCGCGGGCGTGGAAATGGTCTCGATCGGGGACGGCAAAGACACTTGGAAGTACAGCGTGTTTGAAACCGAGCCCCAGCCGGCGCTATTGTGTGCTGACATATTCCACCGGTACGAACCGCCATCGGCCAGGGAGGCGGGAGGTACGGGGAACGATGTTTGCGATCCGGAGATCGATTCGTTCACATACACTAAGTTGCTACTTCCGTATGGGTATTTGCTTATGTAAAGGCCGTAACGGTCAGCTCCCGGCGACGCACTCCACGTGGATGTGGGAGTTGTGGTGCCGATGGGAAAGCTAGAGTCAGTCGAGGCTCCAGGAGAGAGGGCGCCTGGCGGCGCGGGTGTCACAAGTGTTCCCTGGAAATTTGCTGTGTAGGATGCGCCGCCCGACGGAACTGTAACGGTCCGGGGATTCTGCGTGTTTCCATCGTTCCAGCCCGTGAACTGGAAGCCGCTGTAGGGTGTGGCCGAAATCTGCCGTTGTGAATTGACTGGAAAGGTGCCACCGCCGTTCACTGAACCGCCGTTCGAGGGATTGGCCTGAACGCTGACGGCAGCAGTCGAGCCTAAGGCAATCTGCCAGATCCTAGTGCTGTATTCATCCAAATCCACTACGACAGGTGTCCAGGTCCAGGGTCCAGACGTCAGGTCTGCTTGTACCTCCGGTATCAGTTCGGCATAAACATTGAGATTAGGGGGCTCGATCTTCGCCTCTAGTTGGAACTTGGCGTCGAGCGTTGCCTCCGCGTCAACACTGAAACCAAAGGCACTAAGGCCCGGGCCCAAGCCCACCGTTGGCTTCACGTACACGTAGGCGCTATTGTCGGTGGTGAAACTCGCGCTGCCGGAAGCCATCACCGAGCAAGTCGCTCCGCCGGAGTAGCTGGAGCCACAACTGAATCCACCAGGACAAGGATTGGGGCACGCGATTGGCGATGCCGAAAGGGCGGCGAGGTCGAAGCTAAAGCCCCCTGTCGCCCGCAATGTTACTTGGGTGCTGATCGTTTCCGAAACGCTGCCTGTGATGCCAAAGCCCGCCAATAGGTCCACTGAAGCGGCCACCGGAATACCCCCTACGATGAATGTTGCGGTGATGGGGTCTGGCAACAGTGAAATGTCGTCCTGTGAGAGCCCGACCGTCAGGCTCGCCGTCGCAGAAGCGCTGCCAGTCAGGACTGGTGTAAAGAGGACCTCCCCGGCATAGCTTGGAGGGAACAATGAGTAGCTCGTGTTTATTTCACCCATTACAGAAAGGGCTAGCTCGCCTGTCACGCTGACGGCACAACAGGCGGTGTCCACTAGCTTCTTGTCATACGTTAACGTCGTCGTCCAAGTGCCCTGAGTGGTGGCCTGCGCGGCTCCTCGAAGCGCGGCCTCTTCCAAGTAGTCGGGCCGTAGCAGCCGGACCACCGAATCCGGCGTGATGGTTTCGGACCGAGGCTGACGAGTCGGCGTCCCGAGCGCGGTTGGCTGGGGGGCCCCGGAATCGCTCGGTAGAAATCGGAGCGGTCGGTTATCAATGAAGATATGGAATTCCTCGAACGCATCGGCGAGCCTTGCCGGGGCAGTTTCGATCTCCATCATACCCAGAAAGCCAATCGACACAGACTTTACCATAGCTACTAGGCCGAGAGGTAGTCGACTGTTCTTCTCCGAGTAAAGAATGGCGCCGGGCGTCAGAGCGGCAAGTTTCGGATTTGTGGCATTGAAGACGAGCTTAACGTCCTTCGTGACGGGGTAGGATAGGAGGCTCAGGTCGCCGTCGTCCAACTTCACAGTGGTCCTGAGCAGTATTCCAGTGCCGGAAGAGGACGTGGCTTGCGTGAAGCCGAGCGACGGCTGCTGTCGCCAGCCCTGCTTGAGGTAGTAGTCTCGCTCCTCGGAGCTGGTTGTATAGAGCATGTCACCGTTTTGCGGGTTGGCAAGCCGAAAGATCTCGGACGCGCCCTCCACCGCGTGGGGATAGACGTATACCGCCTGCTGGACTTCTTGTAAACCGCTATTCCGAAGTAGGACCCTCTCAAACTCGCTGGCGGCAAACCGCATCGATTCGTCTGCGGCGTGAAATTGATATATACGCACCATCGTGCCATACGGCTCTGTTGACAGGTAAAACAACGGGCTAGAACCGACGTCCTCGGGAACCGTCTCCTCGGCGAACGACGCCGGCAGTCGCTGGCGCAACTCGCTATCAGTTGTGAACAAGTGGGTGTGATTCGCCAGACTCCGATACCGCTGTACCTTGAGCGGCCGAGCTGGGCTAGCGGCCACGAGACCAGCCGGTAGCGCAGTGCCTAGGATCGCGAACGTAAGCACTGTTCGCAATAATTGCGACTTGACCATGAGGCTATGCCTCCTTTTGTCGCCGCGGACCATGGGTACCTTGCTGATTGAAGCTCCAGGTGATGGCGACAGACTCCGGGCCATCAGCCCGGCCGGAAGAACGAACCTCTTTTTGATCTCGTTGCAGGCTACGGTAAAAGCCTGGATTTCCTTTTGACATTTCCCCCGTACCGTTTTGTACAGTATCATACTTGTACCGTATCATACTAAATGCCAAAATGCAATGCTAAAATGCAATAATCTGGCGATGGAATTAATTGATGGCCGATGACTGGGGGATGGCATATTAACCGGAGCAGAATGGCGAGTGTCTCCGACACCCTCCCGGTTCGCTCCCCCCTCGCAACTAAACCTTTGACTGTGCCGCAGCGAGAGGGGGCCTTTCCGGTACGCTCGATATGTGTCGGAACCCGAAGAGAGGTTGCGAACCAATGAGCGTCCAGAAGGGGTCGAGCACACGGGAACGCTCCGAAAGGGAAACGGGAATAATCACATGGCTGCTCAGCCCGTGTCCACGCTTACGGTTGCCGAAGGTGAGTGGATTGGGGTCCAGCTAGTTCTTCCGGCTCGTCTTAGTACTGGGTGCAGGGGAGTCCAGGGGATCTGCGGCGGCAGGGACACTAACACTTTGCGGTTGGAACTGCGCGATGGCTTCCGCGACGGCGGCCTTGACGACGGCCTTAAGTGTTTTCAGCGTTATCGCGCTTAAAGGCGTCGTTTCGGGTAATTCCTGATCTTCGGGTTCAGAGGCCTTTGGATCTTCACTAACAGGTCGTTCACTGACTGGAAAAACTCCCGGTCGAAAGTGAAAATCGTCGGGCGCCCATTGCATTCTATCCACATAGGTTTCGTCTGTTTCAGCGGTGTAGAAATGCACCACTTCATCCAGGAAGTCCGGGAGCATTACGTCTATTCTTGGCGATTTCTCCGCGAAGATGCGGGCTTGCCTGTTCAGGTCGTAGTAGGTCGACCTCGAAACTGTCAGCGTAACCTCATTTCGATTGTGTAACCAGAGTAGGACGGCCTCGATAATCGCTTTCGGCTTTGACGTCCTCGCGCGAGCGACGGCTACGTTGAAGACTACGTCCAGAATTTCTGGGAGGCACGCGTAGACGGTCACGATATTTTCCACGGCAGGTTCGTAAGATTCAAGGTCGTTACTAGCGTCTGGACCCAGACCTTTTAATCGATCCATGCAGTAGTAATCCACGACATGTTCCGCCGCTTTCGTGGGTTCTTTGTCCACCTTTTTCAACTGGTCATACGCGTTCTTCGAAACCGTTATCGAAACCGTGTCCGACGCCCAACTTCTGGACCCATCGTAATGCGGCCCCAAGAGTTTGTCGGCAAAAAGTGAGACGATAGCGGCGGGCGGTTTGGACCAGTGATCGAGGAGGGTTTGACGGATTGCCGTGTCTGCACCGAATAACCAGAGTTGGATGCCTTCGACAATCGCTTTCGGCTTCGATGTCCCCGCTTTGGCAACAGCCACTTCGAGCCAATGGTTCTCAAGTTCTGGGATGCGCGCATAGACGTTCTTGGCGTTTGCGCGGCTTGTTTGTTGTTTCTCATCAGCCATTTGTCAAACCTCTTGCATTACCAAAATACTTGACGATCCTAGCGTTTTGAGTTTACCAAATCCTGGCGTGTTTTGGGTGTGCCCTGAAGAAATCTTTGCTCCCAGGCAACGCCCACGTCGCAATGAGCAGGCGCAGCGTGCTGGGCAACGAAGCGTGGATGATCAACTTCCGCATCAGCCAGTATTCGCACGCAACCGCGAAAACCACCCCCAGTGCGCAACCGCAAGCTGCCGCTACACCGCCGCGAGATCGACAAGCTGCAGTATCCCCGCGGCCGTGCGTCGCTCTTTAGCTTCGTGAGCTGGAGAGCCGCAACGATGTGCAGCACCACTGCCGCGAGCAAAATCGCGCGAATGAGCCACAGCGGCGCAACATTCGCGGGACTGTGCAGAAACGCCGCGTAATGATTGATCTGATCGCGATCGGGCGCAAAAATCTGCAGGTTCCCCACCATGTGTCCCAGCACATATCCGAACAGGACGATGCCAGTGACCGCCATCACAGCCTTCTTGCCGATGGCGGCGTCGTAGAAGCGAATTGTTGTAGAAGCGCCGGTGGGCAATGGCGCGGCAATCGGTGGTCTCAAAATTCCAGTATAGTCCCAGGCACGCGGCTTCGCGTCCCAGGTACGCTAAATCGCCCGCCTCCAACACCCCTCGGAGGGCTCCGCCGATGGATCCCGGGGCTTCCTGGCGCGAAGGAAATACGGGTTTGGGGCCATAAACTGAGCTTCTTGGGGATTTGATGCGTTCCCCGTGTGCGACGGCTTGTCCAACAAGCTTACGGCACAGTCCAAGTACCCATCGACTGCCATCCGCTGTTGGCGCTCAACCCCGACGCATACATGAAGATGCCCTTCGCTCCGGCGTACGCCCCCGTGAACGTCACCGGCAGGTTCACCGTCAGATTCATCCCCGACGTCACGATGCTCGCCGTCGCCATGTTGATCGAGCACTGACTGTTGCTCAGCGTCACTGCCGCCCCGGGAGTCGCGGACGACAGAATAGCCGTACCGGCGTCGTTGATCAGGTTTATCTGGTTGGTAGCACTCGCGTAGTAGGCAATGCAGGAATTGGCGGATGAGACCGTATTGAAAGTCGAGGTGAACCAGACCCACACGTTCGTTAGGTCCGTGGACCCAAGCGCGTCGGCGTACAGGAACGCAAACGTCTGGCTGGCGCCCGACCCGCTGCCCGGCGTCACCGATACCGGCACTGGCGCCGATGACAAAGGCACAGTCCAAGTTCCCATCGACTGCCACCCGCTATTGGCGCTCGACCCCAACGCAAACATGAAGATGCTCTTCGCTCCGGCGAACCCCGCTGCGAACGTCACCGGCAGGTTCACTGTAAGGTCCGTCCCCGACAACGTGACGCTCGCCGCCGCTGCATTGATGGAGCAATTACTGTTGCTCAGCGTCACTGGCGAATCAGGCGTCGCGGAAGAATAAGCCGTGCCCGCGTCGTTGATCAGGAGTATCTGGTTGGTAGCCCTGGCGTAGTAGGCAATGCAGGAATTGGCGGACGACACCGTATTGAAAGTCGATGTGAACCAGACCCACACCGCCGACAGGTCCGTGGCCCCCAGCGGATCGGCGTACTCTAACGCGAACGTCTGGCTGGCGCCCGAAGCGCCGTTGGGCGTCACTGACACTGGCGCCGGCGCCGATCCCGCAGGCACAGTCCAACTTCCCAGCGACTGCCATCCGCTGTTGGCGCTCGACCCGGCCGCAAACATGTAGATACTCTTGGTTCCGGCGTACGCCGCGGTAAACGTCATTAGCAGGTTCACGGTCAGATTCGTCCCAGACGGCGTGACGCTCGCCGCCGACGCGTTCACGGAGCACTGACTGTTGCTCAGCGTCAGTGCCGCGCCAGTCGTAAACACTCCAGGAGTGACGGAGGAATAAGCCGTGCCGGCGTCATTGAGCAGGAATAATAGGTTCGTGGCCCTGGCGTAGTAAAGCAGGCAGGAATTGGCCGACGACACCGTATTGAAATTCGCGGTGAACCAGACCCACACCGTCGTCAGGTCCGTGGCCCCCAGCGAATCGGCGTACTCTAGCGCGAACGTCTGCTGCGCTCCCGACCCGCTGCTGGGCGTCACCGACACCGCACTCACCGTTGCGACGGCGCCAGGCACAGTCCAAGTTCCCATCGCCTGCCATCCGCTGTTCGCGCTCGACCCCGACGCAAACATGTAGATGCTCTTCGCCCCGGCGTACGCTGCCGCGAACGTCACCGGCAGGTTCAAAATCAGATTCGTCCCCGACGCGGTCACGCTTGCCGCCGCCGCATTCACGGAGCACTGACTGTTGCTCAGCGTCACCGCGGCCCCAGGCGCCGCGGAGGTATAAGCCGTGCCGGCGTCGTTGAGCAGGAATATCAGGTTCGTGGCCCTGGCGTAGTAGGCAATGCAGGAATTGGCCGACGACACCGTGTTGAAATTCGCGGTGAACCACACCCACACATCTGCCAGGTCCGTAGCCCCGCTCGGATCGGCGTAATTTAAAGCGAAGGTCTGCTGCGCTCCGGTCCCGCTGCTCGGCGTGACCGATACCGCGCTCGGCGGCGGCTGAACGATCGTGCTGTCCGTAGCGCTAGCCGTCGCCGATCCGCCGCCCGACACGCTCACCGAGTTCACTTGCGGCGAAGCAGCCATGGCCGCCACGTTGACCGTCACCGTGATCGTTGGGTAGCTCGCTCCCCCTGCCAGCGCGTCGCTGCGTGTGCAGGTGTTTCCGCCGCCTGGGCACGTCCATCCCGAACCGGACATCCCGGCCAGGGCCATCCCCTGAGGCGCCGTCTCTGTCATGGTGACCGGCCCGCTGGTCGGGCCCGCACCGGCCGTGTCCGACACCGTGACACTGTAAGTCGCCCCGTTCTGCCCCTGGGTGAAGTTCCCGCTGTGCATCTTCGCGATGCTCAGAACCGGCTGCGGAGTGAGGATGTTCGTCACATCGCTGGCCGTGGCGTTCACTGAGTTGACGGCGCCGTCGCTCGATACCGTAGCCGTATTAGTCGCCGTGGACGGGGCATTCGCCGCCACGTTCACGGTGAGCGTGATTGCGGGGTAACTGGCGCCTGTCGGCAGCGCGTCGCTTCGCGTGCATGGTCCGGCGGGCTGCGTGCAAGCCCATCCGGGGCCGGCGATCGACGTGGCGGTCAGACTCGCCGGCAACGTATCGATCACCGTGACGCTTCCATTGGTCGTGCCCGATCCGCTGTTGGTCACGGTCAGCGTGTAGACGGCCCCGCTCTGTCCCTCGATGAAACTGCCGGAGTGGCTCGCCGTAATGGTCGGGCTGGATGCCTGGCCCACCGCAAAAAGGCCGGCGTCGTTGATGGCGTAGGCCGTACCATCGGCGCCGATAGCCGTGGGGGTGTAAGCCTCGCCTACGCCCGCGGTCAAGCGTACCTGTTGGGTGAATGAGTTGCTGGCGAAATCCCAACGGTAGACTACGCCATCCTCGCTGTTGGCGATGGCCGAGGCGGCGAACGGGTCGATGGCGGCGCTATTGATGCACCACTCGCGCACGCTTCCGTTGGTGTTGCCCGCAGGGTCGAGCGTGGGCCCCAAAATCGTGATCGCTTCCAGCATGACCGTGGCGCCCGTAATCGGGTCGATCTCCGTGCCGTTCGGATCCAGCACGGCAATTTTGTTATGGCCGTTCCCGCCGGGTCCCACTCCCAGGTAGTTGTTGTACTTGGTGAAGAGCAGATAAGAGGAAGCGCCGTGATATGAGGGAACCAGGCTGGCCGGCACTACCGAAGCCGTCGTGTCCCAACCGAAGGCGCCGGGAGTCTTGATGTTCGCCAGCGCGGCGTCGAAATGCAGCAGCCAGCCGCGGTCGTCATTGGTGCAGCACGTCGATTCGAAAACGCCGTAGTAGACGTCGCCGTCCGGACCCACGGTAGGGGAGGCCGAGCTGTCGTCCATCACCAGCGCGTCGAGCCCGGTCTCGGGGTCCTTCAGGCGGATGCGCGCAATGGGCGCCAGGGTCGTGCTGTTGACCGAAACCAGGTAACCGCCCCCATTGGAAACGCCGAAGTACAGGGTGCTGCCGTCGTTGCTGACGGCGGGCGCGCAATTCATGGCCACTTCGACGATCGAAGGATCGCCCTGGGCCGCGGCGGAGGCGCCGATCCACGATCCCGACCCGTCGGCGCCGATCCGCGCCAGGCCGCTCGTCAGACCGGCGGGGTTCGATCCCACCACGTCGAATCCAAAGTAGATGTTGCCGTTGGCGTCGGCGGTAATCGGCGTTGAGATCATGACGCTGCCGGCAAAGGCCGCCTGGTTGGCGGCATAAAGGGCGTTGCCGTAGAAAGCGATTTGGCCGGAGGGTCCGCTGGCGGAATCCGGCTGGTCGCGATAGTAGACGGTGCCTCCCGCGCCGGGATAATACAGCCGCGTGCCCTGGCTCAGCGCCGGGCCATAACTGGGAATCCAGTTGTGGGGAGGCGGAGTAAAATCGCTGGTGAGCGTGTAGAGAAGCGTTCCGTTCGCCCCGCTATGCGCTTCCACACGGTAAGTGTTCGACGTGCTGGTCCGCACCGGAACCAGCACCGTATTTCCCGCCGTCACCAGAGGCGATCCGTAGTGAATATATAAGGGGCCCGAGGCGCCCTGCAGTACCAGGTCGACCGGGGTGGTCCACTTGATCTGCTCCAGCCGCTGCGCGCCAACGGTGGAAAGCCCGGTGTGTTGCGGGTCGTGCGCGTAACCGCTCCAGGGAACTGCGGCGGGTTGCCCGCGGAGTCCGGCTGCGAGACACAGCCAAACCGCCATCCGCTTCATATCCCCAATTATCCACGATCAGCCCCAGCGGATGGGATGGGTTGCTCGCAACGTCCGGATGCGGGCGCATTTCACCGGCTGCTTGGTAGGACAGACCATCGCCTTGTGTGGTCTGTCATCTTTCGCTAAGTCAGGCCGCTCGACAGGGTCGAAAAACCACCTCGCATATCGGGAAATTCCCTGAGCGCCACGGGGTTTTTCATGAAATTTCGCGGGCCGAAGGCCCTCGGTAACAGACGACAAAAAACGATGTCCCGCCTCACACCACCTTACATCCGGCTTGATCGGAATGTAGAAACTCCCGACGTGGAACGAAGAGCCACGCCTGTGAGGGCGTGTCCGCCGGCAAAAGTTCAAAACGCGGTCACTGTACTAGTCCGCGCGTAGAGCTTGAATCACATCCACGCGCGCGGCTCGCATCGCCGGCCATGCGGACGCAATCACGGCCGCTGCCAGCAATACGCCCGCCGCCCCAACCATGACCCACGCCCCCGGCATTCGCACAGTCTCGAAATAACTGCCGGCCAGTCGCTGTAGCGCGAGCCCGCACGCCAATCCGGCGCCAATCCCCATAGCCGTGATCGCCGTGCCCTCCGCGATCACCCGCCCGAGCAGATGCCGCGGCTGCGACCCGATCGCCAGCCGGATGCCGAATTCGCGCGTCCGCGCGCTCACCGAAAATGCCAGTACGCCCGCCACGCCGATCACCGCGATTGTCAGCGCCACCAGGGCGAAACCGCCGAAAACCATGGCGTTCAACCGATCCGGCGTCAGCACCTCCGCGCGGACATCTTCCAGCGTAGCGGCGCGCTCCACCGGCTGGTCCACCGAGAGGTTGCGGATGGTCCGCGTGATCGGGTTGATCAGAGCATACGGATCCCCTCGAACGTGGACGAAGAGGCGCCCTCCGAAAAGCGGTCCCTGTCCGAACGGGGTATACACAGTCAGGGTCGGCTGCGGAACCAGGTGATTATCGTCGATGTCCGCGGCAATTCCGACGATGCGCATCGGCGTCGGCTTCATGCCGATAAATTTCATGATCGGATCCGTCAAGGTGAGACGCCGATTGAGCGCCTCCTGGTTCGGAAACATCCGCCGCGCCACGCTTTGGCTGATGATAGTCACCGGCTCGCTGTCTTTGCGGTCGATATCGTTGAAATCGCGGCCGGCGATCATCGGCACGCCGAGCGAGGCGAAAAATCCGGGCGACACGATGCGGAATTGGCCGCGCGGATCGTCATCCGCCGTCGGGCGAACGTAACCTTCGGCCGTGAATTGGAAGCCGGGGCCGAAGTTGCCTCCTTCGCGCCACGGCGTGAGCATGCCTAAAGCGACGCCGTCCACGCCCGGCAACTCGTGTACTTTCCGCATCGCCTCTTTGTAGAAGTCCACCACCTGGCCTTCCGTCCGCCCATACGAGAGTACGGGCACGTTGATCGCGAGCACGCGGCGCGTGTCGATGCCGGTCTGGACCGCCTGAAGCGCGAGCAGCGTCGTGAGCAGCATGGCGGCGCCCGCCAGCAGGACAAAGGAAGCGGCGATCTGGGTAACCGCGAAAGCCCGCAGACGCCGCGTCCCGCCGCCGGTCACCCGCACGCTCCCATTCGACAGGCTGATTCCGTTCGGCCCGTCGCCGGACGGCAGGCGCGGCACAAACGCCAGCAGCACCGCCGCGGCCAGCGCCAGTCCGGCGGCCACCCACAGCATGCTGGAGTCGACCGTCAAATCGAGCGCGCGGACCGAGAACCGGGATGCGTACCGCGCCAGAATCGCCACCATGGGCCGCGCGCTCAGCACGCCCAGCGCCGCTCCCGCGCCGCAGAGCAGAAGGCTTTCCGCCAGCAGGACGCGCCGCAGCGCCGCGGTGCTGGCGCCCAGCGCCGCCCGCACCACCAGCTCACCTTCGCGGCGAATCGTCCGCGCCAAAATCAGGTTGGCCACGTTGGAACAGGCGATGATGAAGACCAATCCCGACGCGGCCAGCAGCACCCAAAGCACGGTCCTGGCTTTGGATGTAATCTGGTCGCGCAGAAGCGCCGCGTCAATGCGGAAATCCGCCTTGGCGGGATACGCCTCGGGATTCTGCTTCATCATGGCGCCGTGCGCCACGCTCAGCTCGGTGCGGGCCTGCTCCAGCGTCGCGCCGGGGGCCAGCCGGCCAAACAGCTCGGTCATGCGATGGATCCGGCCCGTCACCATCGTCGCCGACAGGTGGTGAGGACTGGTCACCACGTTGGCGATGATCTCGGTCTCGGCGGGATACGGGATGGATGGTTCGAGCACCCCGACGACGGTCGCGGTACGCGGTCCGAACGATTCCAGCCTGACGACTTTTCCCAGCACCGACGGGTCGCTCTTCAGCACGGTGGTCCAGAAGCGATACGTCAGAACCACGGCGCCGGCGGCGGCCGGGCCGTCGTCCCGCATATCGAGCAGCCGTCCAAGCACCGGATGCAGACCCATCACGTCGAAGTAGCTGCCGCCGACGACCCCCGCCTGCACCTCGCGCGGCTCGCCCAGCCCGTTCATGGTGAAGCCGATCGTGGAGAAATCGCCGATCTCGCTCACCGATTTGATGCGCTGCCGCAGGTCCTGAATTTCCGGCACGGAAAACGCGGCATCCTCCGTGCCCACGCCCCGCGCGCTCTGCCGGATGTAAATCAGCCGGTTTTCGTCGCGATTCACCAGCGGCCGCAACAGGACCCCGCGGACCAGGGTGAAGATAGCGGCATTGGCGCCGATTCCGAGCGCCAGCGTCAGGACCACTGTAATGGTAAGCCCCTTAGCTTTGGCTAGCGAGCGGACGGCGTACTTCACGTCGCGCCAAAAGATTCCGACAGCTCCGAGTAAATCCAATTGTTCTGCGTTTGTCCCAGTCATGACCGTACCTCTCTTCTCGCGATTCCGTCACAGTGATATCGTTCGACACCGCGCATTTTCGACAGCCGGGCCAAAAAATCTTGCGTTCACGGAGTCTCCTTCCGAAGCCATACGCGATGCCGGCTGCCGATGTTCCATTAGCATACAAACTTCTGAGCGTCACCGTGATGTAACAATTGTTTCCAGCCTGACGAGGAAACGTCCATCCCGTAGTACGGTCGCGGCTCCGTAACTATTTGCAGACGCACGCAGCCGAGACAGAGCCGCGACCGTGAGGGAGCGGGATTTCGCGGCCGAGCCAGGAAATCCCGACAACGTTTAAGCACCAACTTGCCAAGATTGAGCCGTTGCGGCGCCGAGCTTACCGGGCACGGGTGCGATCGGACCGATCCGCTACCACTCGTCCAGCGCCGCGTGCAACTCAAGGCGCCGTTGACGGTGCTCTTCAAGCGTTATCCAGTGCCCTTTCGCGGAACCCTCGCGAAATGTGGAGTTCCACTTGCGAACACAACGAGAACCAGATTCTCGTTGGGGCCTATAACGGGAACTAACCAACCGCTCCCATCGCCGTCCAACCTATCGAACTTCGATGGTTCGCTCGATGTGGCGACGTTTGCAGCCGTGGCGGCGGGGATTCTGCTGCTGCTGGCTGCGGTCTGGTGGCCCAGCAGGAGAGCGTCGAAAATCGACCCGCGGGCCGCATTACGGTATGAATGACGCCAGGCGCCGCCATGCATAACGCCACGGCGCCGCACCTCGTTCCCTCTACGAATCGCCCGGAAGCAGGCGCTGCGGCAAATCGGTCAACGCCGCCACGCCATCCGCGAAGGTGATGCGCCAAACACGGTCGAACTGCATTTCCGGCCAAGGCGTGGGCGCGTCCTTGATGCCAAGAGCGCGGGCCAGCGCGGGGATGTTGCCGTGATGCCAGCAGATCAGCACCGTCTTGCCGGCGTGGACCGGCTTCCCGAGCACGTGCCTCGCCAGCCCCGCGTAATCTTCATTGGTGAAGGTGTTGTCGATCTTCAACCGCAGCGCCCTGGCAAGAGGCGTTATCGTTTCCAAGGGCCGGTTGCTGTGCGCCGACTCTTTCGAAGCGAATAGAAATTCCGGCGTGTCGAAGCGCGATGGAAACAGCGTGGGCAGCGCGGCGGCGCGGGCATAGCCGCGGGCGTTGAGGTGGATGTCCGATTTGTCGTCGTTCTTTTCCGCGTGCCGGAAGATCAGGATCTGCTTCGGCCCCTCGTCGCCGAAGATGGGAAGACCGCCCGAGAGAATCGCACCCGCGGTGGCGAGAAATTCGCGGCGGCCGGTGGCGTGCGAGAAGCCCTGACGGCGGAATTGGAGCATGACTCGATCATATGCCGGAATGTGGCTACCCGAACCCTGTGAATCCGAACATGATCGGGACGGCGGCGCTATTCCAGGTGAGTTCGGCCACCAATGAACCGCAACAGTGGCGACAACTTGCAACGACGCCTTGCAACGACGCTGTTTGCCGTATACTGGTTGACTTGCGAATCGGCTGGCTAACCGACCTACATCTGAACTTTGTACCGCCCCGCAAGCGCACCGCATTCTACTCCCAGCTTCGCGAGCGGGATCTCGATGCAATTCTGCTCGGTGGAGACATTGGCGAGGCGGATTCGGTGACTCAGCTTCTTGCCGAGATCGAGCGCGAACTGCAAATGCCTATTTACTTCGTACTCGGCAATCACGATTTCTATCGCGGATCCATCGCCGCGGTTCGCGATGCTGTTGCAGCCCAGGCGGCGGCGTCCCGCTGGCTGCGCTGGCTTCCCGCAAGCGGAGTCGTCCCGCTAACCGCGGCTACCGCCTTGGCCGGGCACGATTCATGGGCCGACGGGCGCCTGGGCGATTTCTTCCGCTCCGAAGTCCTCTTGAACGACTACCTGCTCATCTCAGAACTGCGCGGCCAAGAGAAGCGGGAACGCTATGCGCAACTCAACGCGTTGGGCGATCAGGCTGCTGAATTCCTGGAACGGCGGGCATGTGAAGCGCTTGCAGGTTCGAACCATGTCGTCGTTCTTACGCATGTGCCGCCATTTCGCGAGTCATGCTGGCACGAAGGCCGCATTTCCGGCGGCGACTACCTGCCGCACTTTGCGTGCAGAGCCGTCGGAGACCGGCTCGCCGCCATTATGCGAGACCGCCCCGGAAAGACGATGACTGTACTTTGCGGTCATACCCATAGCTCCGGCACTGCCCGCATCTTAGACAATTTGATCGTGTATACCGGCCGGGCGCAGTACGGCGAACCCGAGCTCCAGCGAGTGTTTAAGCTGGAGTGATGGGACGGAATCCCCGCGCTCAGTATGCTGAGATCGTCGGGATGCCCGCCCCGTTAGCCGGGCCGATTGATCCCTAACTAACTCGAATACCGCATCAGAGCCATGAATCCGAAATCCATGTGGAACTGCTGGTGACAGTGGAATAGCGAGGGGCCGGGATTATTCGCCAGAACGTCCGCCTCCACGGTCTGCCGCGCCGGAACCAGCACTACGTCCTTCATCACTCCCGAAACCGGCTTCCCCGCGTAGCGCACTATCTCAAACGTGTGCCGGTGCAGATGTACCGGATGATCCATGGAGCTGCGGTTATCGAAAACTAACCGGTTCCTGACTCCCGGCCGCAGCCACACCGGGTCAGTCTGCGGGTACGACTTGCCGTTGATCGCCCACAGGTTTCCGTCCTTTCCCGGCTCGATGATCAGCGGGAGTCGAGTCTCGGGTTCCACGGGCGGTTTCGGATCGCCAAATACGGCGTAGTCCCAGACATGCTTTGGCGGCGGAGTCCATTGCGGACGCCCGCGCGCGCCGGCATACTCAATCACAATGCCGGCGCCGGCCGCGCGCTGCGCGTCGTTTTCTTCGCCCAGTATCCACACCCCGGGGCTGGTCGTCTCCACGATGGCATCCACGCGCTCGCCCGGAGACACATCGAGCACTGGAACCTTCTGCACCGTGGGAACGGGATTCCCATCGAGGGCTATGACCGTGAAGACATGGCCCGGCAGCGCGAGCCGATGCCGCATGGTAGCGCTCGCATTCACGATCCGGAAGAGCACGCGCTGCCCAGTCTTGACGCGAATGGGCTCGCCCGCGCCGAGCATCTTCCCGTTCACGGAAAAGAGCTTGTAATCGACATCCATATCCATGCCCGAGGCGAAATACGGTTCCCACTCGTGAAGCAGGATCGGCGCCTCCAGGTCATAGCGTGCCGGATCGCTGCGCGGGGCCACCACCACCAGTCCGAACTGGCCGGAGTAACTGCCGATGCGCAGGTTGTGTCCCGCCATGGCATGCGTGTGATACCAGCGCGTTCCGGCGGGTTGCGGAGTGAACGAATACCTGCGGCGATCGTGCCCCTGCACCATCGGCGTTCCCTCTTCGTGCGCTCCGTCCACTTCGGGCGAAATATGGAAGCCGTGCCAGTGAACCATCTCGGGCTGAGCCGTTTCGTTCACCACGTCGATAGTGACTGGCGTTCCCTCGGTCATTCGCAGAACGGGACCTGGCGTCTGTCCGTTGTAGGCGAGAGTCTTCACGGAATGCCCGCGGCCCAGATCGGTGTTGATCTCGCCAATACGCAGCGTAATGTCGGCCGGGAAGTTTTCCGCGGACGCGGGAATGCAAGCTGCGGCAAGGGCCAGCAATTGCCGCCGAGTGACACCGCTTGTCAACGGGGCGCCCTCCGTTCGGAGCCGCGACCGTAAGGGAGCGTTCATGAGCCTGCGGCCCGCCAAAGGCGCTGAAGACTCGCCGGCGCCGGCGAGCAATTAGCGAACCGCGGGTGTGTCTCTAACAGAGCGGTCTTTGCGAAATGCGAGTCCATACTTATCGATGCCTTGTCAGTGCTCAATGCTTCTGCGCCAGCAGCCAGTTAGCAATGTCACCCACCGCCTCGGCGCTGAAGTTGCCGGCAACTCGATACTCGGCCGGCGAGCTCTTGCCCTCTCCAGCAAGGAAAAGGTGGTTCAACGCGGGGTAGGCTCGGAACGTAACGTTGCTGCGTCCACCCAGCGCCGCTTTCCACAGATCGAAATCCTTCATGGTTACCTGGAAATCGCGTTCTCCCTGCAGGAAGAGCATCGGAATCGCCAGGCGCTTCGCCGCCGCCAGCGGATCGTAGCCCTTCAGGTCCAGCAGGTAAGCCAACGGCAGGCCCATCAGCACGGGGGGATTGGACTTGCCTGGCGCCAGATTCCTTATTTTGAACACCTCCGCGCGCAGATCGGCAAGCCGCTTTTGAACTTCCGGCGAAGGGCCGTTGCCCAGACTCGCGACATACTCATTCTGCTCCAACGCCATGACTTCCACCGGCCGCGCATTCGCCGCCAGAAACACCAGACCGGCCAGTCTGCCATCCTGAGCCGCGATTCGTGGAGCCAGGTAACCGCCGAGGCTATGTCCCAGAAGAAAGATGCGGTTCGCATCGATCTCGGGCTGATGGCGCAGCAGAGCCGCTGCCCTCGCCGCGTCTTCCACCGTCTCCTGCTCCACCGTGTAATCCATTTCGCTCATTTTTGCGCCGTAGATTTTCGTGCGCTTGTCGTATCGCAGCACCGCCAGGCCGCGGCTGGCCAAGCCCTCTGCCAGATCCGCGAATATCTTGTTCGAATAGATGGATTCATCGCGGTCGCTGGGACCGGGACCATGTACCAGAACCAACGCGGGGAATGGCGGCTTGCCAACGGGAACCAACAAGGTTCCGCCCAGTTTCCAGGCGTCGTCGCCGACAGTCGCTTCGCGCTCGCGAAATAATTCGGACTTGCTGTAAGTGGGCCGCTGCCAAACCGGCGGCAGTGGCGCGTTCGCGGGACGGAAGTAGAGTCCGGCCAGTTGACCGGAGTCGGTCAGCGTGAACTGGATGTTCACGCTCACTTTAGAAAACTGCACCGGGAAGCTTACCAGTGTGTTCCTGCCGTCTCTGGCAATGACCGGTTCGCCGATGCCTCCCAACTTGCCAAAGCCTTTTATCTCCACTCCGGCCCGGCCTCGCAGGAACGCCGGAGTGAGCGTGTCCCTTGCGGTAGGCGCCAGCATTCCGCTCAGCTCGGTGTATTTCTCAGCCAGCAGAAGATCGAGTGCTCTGCGGCCCACTGCCGCGGGGTTTTGCGCCGTTTGCGCCAACGCCGGGACGGAGAAAAACAGAACCGGCAAAATATGAAAAAGGGAACTCACTTGCCTGGAGTCTCTAATTCGGGAACCCAATTCTCTCAGCTCGCTTATTCAAGTGGGGCAGCCAATCCTGGCTGCCGCCGGCTTTTAGCCGGCGCTTGCGGGTAGCTAAAACCCGCGCATGAACCCAGAAACGCCTGAAAGGCCGCTGCCGGCCCAATTGCCAGGCAAAGATTGCCTACCCCGCATCTCAGGGCAGAACCACCAGTCCCCCGCCCGTCATATCGTTGCCAAGATCCCAGGTTGCTTCGTGCTTGAACGTTACCGCATCGTACACGTCGATTTCGAAGCCGGCGCCATATATATACAGCTTCTTCCCATCCGCGGACATTCCGAAACTGTAGCGCGACCGGCAGGGAAACTCACCGGTCCGCGTGAGACGGCTGGTAGTCAGGTCCAGCCCCCAGAACTCACAGCGCCGGTTCCCGCCCGTGCCGTTCGTACTTACTGTGTAGGCCGACTTCTTATCCGGCGTAACGTGCAAACCAGTCATGGCCACGGGAGCCGGACCGATCGGCGTGAAGGCGAATTTTCGCGTGTTCAAGTCGAACCGGGCCAACCCGAACACCCGGTTATGTACGATCGGGTCCGAGTAGTTGAAAATCGAGACTCGCTGCCCTGGGTCGCTGATAGCTTCCAGCAGTCCGCCCAAGCCCAGGTTCTCCATCGCCGGAGCCTCGGGCTGCGCCAACTGAATCCGCTCCACCACGCTGAAGTCCGCGGAGTTTAAGACTGTGACTGTAGCGCCGAACTGGTAAAGGTACTTCCCATCGGGCGAAACCTCGAAGCCGCCGCCCCCGCGGCCGCCCCCTCCGCCTCCGCGGCCGCCTGTGGCAGCGGCCCCTTCGGCGTCCACGCTGCCATCCGCGCCAGGCTGATCGACTGTCTTTGAGATCTTTTGTTGCGCCAGATCGACGATCGTGTACTTGGGCTTGCCAATCTCGTACCGGTCGGCCTGCTTGGTGATTTGCGTGGTTGTGGTGTAAAGCAGTTTCCCATCCGGGTCGGGCGCGCCGCCATTCAGGCGGAACTTGTGCGTGGCGTCGTTCAGCACGAAATGGTTCGTCACCTTGCGGGTCGCCACGTCGATCACCTCGACGCCGCTGTGGTCGTTGGTTGTGACAAAAATGGTCTTGTGATCGAGCGAGATGCGTACGCTTGTTGGAAGGCCGGTTTCCATGCGAATCTTATCGGTAACCTTGCCTTGGGCCTCGTCGATCACCAGGACCCAATACGGGTAAGCGCCGCAGAATAGCGTACCCGCGCTCGCGGAAACACACCAGAGACTCAATAACGCGATCAGGTGCTTCATAGTCGTCCTTGTCTGAAGTTACAGAGCCGCGACCGTCAGGGAGCGGTTTTTGCCGCGCGCCACTTATGGGAAAACCAGATCCAGATTCCGCCAATCCTTTGTCGCCGAAGCGCACTTACTGGCCCAGTCCGGATAGTTATTCAGATGATCGGGCACCTGCGCCGGCCAGAAGCAGGTCACATAGCAGTCGTAGATATCGCGCTCGACGGGCTGGCAAAGTCCGGCCGTCCCTCCAGCCGAATCCACCTCCCACCCCGGTGAAAACGAAAGCGTGCATCCCATGGGCACGTGCGGGCGCTGCTGAATCGGCTGATTCTGCAAAGCCACTACATCTTCCGCCATCGGCGTGGCATTTCTGACAACCAGCTCGTCGATTCGCCGGGCCTTCTTGTTGATTGCTTTCAAGTGTCTCAATTCAGTGCTTTCCTTTCTGCGAATTGTTCCAGGAAGCCGGGATTCCCTGCGCTGATCGCGCCGTAAATCCGTAAACAAGTGTCGGTCCAATCCCGAATCCAGTCGCAATAATGCAGATTGGGATGACCCGTGTCTCCATAGCGGACAAAAGCCTCGTGGTGGCACCCGCCCGCGCACAGCGGACGGGCCCAGCAGGTGTGGCAATCGTACTTGCTGCCGATGTGGCCGCGATTCAGGAAGTCCGCCTGCTTTTCCCGGTCCACGCCGGTCGCGATATTGCCCAGCGAGTGCGTGTCGGAATCCACAAAGCGGTGGCAGGGCGCGATATCTCCCGACGGACCCACTCCCAACAGACCCAAAGCCGCGCCGCACGGATGCGATTTATTCACGCCCTGATATAACTCCGCGATGGTGTCGCTGACGTTGGAGAAGCCGTGCATCTCTCCGCGCAGCGCATATTCCAGATACTCGTCCGCCAGGATATGGAACTGTTCCAGCACTCCGTCCATGCCCCGCTCGTTAATAGCGTACAGGCGGTCGGGAGAGGTAGTTACCGGGGCGAACCCCACTTCGTGAAATCCAAGATCCTGCTTCAGGTGGCGGAAGATTCTCACCACATCGGTGACGCCGTTAGTGAGCGTCACTCGCGCCGTGATGGGTCGTGTACGGTGGCCTTGAATCAGGGCTCTCACCCGCGGCGCAATGATGTCGTAGCTCCCCTTGCCGTTGGCGAACACGCGCAGCTTGTCGTGCAGCTCGGCTGGGCCGTCCATACTGACGGTCACGCCGATGCTGTTCTCCGAGAGAAACTCGATAATCGTGGGCGTCAATAGCGTCGCGTTGGTGGTCAGACTGAAGTCGATGTGGCGTCCCTGCTCCGCCGCGCGCTGGCCCGCGTAAGTCACCACCTGCTTCAATAGCGGGAAGTTCATCAGCGTTTCCCCGCCGAAGAAAGTGATGTGAACCGCCTTGCGGCCGGACGATTGCTCCAGCAGGAAGTCCACCGAGGCCTTGGCCGTCGTAAGGTCCATGAACTTCGGCTTGCCTTCGGGCGTGGCCACTTTATCCTCGCCGAATTCATAGCAATACTGGCAGGATAAGTTGCATTGATTGGTGAGATTCATCACCAGGGTTTGCAGCGGGAAGTCCGCCGGAGGGGTTTCGACCGGCTCCCTGCTTACACCGGTCGAGTCACTGGTTGACTCGCGCGCCACGATGACCCGCGCGAGATACATCTCCTGGATCAGCTCCGCGGCATCGCCGGCGGCGAAGTCGCGTTGCGTGAGCTTCTCCATCAGCTCTTCCGGCGTGGCCGCGCCCTCCGAGAGCAGGCTGATCACGGTGGCCGCCGCCGTGTCCAGCTCAAATATTGCGCCCGCCGGGACCAGATAGAGAAACTGGCGGCCGCCGCCTTCAAAAGCGTGAAATTCGCCGAGCCGGTAAGTACGAGTTGGCGCCCAGGTTTGCGCAGGGGTCACTTCGATACCTCCGGCTGGTCCCACCGGATATAAGTCGGCACGGTCACTACCAGATATGACTTGCCCACTAGCGGCTTGCCATCCTTGTCCTTTTCATTCTTGGCGGTGGCAACCACCCACACATCGCCATAATTGTTGCGGCTGAACTTTCGCTGCGGATTCGGCCCGTCGAGACTGGGCGTAAATAGGCCGCTGCTGTTCAAAGTTCCAACGAACTCCTTATCGTCGTCTCCGAATACCGCGTAGAACTCTTCCACCGACCAGGTTACGTCCACCGGGCCCAACTCCACATCGTCGGTGGTATGCAGTTTGCTGTCCTCACCGCGATTGTACGCCATTACTTCGAGCTGCTGATAACCCCTGGGATGCACGGAGTGTTCATCGCCGCCCAAGCGCGCCATCGACGCCTCGGGCAGAACCTTGATGTAGTCCACTTTATCGTATACCGCCAGTGCGCCTTCCAAAACCGCGTTGCCCAACGCCACATCGCGCTTGCCCGGCACGGCGTTCGCCGCCACATCCACGGTCGCCACAATTTCGCCGGCGGTATGCGAGACGATTGACTTGACCGTCAGGCCCGAGCCGAAATCCAGATCGGCCGCCGTCACCTGCGCGGGCAGGTTACTGCCGATCAGCCGAACACGCTGCGCTTGCGAACCGGTCTTGAGCGAGTAGCGGTCCAGCGTCAGCAATGCCGGCTCCGGAGTGACTCTTCGCAGCTTCACGTCCACGCCGAATTCCTGATACTCGCCCCAGAACCACCGCCCTTCCGCCCAGGTTTGGTCGGGTGAAATCCACAGCGCTTCGCGCATCTCGCGAGACAGATCGTCCGGCGCCGCATTCGCGGAAAGCGTGGCGCCTTTCGACCGGCCGCGCCAGGAATATCCCGTATAGACCAGCCCGGCCCCTGACCGGGAGATTGCCGGCCCGCCGCCCACCGGCTGCAACTTTACGGTGGTCGTAAATTCGTCCGCCGCGGCGCCTTGAGCAATGGTCAATTCGCCGTAGTATTTGCCGCGTCCCAACACGTGGGCTGCGATGAGCCATCGTCCAGTGATCTTAGGCGCACGCATCCGCGCCCGCCAAGTCGCCCATTCGGGAGTGTGCAGCCCGTAATTCTTACCCAGGAAGTCGAGTGTCGTATCGAGCGATATCGGGGTAGCCGCCGCTGCGTTGGCCGCCGCCGCATCGCCTTCACCTCCGCCACCGGCGCCGCCTCGCCCGCGGCCGGCGGCAGTAGCGGTTGCCGCCCCACCCCTGGCGCCGTTGCGCCGGAACGCCGCCTCCGCCTGGGTATACAGCGCGGAGTGAGTGTCTGCCAGCAAAGACCACTCCTCCCGCGTTCGATGCCACTGGAACACTCGCCCCAGCGCATGGCAAGTGTTGCACGTAGAGCGTACCGACTCGTTCGGAATCACCTCATCCTGAGTGCGGTGCTCGGTCATATACATCACCGGCTTGGCTTCCTCCGGCGCCAATCCATGGGATGTGCTCAGGTACTTCACGATTAACCGCGCGTCGGCCGGTTCCAAAGTCACTCCGTTCAAGCGCACCATCCGCTTGATCGCTTCTTCCCAGCCTTCAGGGGTCGTGCGAATCCACGAAATCCGGCTAAGGTTGCCCTTGTCGTCCTTCGCGTGGCAGCTTGCGCACTTACTGACTGTCAGTGCGTCGGTTACCGGTATTCCATCTTCGGTAATTTGCGGACCGGCCCCAGCGCCACGGCCTCCGCCGCCTCGCCCGCTACCCCGGCCCTGCGCCTGCGCGACGCTTGCTCCGGGCCCTGCCGCGATGCAGAGCATGGCGGCTACCGCCGCAACTGCTATTCGGTTCCCGATGGCGATCTTCATGGTCATTCGCGTGTTCCTCGGTCTCCCGCCTTGAAACTAAAAAGTGATGCGCCCGGTAAGCTGTAACTGGCGTGGGCCGGCCCCCTCCGCCGATTGTAAACTCGTGATCGTCCCGAATGTGGAGGCGTTCAGCGTCAAAGCCGGGGTGCCGTAATTCGTATGGTTCAGAGCATTGGCGGCTGCAATGCCGATCCTGAAACGCACCCGTTCGGTAAAGTTGATCGTACGGAAAAGCGATAGCGACACGGCTTGCGTTCCCGGCCCAACCACGGCTCCCACCGGCTCTGTGCCGAACCGGCCAATATTGTTCGCGGGTACGGCGAACGCCGCGGCGTTCAGCCATTGCGCAGAGTTCTGACTCGCGGGATAGAGTGGCGTTCCCGGTACGCTGTCTACCCGTCCGCTTCCCTGCAAATTGGGGAAATTCGTCCCCGAAGGATCGGCGCCGCTGGCCACCACGGTAAGAAACGGACCGGTCTGGAACATCACCACTCCGGCCAGTTCCCATCCTCCGGCCAATTGGTTCACAACGGCGCTTCCGGTATGACGGAATGGAAGAGTATACAAAAAGGTGGTCTGAAACCGGTCGCGCCGCGTGAAGGCCACGTTTCCATAATCCAGGTTGGGGTTCGAAGGGTCGGTCAGGGTACCGCCGCCCTCGCTCGCAAACCCGCTCGGAGCATACCCGCCATCGTTCGAAAGATTCTTGGCGTGGTTGTAACTGATCTGGAACTGGAGCCCCTTCGACATCCGTTTCGTAGCCGTCACCGTGAGTGCATTGTAATTGCTTCGGGCGGCGTTGGTCAAATACACAATCTGGGCGAGCAGCGGATAGGGGGCGCTCTTCGTGGCCGTTGCGAAACCAACCGTGTTCGCCGGAACCTGGTCGGGGTTCGTGGTGACGCCCAAGTCGGAGCCGTGGCTGCCGTCATACGATACGCGCAGCCCCGTCTGGAAGCCCAGATCGCGCTCCACCGTGAAATTCCACTGCTGCACGTACGGGTCCTTATAATGGATGTCTCCCGCCAGGTCGAACACCTGCGATCCCGGTTGCGCCAGGTTCGAGGGCAGCGCATAAGGGAAGCTGTAGAGCGGCTGCCCGTTGACAATCTGGTTGGTGAACTTGGCGACATCGCTGGCTTCCACGGCCCACGCCGCGTCAATCAGGCTGCCCAACTCGGTCTCGACGTACTTTCCATATCCGCCGCGAATGACGGTCTTACCGTCGCCCGTCACACGCCATGCAAATCCAAAGCGCGGCGCGAAATCGAACTTCTGCGAATAGCGCAGGCTCTGCGGAATTCCGGCCTGGCTGGCGGTAAGGATCGGAGTCGGGTAGATGGACTCCGCGAACGCGGGATTGACCAGGGAGACGGCTGCGTCGGGGATTACGACGGCCCCATGTATGGTGGTCCCGTTTTGCACCGAGTTATAATCCAGCAGCAAGTTTGCGGTGTTGTTGTAATGGTCTCTGAACGCGGGATGGTATTCCCAACGCAGGCCAAAGTTCACGGTGAGACGTTGCGTAACCTTCCACTCGTCCTGAGCATAAGTGGCGTACGCGCTGGCGTAGCCATCCGTGTCCGGATTCAGGACAGTCGCCATTCCGGAGCTATCCGGAATGCCCAGCAGAAAAGCGCCAAACGGACTGCCGATCAGCGAGCTGGTAACTGAGTTATTGAACGAATACGACCCCATGCGGCTGCTTGCGAACACGTTGGTGTAGAGCCCCACTAGATGGCGGAAGTCTCCGCCCACTTTCAAGGTGTGCCGCCCGTTCGTCCAAGTCAGGTTATCCAGCGCCTGCGCGGTATTGGTTCTCGAAATGGACGTAGTGCCCCCGGTGGTACCCGTAAAGCCGGTGATGGAGAAACTCGGGGCTGCCGCGCCGGGAGGCGGCGGGCCCGCCAGTTGCAAGCCCAACGCCTGCTGTATCCCCGCGGACGTGTAAGCGTAGTTAGTCCCGGTATTCTCGCCGGTGTAGCCGGCGCGCGCTTCGTTGATCAGGTGCGATGTAATCACGTAGTTGTGCGCCACCGTCAAGCCGTAGTCGTTCCCCAATGCGTCGCCGCCACCCAGATTCACCGACCCGCTAGGAGCGCTGATGGTCTCTCTGCGCTTGTAAGTCAATCGGGCGAACACCGTCTGTTTCGAATTGATGTTCTGATCGAGCCGGAAGTCGCCCTGATTACTGCCGATGGGAGTCGGAAACGTTGTCTCGTAGTTATTCGCGATCGCATTGGCGGGTCCGTAGTTCGGCAGTGGGTCGAAGTACTTCAGCACCGCCAGCGAAAGCGGGGCAATACGATTCAATGGGATCTGATTGTTGGGGAAAGGCGTGCCGCCGGAGAGCGGATCCTTAACTACCGTCTTTGGCAGATACGCCGATAAGTCGCCGGTTCGCAGGGCGGCGGTTGGCAGGCTGTCGATGGTAATCGCCTGATTCGGCCTGCGCAGCCCTTCATAGCTCCCGAAAAAGAAGGTGTGGTCTTTCCCGCGGTACAGCTTTGGGACGGTAACCGGCCCGCCCAAAAAGCCTCCAAAGTCGTTCATAGTCAGATGGGGGACTGTCGCGGCGAATGTGTTGCGCGCATCTAGATAAGAGGTCTGGTTATTCTCGTAGACGCCGCCGTGGTACGAGTTGCTTCCGCTTTTCGAGATAGTCGTGATATCGCTGATGCCGCCGAACTCCGCCGTATTGTTGATCTCGCTCACGCGAATCTCGGCAATGGTATCGAACGACGGAAAGAGCTCGGTGATCGGAGCGCTGCCTTTAGGGCTGACGGTGCTGATGCCGTCGAGGCTGGAAGTTAACATGCTGGGCTTGGCGCCCGCGACGGAGAGATTGCCGCTGCCATCGGTCTCGACGCCCGGCTGCGTGGTCAGCGTGGTGATGGCGCTGGTGGAACCGCTCGCGCGGGAATAAATGGCGACGGGAAGATCGGTCAACTCGCGGCCAATCTTGGTCTCGGCGATATTCGAAACTTCCGTGTTGATCGGAGCTTCCGCGGCCGCGCTCACATTGACCGTCTGCCCCTGCTTTGCCAGCGCAAGGTTCGCGTCCTGCCGGATGGTCTGCCGGGCCATCAGGGTGATGCCCGAGAATTTGGTTACTTCGAATCCAGCGGCGGAGAGGGAGATTTCGTAATCGCCCGGTTCCATGTTGACCAGCGTATAACCGCCCGATGCATCCGTGAGAGTGGAGCGCGTGGCCGACGTACCCAGGTTCACCGCTTTGACGACGCAAGCGGGGACGACGCTGCCCGTGGGATCGTGGACAGTGCCTACAAACTCGCCAAAAGTCGACTGACCCCAGACGACCCCGGCAACACTCAGACAGAGGATGCAGGCTGCGGCCCGCAGAGGGGCTGCCCCCGGAAACCTATCGCGCGGCCATCGATTGATGGCGCGATTGATGGCGCTTGACATTTTGATTGTTCCTCCTTCTTCCCCTTAGAACGCGTGGGGTGAGCCCAGGGGTGAGCCATATGGCCTGCCCCGTCCCGAGCCGCTCCGAGCGCTCGGCATTCGAGTGTCAATCCGTAATCGAAGTTTGTTATCTTGACCAGGCCCGTCTCACCACCGGCAAACGAGCGGCATTAAGGCTAAAGCACGCCCCACCCCTGCGGGTGCTTTAGCAACTTTCGGCTTCGTTTTTTAGATCGCGAGACGTACAAGCGGAGAACACCTCCGGGCCGCTGACGGAGCATGTATCCGGACGAGGGAGAAACGCGCGAAGAACACTGGGAATGGTTCGCAAATCGGAGCGAACCAGCCGACGGGTGTATTAGAAATATCACGAATGAACAGGGGCTGTCAAGACAAGAGTTGACACAAACTTGACACACAAGCTGACCAGGCTCACAATACAAAGCAACCACCTGCGCCGGAATTAGATCGTCGGCTGGCTGGAATAACGTTAGGGAGGTCGGTCGTGATGAAAGCGCTTCCGTTTGTAACTTGTATCTTGGGATCGTGTTTCGCCGCGAGTCTGTGCGCGCAACCCACGCTCGCGCCATCGCCGGCCGCCTCTGCCGGGCCCTGGAGCGGCAAGGCCGCCGCGGCCTACCTCGATGAGCGGATCGCCTGGTGGATGGACTGGCCATCGGCTGCCCGCGATCATGACACCTTCTGCGTCTCCTGCCATACGGCGGTTCCATACGCCATGGCACGGCCCTCTCTCCGCTCCGCTCTCGTCGAGCAAGCCGCTACTCCGCTCGAACGCAGGCTTCTGGACAACGTCGCCAAGCGCGTCCGGATGTGGAAGGAAGTAGAACCCTTCTATCCCACGAAAAAGGACAGCGACCCGAAGACCATTGAGTCCCGTGGAACGGAATCCATTCTCAACGCTGTGATCCTGGCCGGCAACGACGCCCCCACGGGCAAGCTGGGCGCTGACGCGCGGCTGGCGCTCGAGAACATGTGGGGCGAACAGTTGAAGACGGGCCCCGCCGCGGGCGCATTCTCCTGGCTGCAGTTTCACAACTCCCCCTGGGAGGGCGACTCGCAGTACTATGGCGCCACGCTCGCCGCGATCGCCGTAGGAACCGCGCCCGGAAACTATCGCTCCTCGCCCGATCTTCAGGAGCGTCTGAAGCTGCTCTCCGAATACCTTGTGCGGGAACGGGAATCGCAAGTCCCCGTCAATCGCGTGATGCTGCTTTGGGCGTCGGCGAAACTCCCCGGCCTGCTCACGCGCGCGCAGCAGGAGTCCATCGTTCAAGAGGCCCTCGGCAAACAGCAAGAGGATGGAGGTTTCAGTTTGTCTTCGTTCGTGGGCGCGTGGAAACGGAAAGACAACACGCCGCTCGATCCCCGGAGCGACGGTTACGCCACCGGCGTGGTCGTCTTCGCCCTGCAGCAGACGGACATGCCGGGCGTTCACAGCCAGTTGCAGCGCGGGCTGGAGTGGCTGGCATCGAACCAGGACAAGAAGGATGGCCACTGGGCGGCATGGTCGCTCAACAAGCAGCGGGATCCGTCTTCCGACGCTGGCCGTTTCATGAGTGACGCCGCCACGGCTTACGCTGTTATGGCGCTGAGCGCCGCGCACTAACAGCCGTGGCGCACGCACTCCTGCGTGCCGCGTTCACACTCATGTGAACGCGCTTTGGTGCAGCGCCGCGCCAACCGTGTCGAGTCTCGACACAGCGCGCAAGAGCGTAGCTTGCGTGCGCGCGCCACGTCGAAATGGGAGATTAATTCGTGACCCAACGGAAGCTTTTGGACGAGGCGGTCTTTGAAACACCAGGCATTTCCATCGGCGCCGGGCGGTTTGGAATCGAGTAATTCAAGTAATTAGCAGAAGTTACCGGAAATTCCAGCAGGTGATGGCAAAAGTACCACGCCCGACCCCGCCGGATACGATCACCTCTAACCATTCGCACGTCAGAACGCCGATTTCCCGCATCTTATGTGGCGCGCACGTGCCCGCCGCCCTCGCATGGCTCGGGGTCAGGATGGTTTAGCTATTCCTTTCGCCTGTATGACTCTTTCATTCACTGCTCCACGCCCGTTTATCCCGGCGCTATCCAGGCCCTGGGCCCACGACGGTTCAGTACGCCGCGCCGCCCGGCTGAGTCGAGCGGACCGCGCCATCCTCCACCGACAGCGTGTACGCGGTTCCACCTTCGCCGCGCCAACGCTTGACGTCGAACTTGCCGGAATTCCCGATGCGGTAGACCGAGATGCCGCGGTAACTCAGCGGCTTCCCCGCCTCGCAGACCTGCGGAGCTTCGGTCGTGCGCAGGAAGTAGGCGTAGCCGGGGCCGGAGAGCGTCGCCGATCCGTCACCCTCCAGCAGCACGGCGTTGCCTTCATCCACCGCGATGCTCGATGCGGGGCGCGCTTTGCCATCCTGAACCAGGCGCGCTAGAAAAACCAGCGTGCGGCCCAGGCGGTCGCGTTTCACGAAGTGCGTATCGGTGATGATGCCCTTGAGCAGCGGAATACGGATGAAATTGTCCGTAATTGCCACCGCCGGGTCGAAGGGGTTGGCCAGGGCTTGTTTGGACGTGATGCTGTCGTGCTCGGCCGAAAATGAGAATTCGCCGAGGACCGCGAGTCCCGCGCTTGTGCCGCCCACCGGGAAGCCTTTGTGGATGAGTTCGTTGATGGCTTCCGCGACCGGCGTGCCCTTCCACATGCGGACGTAATTCCACTGGTCGCCGCCGGCGACGAAGATCGCCGATGCCTTGCGGATGGTTTCGACAACGAAGGCGTCGGACGAATCCTCGCGGCTGTGAAACAGAAGCGTAGACGCCGATGCCACAATTCCCGCATCGATCAATACCTTATTCATCGCGTCTGCGCCGGATGCGCGAATTGTCACGGCATCGCCGCCGCCCGCGTGACGGGTGAACCAGCGATAGGCGTCGCCGGTGGTGTTGCCGCCGCCGGCGAGCAGAAATCCGGATTTTGGCCCTACCTTCGCGCCTTCGCCGGCGCCGCTGTGGAAATACTGGTAGCCCTTTTCCTGGCAGAGCGCCGGGGCTGCGAGGCACACCAGGAAGGCGGCCACGTGAACGGAGTTGCGCGGCCCTCTGCGCAGCCCATGAGGCCGCCCCACTACTTGCCTGCCTCGAAAAAGGTGAAGGAATCGGGGGCCATCTGACCGCTGCCGGCGCGTCCTCCGCCGCCACCCTCGCCCTTCTTCAAAACCTGATACGCACCTTGCCGGGCAAAGCTCATGGACGCGAGCGATGCGATTCCTACAGCCATCGGCAGGCACACTCTCCGCATCGGTTATCTCCTCCATCGAGTGTATACCCGCGCGGCTCTCGCTTATGATGGGGCATGTGAGCATGAATAACAAACGCAGCAGCGAATGGTTCCGCGCGCCCGGGTATTACGGATTCTCGCGGCGCGCATGGCTCCGCTCGGAAGGATTTCCGGCGGATATCTTCGACGGCAAACCGGTGATCGGCATCTGCAACTCCTGGAGCGAGCTCAACAACTGCAACGCCCATCTGCGCGACCTGGCCGTGGCCGTGAAGCGCGGCGTGATCGCGGCCGGGGGCTTGCCGCTGGAGTTTCCCACCATATCGCTGGGCGAGATGTTCATGCGGCCCACCACCATGCTGTTCCGCAATCTGATGGCGATGGACGTGGAGGAATCCATCCGCGCCAATCCGCTCGATGGCGTCGTGCTGCTCTGCGGCTGCGATAAGACCACGCCCGCTCAATTGATGGGTGCGGCGAGCGCCGACTTGCCCGCCATCATGGTGCCGGGCGGACCGATGATCGCGGGCCAGTGGCGCGGCAAAGCGCTAGGGTCGGGCACGGATGGCCGCAAGATTTTCGACCTCTACCGTACCGGCCGATTGACCGACGAGGAGCTGTGCGAAGTGGAAAGCTGCATCGCACGCACCGCCGGCCACTGCACCGTGATGGGAACGGCGTCGACGATGACGAGCCTGGCGGAAGTGCTGGGCATGACGCTGCCGGGATGCGCAAATATTCCGGCGCCGGATTCGCGGCGGATGGCCATCGCGGAGCTGAGCGGGCGGCGCGTCGTGGAGATGGTCGAGGCCGGGCTGAAGCCGTCGCAGATTCTCACGCGCGAGGCGTTCGAAAATGCGATTACGGCGCTGATGGCGCTGGGCGGTTCGACCAATGGCGTGATTCATTTGATCGCCATCGCGGGCCGGTTGGGGATTCGCATCACCCTGGACGATTTCGACCGCATCTCGCGGCGCACGCCGTGCATCGTGAACGTGAAGCCGTCGGGCGAGTTCCTGATGGAGGACCTGTTCCACGCCGGCGGCGTGCCGGCCGTGCTCAAGCGCGTCGAAAGCCTGCTGCATTCCGCATGCATGACGGCGAACGGGAAGACGCTCGGCGAGAACATCGCGGCCGCGGAATCGTTGAACGACAATGTGATCCGCCGGCGCGAGACGCCGCTCGCCGCGGAGGGCGGCATCGCGATCCTATACGGGAATCTGGCGCCGGATGGAGCGGTGATCAAGCAGACGGCTGCGTCGCCCGAGTTGCTCACGCATCGCGGACGCGCGCTGGTGTTTGAGAATCGCGAAGAGATGCAGGGGCGCATCGATAGCGACGATCTGCCGGTGGATCGCGACACGGTTCTGGTCATGCGGAGCTGTGGGCCGAAAGGCGCGCCGGGAATGCCCGAGTGGGGCCAGATTCCGATGCCGCGCAAGCTGCTGAACCAGGGCGTCGCGGATATGGTGCGCATTTCCGACGCGCGCATGAGTGGGACCTCGTTCGGAACCGTGGTGCTGCACGTTGCGCCGGAATCGGCTGTTGGCGGCCCGTTGGCAGTGGTGCGGACGGGTGACGAGATTGTGCTGGATGTCCCGGCGCGCAAGTTGGAGTTATGCGTGGCGCAGGATGAGATCGCAGCGCGCTTGAAGCTGTTTCAGCCGCCGAAGCCGCACTATGAGCGCGGGTATGGACGCCTGTTTCTGGAGCACGTCACCCAAGCAAACTTAGGGTGCGATTTCGATTTTCTAAGCGGACCGTGAAGAAATTGTGGGGCAGCCAATCCTGGCTGCCGCCGGCTTTCAGCCGGCGCTCGTCCGGTGCGAAGACTCGCGCATGGTCCGAAAAAGCCGCCTGACTACGCGGCTGCAGCCAGGATTGGCTGCCCCACACGTTTAGCTGATCGCCGCTTCGCTCTCATCCGCCGTAAAGTAAGCGCAATCCGGATGGTGGAACACCAGCGCGCTAACGCTCGCCTCGGGCTCCATCATCATGCCTTCCGTTAAATGCACGCCGATCTCGTCCGGCCGCAGCAGCATCCAGAGCGGCTGCTGATCGTCCAGATTGGGGCACGCGGGGTAGCCGAAACTGTAGCGCTTGCCGCGGTATCGCGAGGTGAAACGCTCTTGCATTGTCATCGTCGGCGAGTCCGGGAAACCCCAGTCTTCGCGGATGCGCCGGTGCAGCCATTCCGCGGCGCCCTCGGCGGTTTCAATCCCCAGCGCTTGAATGCCGTGCGCCTTGACGAACTCGCCGGCCTTCTTGAACTCCTCGGAGCGCTCGCGGACGCACGCGCCCGCGGTCACTACGAACATCGCGATATGGTCGCGGCGGCCGTCGTCGGCTTCCAGAATATAATCGCTCAGGCACAGGCCGTTCTCGCGGCGCTGGCGGCCGAAACGGAACGTGTGCAGCGGAGTCGCGGCGCCCGGCTCAAACAGGTTAATCGAATTGCCATCCCGCTCCGCTTCAAAAAATTGCCACACGGCGCGCACCTTCATGAACTGCAAGGCCTCCTGCTTCACCTCTTCAATGAGATGGTAGAGCTCGACCGCCTTGGGCTCATGCTCCACCATCGCTTTTTCGAAATTGCCCTTGTAACCCAGATGCCGGCCGTAGAGCATGAACGGGTTGATGTAGCTCCACACCTCCGCCAGATGCGGCACGTTGCGCACCTTGCGCTCCGTATATGGCGCGGCGGGAATGGGAATATCGGTCCGCACCTTGGCGCTGCGCTTAGTGGTCAATGGCGCGAGCTCTTCCACTGCCACTGCCACCGCTGCGGGCGCTTCCATGCCCTGGTTCGCCGCCAGCACGCCTGCCCGCTCGGCCGGATCCATCAGCCGATTCATCAGGCTCAGCCCGGTCATTGCGTCCTTCGCGTAACAGACTGCCTGGGTGTAAGCCGGCGCGATTTTGGTGCGCGTGAATTTCTCCGATAGCGCGGCGCCGCCCACCAGCAGCGGCACGGCGATGCCGGCCATCTTGAGATCGGTCGCGGTGATCACCATCTGTTGCGTGCTCTTGACCAGAAGGCCCGAAAGCCCGATGGCGTCCGGCTTGTGCTCGTGGAACGCCTGAATCAACTGGTCCGGCGGCACCTTGATGCCCAGGTTCACCACCTCATAGCCGTTGTTGGCCAGAATGATCTCCACCAGATTCTTGCCGATATCGTGGACGTCGCCCTTGACCGTGGCCAGCATCACCTTGCCGCGCGCGGCCGTCTCCGATTTCTCCATGAACTGCTCGAGATGGTTCACCGAGGCCTTCATGGCTTCGGCCGATTGCAGCACTTCCGCCACAATCAGCTCATTGTTATTGAAGAGCCGCCCTACCTCGCTCATGCCCGCCATCAGCGGACCGTTGACGATTTCGAGCGGTCCGGCGCCCTCGGCCAATTTGCGGTTGAGGTCGTCGATGAGGCCGTCTTTCGTGCCTTCGATGATGTAATTGGCTAAACGCTGGTCGAGCGGCAGGTCCGCCGCGCGCTGTTTCTCGCGCTTCGTAGTTCCGCGGAAATGGTCGGTGACGGCGCCGATATGGAACTGGTTGAGCGCGGCCTTCTGCTCCGCCGATTGCTGCCGCCAATCCTCCGGCGCATTGCGCAGCGATTCGTCGGCGGCATCCACCGCGGGGCGATTGAAGAGCAGATTCTCCACCAAGCGGCGCTCCTCTTCGGGAATCGAGGCGAAGCGCTCCAGCTTTTCGGCGTTGACAATGGCCAGGTCGAGCCCGGCTTTGGTGCAGTAATACAAGAAGACCGAGTTCACTACTTCGCGGGCGGACGCGGGCAGCCCGAACGAGATGTTCGAAATGCCGAGAACCGTTTTGACAAACGGCACGTTCTCTTTCACCAGCCGGATGCCTTCGATGGTTTCGACGGCCGCGCCGATATAATTCGCGTCGCCGGTGGCGCACGGAAACACCAGCGGGTCGATGATGATGTCTTCGGGCGGAATGCCGTATTTCTCCGTCAGCAGCTTGGTGGAGCGCTCGGCCACGGCCAGTTTGCGCTCCCGCGTGAATGCCTGCGCCTGCAGCTTATCTTCGTCGATCGAGCCCACTACCAGCGCAGCGCCAAATCGCCGCGCAATGGGGCAGATGCGCTCGAACTTCTCTTCGCCATCCTCCAGGTTGATGGAATTGATGATGCTCTTGCCCTGGCAGTAGGTCAGCGCCAGCTCGATGCCGCGAGGGTCGGTGGTGTCGATCATCACCGGCGCACTGATCTTGCGCAGCAGCTTCTCGTAGAACGGCGGAATGTCCTCGATTTCGTCGCGGTCCGTGCTTTGCAGGCACACGTCGATGATGTGCGCGCCGTTCTTGACCTGCCAGCGCGCGATCTCCGTTGCCTCTTCCCACTTCTCTTCGGCCACCATGTTTTTGAAAAGCCGCGAGCCGATGACGTTGGTTCGCTCGCCCACAATCAGCGGGCGGCTGCTGTCTTCCGCCTCCACCAGTTCTTTGCCGGCGTAGTACGCGCGGTGGCTGCGCTTGGGAAACGGCCTCGGACGCTTGCCTTCCACCATTTGAGCGATCGCCTTGATGTGTTCGTCGGTCGTTCCGCAGCAGCCGCCGATAATGTTGATCCAGCCGTTGTTGACGAAGCGCTCCAGTTGCGACGCCAGCGAAGTCGGCGTCTCGCGAAACTTGCCTTCCTCGTCCGGCAGGCCCGCATTGGGATAACAGGAGACGCGCACCGGAGACATTTCGCTGACGGTGCGCATGTGATCGGTCATTAGTTCCGGACCGGTCGCGCAGTTGAGTCCTATGGAAAGCAGATCGGCGTGGGAAATCGAAGCGCAGAACGCCTCGGCGGGCTGACCGGCCAGCATGGCCCCGCCGTTCCTTTCGATGGTTCCCGAGACCATCACCGGAATCTGCAACCCAAGCTCGCGCTTGAGCCGTTCGATAGCGATCAAAGCGGATTTCACCGTCAGCGTGTCGTTGCACGTTTCCACCAGCAGCACGTCGACGCCGCCTTCCACCAGCGCCTTCGCCTGCTCGTAGTAGCCGTCCGTCAACTCCTGGAAAGTGACGCCTCCCAAGACCGAGATCGATCTGGTCGTAGGCCCCATCGATCCGGCCACGAAGCGCGGCCGCGACCCCGTCGAGAACTCGTCCGCGGCTTGCCGCGCCAGTTTCGCCGCCGTGAAATTCAATTCGTGAACGTGGTCTTGCAGCTTGAAATCCGCCAGCGTGAGCCGGTGTCCGCCGAACGAATCGGTCTCCACCATGTCCGATCCGGCGGCGAAGTAGGCGCGGTGAATGCCGAGGATAATGTCGGGCCGCGTGCGGAGCACGTTTTCGCAACAATTGTCGAACTCCGGCCCTCCGAAGTCGGCGACCGTAATCCGCTGGTGCAGCATGCTCCCCATGGCCCCATCGAGAATGAGGATACGTTGCTCCAGGATTTCTTGGAGCGCTTTTTGACGCTCTGCGGCTGTTGTCATAGGGAAGGGGGTACTTGTACTTAATTCTTGCAGGGGCTTACGGTCTGGCCTACTACCAGTATAGCAGCAGAGCATCGACAGCCCTCTGCCGACGTAGCGCACGCACTCATGCGTGCAGCGTTCACACTCCTGTGAACGCGACATGTTTCACAGATTAGCCGGTTAATGAGCACCCCGTTTTGCCGGGAGTAGCGTTCACCTGAACAATTCCTTTTCTCCTAGGCTGGCCACGGGCATGGGCGTGGGGTTGCCCCGCTGCCTCTCCGGCAGACCGTAATCGGTGCCGCCTTCGAATTGGATTGGCGTTCACGCCCTGTATTGAGATCGAGCGGGATGGTCTCGCGCACCCGGCAAATTGCTGAATGTGGATAGTGAGGGCCGGATCGGCGGAAAAGACAGGAAGCGGCAACGAGAACGATGTCGGCGTAGACGCTTTTTGCGGATGCCGCACTGCTCTGGAAGCAGCACAAGCTCTTGGGCGCCAATGGATCGGCATTGACGTTTCCCCGGCAGCCTGCCGAGTCATGGCAAAGCGGCTGCGGGATCGACATCCTGGATGATCGGCTTGCGCGGCGGCTATGTTGAGGGCTCGTACACTCATATAACCCCCGCAACTGCATTAATCTCCGCGGTTAAGTGACAAACGCGCATTTATCCGGACCGCTGGCCGCAAGCGCCGTTTTCCGCCAAAACCCGAATCACTCGAAAGTGCAAAATATTTCCGCCTATAGATACAACAACTTACCCTCAACTTACTCTGATTACCCCCTTCCCTCCGTACTAACTTAGTATTGGAAACTAAACCAATGTCTTCACTGAGAAGAGTTCAATCGTCGAAAGCTAACGGCGCCCTCTCTAAAGGGCCGTCCACACCAGCGGGAAAAGAACGCTCCTCGCTGAACGCTCTCCGTCACGGCCTCTGCGCCAAAGGTATCGTTCTGGAGCACGAATCGCGCGAGAACTTCCTGATTCTCCTGCAGCAGCACGTCGACCGCTTCCGGCCCGCCGGCGAAGTCGAGTTCGGCATGATCGAGGAAATGTGCGCCGCTTATTGGCGTCAACGCCGCGCCTGGTCCATCGAAACCGCTTTGCTCGATAAACAGATTGCACTCCAACCCGATGGCAACAACGCGGACCGCATGGCCGCCGCCTTCGATCGCCTGGCCGCCGCGCCAACTTTACCCTTGTTGCACCGCTATGAGACCCGTCAGCACCTCATGTATCAGCGCGCCCTCCGCACCTTCATTTTGCTCCGCACAGTCGATTTACCAAACGACCCTAGTCCCACTTCCGAACACCTGCCGGACGCAACCACACCCGCCGCACCCCCTCCAGACCAACCCACTGATTCCGAACCACTTAGCGGGGCAGCCAATCCTGGCTGTAGCCGGCTTTCAGCCGGCTATCGCCCCTCCCAGGCCGCCTCGGCCGCCGGCCGCGTTCCCGCCAAACCGTCCGCCGCCCATCCCCCCACGCCGCTACGCGCGAATGAGCCCGGAGGCGCCGCCTGAACAGCCCATCCTTCCGTCGGAATCGGCGCCTTGTTCAGGGCTTTCCGGAAAGCAAAAACAGCGGGCCGAACTTTTTTCGTAACCTTTCCGCCACCCGTCGGTATATGTATTTAGACGTCTGAGTATGCCCAAGCCCGATTCTCTGCAAGGCTCGCTCGATCTGCTGGTGTTGAAGATCCTCTCGCGCCGGCCGCGCCTTCACGGCTACGCCATCATGTCCGCCATCCAGGGCATGTCCGCGGAAGTGCTCCGCGTCGAGGAAGGCTCGCTCTATCCGGCGCTCCACCGGATGGAGGAAGCCGGCTGGATTCGCGCCGAATGGATCGTGAAAGACACCGGGCGCAGAGCGCGCATCTATGAATTGACGGCGGGGGGCAAGCAGCAGCTTGCCGCGGAAGAGTCGCGCTGGCAAGCGGTGACGTCGGCCGTAAATCGCGTTCTGAGGATGGCTTAACTATGTCGGGAAATCGACGAAGATCTCCAGCGCTGGCTGCGCTGCCTGCCCAGCCCGTGGCGCACGCACTCTTGCGTGCCGCGTTCACACTCGTGTGAACGCGGTTTTTAGCTTCGCGAAAGACGCGTCCCCATGAGTCGGGACGCTGGTGTAGCAAAGCAGCTTTAGGAGGTTTTAAAATATGTCGCTTTGGTCGCGAATCGCAAATCTGCTTCGCGTCGACGGTCTGAGCCGCGAAATCGACGAAGAGCTCCACTCGCATATCGATGAAGCCATCGCGCACGGGCGCGACCCCGCCGAAGCGCGCCAAGCGTTCGGCTCTGCGCTGCGGCGCAGCGAAGAAAGCCGCGACATCCGGCTCATCCCGTGGCTCGAATCGCTCCGTGCCGACGCCGTCTTCGGCTGGCGGCAGCTCATGAAGCGAAAGGTGACGTCCGCCGCGGCCATCCTCTCGCTGGCCCTCGCCATCGGCGCCTGCACCTCCGCATTCCGGCTGATCGACGCCCTGCTGCTGCGGCCATTGCCGGTGGCTAAACCCGAGCAACTCTACACCCTCGCTCGTCAGGGAATCGATTTCGATGGCCAGGTCCGAACGGCCGACATGTGGGCGTATCCCGACTTCCGCCTGATGCGCGCCGCGGTGAAGGGTCAGGCCGAGTTGATCGCCGTCTCCTACGCGGAGCGTATGGATCTGACTTACAAGTCCGATCGGGAAATGGAAAAGGCCTGTGTGCAGTACGTTTCCGGCTGGATGTTCACCCAATTCGTGCTCCGGCCGGCGCTGGGAAGGCTGCTGACTGAAAACGACGACCTCAAGCCGGGCGCGCACCCGTACGCCGTGCTGTCTCACGACTATTGGACGCGCCGCTTCGCGCAGGACCCGAAAATCATCGGGCGTACGTTTCGCTTGGGCGATGGTCAATTCGAAATCGCGGGAGTTGTCGCCGCCCCCTTCACCGGCACGGAACCGGGCGTCGTGACCGACGTTTTCCTGCCCACCATGATGCATCCTCAGGTGGTTCGCGACGACTCGACGTGGATGCGGACGATGGCGCGCGTGCAGCCGGGGGTTGCGCTGGAACCCCTTCGCGCGAGACTGGACGCAACCTCGCGGGCGTTCGAACGGGAGCGCTCCAAAGGGTTCATCGGCATGAGCCGGGAGAATATCGAAAAATTCCTCGACCTGAAATTGGTTTTGGAACCAGCCGCCGGCGGCGCCTCCGGCTTGCAGACGGATTACCGCGTTGCGCTGGCCGCAATGGGCGTATTGGTGGCGCTGGTGCTGCTGATTGCGTGCGCCAACGTCGCCAACCTGATGACGGCTCAGGCAGCGGCACGGGCTCGCGAGATGGCGCTGCGCGTTTCCATCGGCGCGGGGCGGTGGCGGCTGGTGCAACTGGTGCTGGTGGAGAGCGCGTGGCTGGGGATTCTGGCGGCAGCCATGGGCGGATGGTTCGCGTGGTGGTCGGCGCCATTCGTGGTGAGCATGATTAATCCGGTGGACAACCCCGCGCGGCTGTCTCTGCCTGCGGACTGGCGGGTGCTCGGGTTTGGACTGGCGCTGACCGTGGTGGTGACGTTGCTCTTTGGTCTGGCGCCGGCGCTACGCGCCTCGGCGGTCAAGCCTGCGAGCGCACTCAAAGGCGGATCGGACCCGCACTCGCGGCGGCGCCTGATGCATGCGCTGATCGCGGTCCAAGTAGCTTTCTGTTTTCTGGTGTTGTTCGTAGCGGGGCTGTTTGCGGCCACGTTCGACCGGCTCTCTCATCGGCCGACGGGGTTCTTCGCCGACCGGCTGCTGGCGGTCGACACGGTGACGCAAGGTCCGGAGGCGCCGGTCTTCTGGGAGCAGGTGGCTGAGCGTCTGCGTACGACCCCGGGCGTGGAGGCGGTGGCTTTGTCTGGGTGGCCGCTGCTCGGCGGGAACGCCTGGAACGGATTCGTCTCGGTCAACGGCGCGCCTCCAGGCCCGGTTCTGGCTTACTTTCTGAACGTCTCACCGGGTTGGATGGACGCCATGAAAATCCCGTTGATAGCGGGGAGAGACTTTCGCCCGAACGACACTTCTCCCGGCGTTGCGATCGTCAACCAAACTTTTGTTAGGCAATACTTCAACGAGAATCCTATAGGACAGTCGATCGCGAAAGGCAGCAGCGTTTATCAGGTGGTGGGCGTGGTCCGCGACGCTCCCTATCGCAACGTGCGTGAGGCCACTCCGCCCGTGGCCTTTGTACCGTTCCATTCGGTCGACGCCAAGGGCGCATTGCAGCCGGTACAGAGGGCGACGTTCATGGTCCGGACGTTCAGTGCGAATCCGATGGCGCTGGCATCCACGCTGCGCCGGATAGTGCCGCAGGCGCGGGCGGAATTTCGCGTCAGCAACATCCGTCCACAGTTGGAGTTGGTGCAGGCGCAAACCGTGCGGGAGCGGCTGCTGGCAATGCTGGCTCTGTTCTTCGCGGCGGTCTCGCTCTTGCTCGCGGGCATTGGCCTGTATGGCGTATTGGACTACTCCGTATTGCAGCGGCGGAAGGAAATCGGCATCCGCATTGCGATTGGCGCGCAAGCCGGCGGCATCGCGCGGCTGGTGGCCGTGGATGTCTTGTCCATGGTGTGCGCCGGTGGGCTGGCGGGTCTGGCGCTCGGCCTTGCATCGTCGCGATACATCGAGGCGCTGTTCTACCAGGTGAAAGCTACCGACCCGGCGATGCTGGCGATTCCGTCGCTGATCGTTCTGGCAGTTGCGCTGGTGGCGGCGCTGCCGGCGGTAATCCACGCGGTCCGAATCGACCCGGTTAGTATGCTGCGCAGCGAATAGTAGAGTAGCTATAGCTACCAAATTGGTGAGTAGCGCGTCTCCTTGTGGGGCAGCCAATCCTGGCTGCAGCCGCCTTTCAGGCGGCTTTTTCGACCCGGCGCAAATTTTCGCGGCCCACTTCGCCGGAAAGCCCGCAAGCCAGGATTGGCGGCCGACGCTCGCTTATGCTTATGACTCAAGACTTCAGAATCGCTCTCCGCTCGCTGCTGCGCGCCCCCGGCTTCGCGGCCGCCGCCATCCTCACGCTGGCCGTCGCCATCGGCATGGCCACGTCGGTCTTCACCATCGTTAACGCGCTGCTGCTGCGCCCGCTGCCCTACGCCCACGCCGACCGGCTGGCCCTGCTGTGGACCTCCGAGCGCTTCGGTGACTCCCGCGGCCCCAGCTCCTACGACGATTTCACCGATTGGACTCGCAACAGCCGCACCCTCGACTCGGCGGCGCTCTATTCCACCTTCTATAAGCCCATTCTCACCGGAGCCGGACGCACGGAGATCCTGGCCTGCCAATTGGTCTCTCACGATTACTTCAACGTCATGAGCGTCCATCCTTACCTCGGCCGCTTCTTCCTGCCCGCCGAAGACCGCGATGGCCCGGATGATGTCGTGGTGCTCTCTTATCCCCTGTGGCGCGACCGTTTCCATTCCGACGCCCACATTGCCGGCCGCACCATTCTTCTGAATGCTCGGGCTCATACCGTCGTTGGCGTGGCGCCGCCCGATATGCCGCTGCTGCCGCCCAGTCTCGCCTCCGAACCCACCCAAATCTACCGTGCGCTGGGAGAAAACTTCGGCCCCGGCTCGCGCGACGGTCATCACCTGGAATCCATCGTTCGCCTCCGCGCCGGAGTTTCCATCGAACAGGCGCAGGCCGATCTCAACGTGCGCTCGCGCGATATGGAACGCGCTCATCCGTCGGAAGACGCCCACATTGCGGCGCGCATCGTCACCCTGCGCGACGACATGACGCGCAATGTCCGCACGGGCCTTGTCGCATTGCAAGGCGCGGTGCTGGCGCTGATGCTGATCGCGTGCGCCAACATCGCGAATCTGCTGCTGGCGAAATCGAGCGCGCGCCGCCGTGAGATCGCCATTCGCTCGGCTCTCGGCGCAGGCACGGTGCGCCTCGCCCGCATGTTGCTCTCGGAAAGCCTCGTGCTCGGCTTGGCCGGCGGCGCTGCGGGCATTCTACTCGCCTGGTGGAGCGCTTCCGCTCTCACCACCGTGGCGATACGCGTCCTGCCCGATGCCGGCCATATCTCGCTCGATCTCCGGGTGCTCGGGTTTTCCATTGCGCTCTCCATTGCCGCTGCGATTCTCTTCGGCTCCGCGCCCATTCTGCGCCTCGGCGCGGCGGCCCAAGACGAAGGCCTCAGGCTGGGAACCCGCATCGCCGGAGATCGCCGCAACCGGTTGCGTCAACTGCTCGCGGCCGGACAGATCGCCCTCGCCCTGATGCTGCTGGTGGCCGCGGGGTTGCTGGGCCGCAGCTTTCTGCGCCTGCGCAGCGTTAACCCCGGTTTCGAGCCGCACGGCGTGATTACCGCCGCCGCGTCTCTGCCATCGGCTCGATATGCCAAGCCCGGCGATGTCACGAGCTTCTTCGACCGCACGCTGACCAGCCTGCGCGCTATCCCCGGCGTAAGCGGCGCCGCCATCGCCAGCGTGGTTCCACTGAATGGCGATTTCGACCGCACCGGCTACGTGATCGAAGGGCGGCCTCAGCGGCCCGGCGAACAGATCTCGCCCGACCGCTATATCGTGAGCCCCGATTATTTCCGGACGCTGCAAATTCCACTGCGGCAGGGCCGCTATTTCACGGCGCGCGACGATGGGGCGCACCCGTTTGTCTGCGTGATCAGCGAGACCGCCGCGCGCCTATGGTTCCCCGGTGAATCGCCGCTCGGGAAGAAGATCCGCGCCGGGCAGCCCAGCGGAACGTTCGACGATTCGCCGTTCCGCGAGGTAGTGGGCGTGGCCGCCGACGTCGCGCAGTATGGCCTGGGCCTGCCCTCAACGCCGCAGATTTACATGCCGCACGCGCAATTCGTCTCGCGATTCATGACGCTGCTGGCGCGCACTTCCGGCGACGCCAACTCGCTGGCGCCGGCGCTTCGCAGCGCCGTGCTGGCGGCCGACGCCGAGCAGCCGGTCTACAACGCGATACCGCTCGAAGAGATGGTTTCGAACTCCATCGCCACGCGCCGCCTGGGCTTGTGGCTGCTGGGCGTATTCGCTTCCGGGGCGCTCACGCTGGCCTCCATTGGGATCTATGGCGTAGTCTCTTACTCGGTGACGCAACGCGCTTCCGAGTTCGGCATCCGCATGGCGCTGGGCGCAACTTCGGCGGATATTCTTCGTCAGGCGGTTGGCTCAACCGTCCCGACCATCGCCGCGGGGTTGCTTGCAGGTCTGGCCGGATCGTTCGCGGCATCAAAGCTAATGGCCGGCTTCCTGTTTGGCATCAGCGCCACGGATGGGTTGACGTTCGCATTGCTGCCAATGTTTCTGGCGGCTGTGGCGTTGATTGCGAGTTACATTCCAGCGCGCCGCGCGGCCGCCGTTGACCCTATGACCGCCCTCAAGTACGAGTGATGTAGGACAGACCATCGCCGTTTGTGGTCTGCCGGGTTTTGGTCTGTCGCCGCGCTTGACAGACGACAAAACCCGATCGTCTGTCCTACCGCGGCACTAACACAAACTTCTCAATCGCGATGCGCGCGCTCTTATGCTCAACAAGCTTGAAGCGGTGGTAAATCACGTCGAATTCGTCGCAGCGCGGGACGTTGGGAGGAACGGTGAACTCGAGCGTTTCCGATACCGGCACAACCGGGTCGCGGGTCAGATCCGGGAGCGAATTCACCCGCTCCGGGCCAAGCCGGAAGGGTGCGCCGCCGCGGTCCATCAGCGCCAACTCTATCGTCACGGTTCCAGGATAATGGTCGGCGTTCCGGATCGCCACCTGCACCTTGCCGCACCAGCTCAGGTCGATCTCACGGTCCAGTCTCTGGTGCGCTTCCATGGTTAGCGGCCAACCGTCCACCGTGCTGAACGACATTTCCGAGGGAGTGCCGCGCCGCACGAATGAATTTGCCGGTGGACGGGTGAAAGGCCAGCGGAACATCCAATACGCACCGTCGAATGGGATCACGAAGGGGTGCGATGGCGGCCGCTTCGATAGGCCGTCGCCCTTGGGCATCGGCTCCACCAGAATCGGAATCGGCGCCGTTTCCGGCCACAAGATCACGCCGGGAAATCCGCCGGGTACGTTGATCGCCGGACCCAGCCGCGCCGGGTCGATGGGCGGCGGATCGTATTTTCTGCCGGGCGCAGGCAACGGAGGGGGCGGCGGCTGGACATAGCTCGCCGGCATCGAAGCCCTTCCCGAGCCGCCCGCACTGCCTTCCTCTCCGCCTCCGCCCATCAGCATGATCGTGCCCATGATCGTGATGAACACCGTCAACAGCAGCGTCACCGCCACGCCCATGATGGCGCGCGGCAGGACCGGTTGGCGGTCCCGGGCCCAAACGCCGGCTGAGATTCCGTAGGCGGTGAGCAGCGCCGCGGCTAACGCATAGAACGCCGCGGCGGCGGATTTCCTGCCAATTGAGGATGCCGCCCAGCCCATTTGCAGCGCCACGGCCACCGCCATGGCCGGCCAGAAATCGCGCGGCAGAAACCCGGTCGGCAATTCGCCCGAGCCGAAGAGCAGGCCTTCATGCGGCGCGGGCGGCGCGGCGGGTTCCGGTTTCGGAGTCATCCGCCATTGCGAATAGAGCACGCGGGTCACGCTGACCACCAGCACCAGAGCGGTCGCAGTCGCGAGCGGCGACGACGAGCCCAGCAGAATCGCCGCCGGCGCGAACCACACGCCCGCGGCGCAGGTGCGCAGCGTTACGCCGATGGTCTCCGTGCGCTCAATGCGCCGCACCGCCAGCAGCAGCAGAAACGTAATCGCTCCGCTAAGCAGCAGCGCCGCCAGCGAATACCACAGCGCCAGGAAAATGGTTTGCGGCAGGAAACTCGCCATTCCCAGTCCGATGGGCACGAAGGGTATGATGGCGATCTTCCAGATGACCCACGCGGTGGCGAGCAGGCTGGCAAGCTGAAGCCAGAAGATGGCGCGAGCCCGGTCTATTCCGGTTGGCGGCAAGGAGTCTACTGGTAAGACACCGGCGGCGCGCCGCAGGTTCCCACTGTTACCATTTACCTGTATGAATGCACTGCTTCTGACGGAGTATCTGAAACTTGAGTTGACGCCGATGCCGGAACCCGAAATCGGGCCGGACGACGTATTGATCCGCGTGCGCGCCTGCGGCATTTGCGGCAGCGACGTGCATGGGTTCGATGGGTCCACCGGGCGCCGCATCCCGCCGCTGGTAATGGGCCACGAAGCGGCCGGTGAAGTGGCCGCCGCCGGCGCGGATGTGCGCGACCTGCGCCCAGGCGACCGCGTCACCTTCGATTCCACTATTTATTGCGGCCAATGTTTCTATTGCGGGCGCGGCGAAGTGAACCTGTGCGATAACCGCCAGGTGATGGGCGTTTCACCGGGGCCGTATCGCCGCCACGGCGCGTTTGCGGAATACGTCGCCGTGCCGCGCCGCATTGTTTACCGGCTGCCGGAGGCGCTCAGCTATGAGCAGGCGGCCATGATCGAGGCCGTTTCGGTGGCTATGCATGCGGTGAATCTGACGCCCGTGCGGCTGGGCGATACGGCGGTGGTAATCGGCACCGGCATGATCGGCGTCTTGACCATTCAAGCCTTGCGCGCCTCGGGATGCGCGCGCGTGATCGCCGTCGACCCCAGCGAAGAGCGATTGGCTCTGGCGCGGCAGCTCGGCGCGACGGAAAGCTTCACCGCTCCGGCGCAGTGGAACGCCGATCTGGCGATTGAATGCGTCGGCAACAAGGATTCGGTGCGCGCGGCGATTTCGGCGGTGCGCAAAGGCGGCGCCGTCACGCTGGTGGGCAATGTGGCGCCAACGGTCGAGCTGCCGTTACAGGAGGTGGTAACGCGCCAACTGCGGCTTCAGGGATCGTGCGCATCGAACGGCGAGTATCCCGCGGCGATCAAGCTGATGGCGGAGGGCATGATCCGGGTGGACCCGCTGATCAGCGCCGTCGCGCCGCTGTCGGAAGGGGCTGATTGGTTTGGGAGGTTGTATCGCAGAGAGCCGAACCTGATGAAGGTGATACTGCGCCCGTAGGGCGGACCCCCTGGGCGGCCTACGCTTTGCCTACGGTTGTCGCCAAACGCGCACAGCGCCACCGATGTTCTCTACAAGCGTCAATTTCTCCGGCCAAAGCAGGGTCGTCGCTCCTTCTGCACCTGGCGCATACCAGGTCTCCGTGACCCTGTGTGCCGCAACGTCCCAGACATCAATTTTCCCTGGACCGGACATTGACGCGATTCGAGTGGAGTCCGGAGACCAGACCGAACTGAAGCCTGCTTGCGGCGGGCCGGCGGCCGTTTTTCCGGCGCGCAAGTCCCAGAGTTCGGATGCGCCGGTTTGCGGGATCGTAACCGCTAGTTGCCGGTTCGGCGACTGGAGGGTGAAGATCCCGCCGGAAATTGTTGTCCTCACCAACTCATCCGGTCCGATCCATAGGAGGCGGCCTCTTCCTGGCGGAGCCGGTTTCAAGGCTTTGTCCGTCAGCGAGAAGACCGCAGGCTCGACAGAGCCGGCATCGTCGCCGAAGTCATCCAGCAGGATCATTCGTCCATTGGGCGACCAGGAAGCGGCGTGGAAATGACGACGGCGCACGTCGTCGATCGTTTCAACCACTGTTCCGTCGTTGACCCGAAGCACCCGCACGCCAGCGGCTCCACCGCTCGCAATCAAATCCTCACTGGGTGAAAAAGCGACGAACCCCGATGGCGCGAATTGTGAAATCGGCTGACCGCTGTTTGCGCGGATCAGGCGAGTGTCTCCGGCGCCGGCATGGTCAACCACGATCAGGTTTCCGCTGGGCGACCATGCGATCCAAACCCTCGGGGAAGACGGCGCAAACGCCTGGCGGCCGGTCATGCTGTCGAGGATTTCAGTCGCTCCATCTTTCGAAACAGCCAATTGATTTCCGTTCGGCGACACCTGGGACGGCCAGACCATTCCGATGCGCGTGTTATCTGAGTCCACCCCGTAATTCTCCATATGGATGGCGCCGGTCCAAGGAATTTGGATGAAAGGCTTTTTCGTCCCTGCACGCCACAGATCGACTTCATCAGGCCGACGACGGTCCACGATAGCCGCAATATACCTTCCATCCGCCGATACTACGGTCTGGCCTTGAAGTATGTCTTCATTTTGGGTGGCCACGGTGGCGATGCCATCCCCGCGATTGATGAATCGGACTTGATCGTCCGCCACCACATGCAGTATTGCGCCATCTCGCGACCACGAAAGGAATTGGTTTCCCTGACCCAACTGGCGCAAGAACTTGCCCGTGCGCGCATCCCACAACAGGAGTCCGGTCTTGCCGGAATCCGCAGCCAGGACCTTGCCGTCGGGAGCCCAGGCCACGATGGGCCGATCTTGTATGAACATCGAATCCTCGGTCTCTCTTCCGTGCCCGGAGTTCGGCAATCCTGTGAGCGATATATCTCGCACCAGCGCAAGCCGTGACATGTCCCAGATGTGAATTGACTCGGATGCAGCCGAGTTGCCAATCCGGCCGACCAGCACGGCGAGTAATCGGCCGTCGGGAGACCATGAGGGGCCCTTAAGCGCAAACACCGTGGAGCCATCTTCCTCCCATTTTTCGGGAATCAGAACGCGCCTTCCCGAACGCACGTCTATCACTACGATTCTTGGCTGCGAGGTCCGGGCGGCGATTTGATCCCCAGATGGAGACCAAACGAGATCGCTCAGCGGCGCATCCTCATAGCTAATAGGCAGTGTTCGCTCCGGAGTTTTGCCGAGGGGACTCCAAATCTCGATCTCGCGAGAGGCGCGCGCGATCTGTTTTCCGTCATTAGACCAGCAGATGGCAACCGGAGAGTCCTCCCACCGCCAGGAACTCGCACGAGCGTAACTTGCAATCGAATTCACCACGCGGCCGCTTTGAACATCCAGGATCCTGAATCCGATATTGGTGAGCACCAGTAAAGACTTGCCGTCTGGTGAGAACGACAGATTCTCAATTCTGCCGGATCCTATTCCCGAGACTAGAAGCATCTCTCCAACGGGAGTCGGCGTAGTCTGAGCGTAGGCAAAGCAGACGAGATACAGCAGCAATGCGAAGCAGCTTGTCAAGCGCGCCATACGGACAAGAATCGGATGTGTCACACCGATTATGATAACGGAGCCGCGCCCCCAAAGGAGTAACCTTCGGCGATACCAGATATCTACCTCACATGCCATCGTACGATTGCGTGATCCATTTGGTCAGTGCCGGATATGTGGAGGTTCCGGTAACTGGTACTAACGGCGTTGAGAAATTACTCCCGTAAGTCCCGGTCCCGTAAACTTGAGTAGGAACGCCCATGTCGCCCAAATGGCCGAGGCGGGCTAAAACGAATCGCCCGCTTAACGCCGAAGCTTCCCCAACCGGCATTCTGCGATATACACGTGCTGGCGGGCACGCGCCTCACCGTGTGGGCGAGCCAAGTTTAGCGCCTTGGCGGACCGCGGGGTTCCGCCCGTCCCGCTACCATTCGCTCGAAGTAATCACAAAGATCAGCGTACTCCCGCGATAGACCAGATTCGCCGGCGCCTTCTTCGCATCGTCGCCGGCGCGGCGCTCGATGCGGCCGAAGACGACCGCCCAACGGTCGTAGTCCGAAGTCCCGAAGTGAAACTTACCCAGGGTGCTGCGGCGCTGCACGTCGGCGAACTTCTTCTTGAGGGCGGCTTTGTCGAGATTCAGGGGCTCGGGCGGCTTGGGACCGTCCTTGAGATCCTCAACCAGCCACAGCACCGGCGGCGTGCCGGGAGTGTCGCAGGACTGCTCGCCCAGCGAGCGGCCATCCGAACGGAATGAATAGCGGCCGATGGCGGCCACCACCTTGCCATCCTGCGCGGGCAAATCGCGGACGATTTCGCAGACCGTCAGAGGCACAAGCGTGTCCTCCGCGCACGATGCCGCCGCGCACGCCGCCAAACCGATACACGCCATCCGCAAAATGCGGGGAAACCTGGAGTCGACCCGAAGCACTGTTCTTAACTAAGCATAGACTAACGCAATCGCCCGGCGGGTTACACTGAGTTTCGAATGATCTGGGAGCCCTCGCCCGAATTCATCCGGCAAACCAACGTCTGGCGCTTCATGGAGCGCCTGGGATTTCGCGATCGTAGCGCCTTCCTGCAATTCTCACGCGAAGAGCCGGAACGGTTTTGGGGCGAAATCATGCGCGAAATGGGCGTGGAATGGTTCGAGCCCTACCACCAGACGCTCGACGCCAGCCGCGGACCCGAATGGGCGCAATGGTTTGTGGGCGGCAGGCTGAACATCGCGCACAATTGCCTCGACCGCTGGGCCGATTCCGGCCGCATCGCCTGCATTTGGGAAGGCGAAAGCGGCGAAACGCGAGCCGTGAGCTTCGCCGAATTGCGCGGCGATGCCAATCGCGTGGCCAATGGCCTGACTGCGCTGGGTCTTGAACCGGGCGACCGCGTGGCCCTCGCCATGCCCATGGTCCCTCAGATTCTGGCGATTCTATACGGCTGTTTCAAGGCGGGCCTTACCGTTGTGCCCATTTTCGCCGGCTTCGGCTCAGGCGCAATCGCCACCCGCCTGGCGGATTCGGGTGCGCGCGTGTTGTTCACCGCCACTCATCTGGAGCGGCGCGGCAAGGCGCTGCCGCTGCTCGAAAAGATGCCGGATACTTCAAAACGGACCGGGCAGTGCACCGTGGAACACACCATCGTATTGCCGTATCGCGGCGGCGACGTGGCGGGGCATCTCGCCTGGAAAGAGTTCCTTGCCGCGCAATCGCCCGCTGCCCCAACCGCCTCGCTCGATTCCGAAGCGCGCGCGTTCATCCTATACACTTCGGGCACCACCGGCAAGCCCAAGGGCACGGTCCACACCCACGCCGGATGCCTGGCGCAGATGGGTAAGGAAATCTGGCTGGGCTTCGACCATCGCGCGGACGACCGCTTCTTCTGGCTGTCCGACATCGGATGGATGATGGGGCCGTGGAGCATTATCGGCAACCACCTCTTCGGCGGCACAATCTTTCTTTACGACGGCGCGCCGGATTATCCGGGGCCGATGCGCTTGTGGGAGACCATCGAGCGCCACCGCATCACCACGTTCGGCGTCTCGCCCACCGCCATCCGCGTGCTCAGCAAATCGGCGCCGCTCGGCCTCGACGCCATGCCGCCCATGGAATCGCTGCGGCTGCTGGGCTCCACCGGCGAGCCGTGGGACGAGGCCTCGTGGATGTGGTTCTTCGAGCGCGTGGGGCGCCGGCGGTGTCCCATCATCAATATTTCCGGCGGCACGGAGATTGTGGGATGCTTCCTGTTTCCTTTGCCCATCCAGGAACTCAAGCCATGCAGTTTGGGCGGACCCGCGCCCGGCATGGCCACCGAGGTCGTGGATGAAAACGGCCACCCGGTGCGTGGCCGCACGGGCTACCTGGTCTGCACTGCGCCATCGCCCTCGATGACGCGCGGCATCTGGAATAACCCGGAGCGCTACATCGAAACTTACTGGTCGCGCTTTCCCGGAATGTGGTACCACGGCGATTGGGCCAGCGTGGATGAAGACGGCCACTGGTTCCTGCACGGCCGCGCCGACGAATCGATGAATGTGGCGGGCCGCAAGGTGGGGCCAGCCGAAGTGGAGGACGCCATGATGCAGCATCCGGGCGTGGCGGAGGCCGCGGTGATCGGCGTGCCGGATGAGATCAAAGGCGAAGCGATTGTGGGCTACGCGGTAGCGAAACCCGGCGTGACGCTCAGCGCGGCCGCGGTGAGCGCGACCGTCGCCGAGGTGCTGGGCCAGGTCTTCCGGCCGCGTGAGGTGATTGTGGTGCAGGAGCTGCCGAAAACGCAAAGCGGGAAAATTGTTCGGCGGCTGATCCGGCAAAAGTATCTGGGCGAGCCGCTGGGAGATTTGTCGACGGTGGCGAACCCGTCGGCTCTCGGGTAGGACAGGCCTCCGGGCCCTGTCCTCTTGGCGTTGCAATGGAAAGAAGGTGCTGCAATCGAGAGATTGGTGTTGCAATAGAAAGACAGGCCAGGAGTCCTGTCCTACATGTCCGTTTCCGCCGATGCCCTGCGTACCCATCTCGACTACACCATCTGGGCGAGCCGGCGCCTGCTCCAGGCTGCGGCGCAACTGTCGTATGAGGAATTGAATCGGGACTTCGGAACGGCCGACCGATCGGTGCTGGGCGCGCTCACGCATGTCTCCCGCGCCGATCAAACGTGGCTGGCGCGGATCACGGGCAACCCGAACCCGCCGTCCCTCGCGGAAACCAACCTCGTTGCGTTGCAAACCGAATGGCCCGCATTGCACGATCGCTGGAAAGGCTGGGCTCTCGGCCTCACCGATCAAACGGCCCTCGCCGAAATTGTCTATCAGGATCTGAAGGGCCGCACTTGGAAGCAGCCGCTATGGCAACTGGTGCTGCACGTGGTCAATCACGGCACGCACCATCGCGGTCAGGTTTCCGGCTTTCTGCGCGCGATGGGACACGCGCCGCCGCCGCTCGACCTGGTATTTTACTACCGCGAGTCGATGGGCGCCGCTTAATAAATCCGGGAAATCCTGCCGCCCGCGCCGATTCAGTGCTACCACAAACCGCTTGCAAACGCGGCGCCTCCAGGCCCGGCTGAGACCTGAGCCACGACCGTGACGGATTGCCGGCGTAAGACACGCCTTCTGGCCTATCTTCCTGGTCTTTCAATGGGGAGATTGGCGTTGCAATGGAAAAGACAGGCGGGGAGGCCTGTCCCGCTCGGTTGACACCGGCATGGTCCGCAAGTATACTTCGATTTTCGTAATCGAATGTCGAAAACGAATTTCGAATCGATGGGAGCGGACCGCGATCTTTACTCGGGCTTGATCCGCCTCCACGTCCTCCACCATGCCGTCCAGGAGCCGATTTTCGGCCTCGGCATGGCCGAAGAGCTGGCGCGGCACGGGTACCGCATCAGCCCTGGGACTCTCTATCCGCTGCTGCACGGGCTCGAAAGGAAGGGATACCTGCGCTCCACCAGCCAACGCAACGGTAAATCGCTGCGCAAGGTGTATCGCGCCACGCCGCCTGGGCGGAAGGCTTTGACGGCGGCGAAGAAAAAAGTAAGCGAACTGCTCCGCGAGCTCATGGAAGGCGGGTAACGCGTGAAAACCACCCCGTGGATCGCGTTATTTCCGGCAGCCTGCGGGATCTTGTCCGCGCAGCAGACGGTCCCGTTGACCATCGCGCAAGCCGTGGAAACGGCGCTGCGCAATTATCCCTCTATTCGCGTTTCGCAGGAACAGATCAACGCCGCCGCGGCGGGTATTCAACTGGCGCGCACCGCTTACCTGCCGCGCATCGATGGCCTGGCTCAAGTGAATCGGGCCACCCGCAACAACGTCTTCGGCTTGCTGTTGCCGCAGAGCGTGATTCCTTCCATGTCCGGACCGGTCATCGGCTCCAACAATCTGGGCTCCGCGTGGGGCAGCGCCATCGGCGCGCTGGTCAATTGGGAGCCGTTCGATTTCGGCTTGCGCCGCGCCAACGTTGCGGCCGCTACCGCCGCTCGCGCGCAGTCGGAAACCACGCTCAAGCGCACGCAGTATGACGTTGCCGCCGCCACCGCCGACGCCTGTCTCACTTTGGCCGCGGCGCAGGAAATGGCGCGGGCCGCACAGGCCGGCGTAGATCGCGCCGAAACCGTCTCGCGAACCATCAACGCGCTGGTGAACGCGGAATTGCGCCCCGGCGCCGATGCTTCGCGCGCGGAAGCCGAGCTTGCCGCGGCGCGCACGCAGCTCATTCAAGCGCAGCAGGCAACCGATATCGCGCGCGCTACTATCGCGCAGTTCACCGGCGGCAACCCGGCGCAGATCGCCCTCACGGCGCCCGGCTTGGCGCAATTGCCTCCGGACCGCACGACGCCATCGCTCGATGCCAATGCGAACCCCATCGCTATGGAGCAGACCGCCGCCGTGGAGCAGGCCAAGGCGCAGCTCAAGGCGCTCGAGCGCTCGTACTTTCCCAAATTCTATCTGCAAGGCTCCGCCTATGCGCGCGGCAGTGGCGCCGAGACCAACGGAGCCATTCTCGGCGGTCTGAACGGCCTCGCCCCCAGCGTGCAGAACTACGCGCTGGGCTTCAGCGTCACCTTCCCCGTTTTCGATTTTGCCGCGCTGCAGGCGAAGGTAGCCGCGCAATCGGCCACGGTGCGGGCACAGGTGGCGCGGTCGCAGCAGATAGCCACGGATCTGCGCGCGCAGTGGAATATCGCCGTCGCCACGCTTCAGGGCGCGCGAAGAGTGGCCGCCAACGCGCCCGTGCAGGTATCGGCCGCGGGAGCGGCAGCGCGGCAGGCAACGGCGCGCTACCAATCCGGCCTCGGCGATATCGACGAGGTGGCGGAAGCGCAGCGCCTGCTCACGCAAGCGGAAATCGACGACGCCATGGCGCGCCTCGGCGTCTGGCGCGGTTTGCTGTGCGTGGCGACCGCCGCCGGCGATATCCGCCCGTGGCTCGATGAGGTGAGCCAATGAGACTCGTGCTAGCCGCTCTGGGCCGCCCTGTAACGGTGGTGGTCGCGCTGCTGGCGATCGCGCTCTTCGCCGTGCTGGCGGTGGAGCGTATGCCGGTCGACATCTTCCCGCAGGTGGGCGACCCCGCCATCTATGTGGCGCAGCCTTATGGCGGTATGGACCCGGCGCAAATCGAAGGCTACCTGACTTACTACTACGAGTATCACTTCCTCTATATCACCGGCATCGATCACGTGGAGAGCAAGAGCATTCAGGGCGCGGCGCTGATGAAACTGGTCTTCCATAGCGGCACGAATATGGCTCAGGCGATGGGCGAAACGGTGGGCTATGTAAACCGCGCGCGCTCTTTTATGCCGCCCGGAACCGTGCCGCCGTTTATCACGCGCTTCGACGCGGGCAGCGTCGCCGTCGGCCTTCTGGTCTTCAGCAGCCCTACCCGCACTCCGGCCGAAATGCAGGATTTCGCCATCAACCGCGTGCGCCCGCTGTTCGCAACCCTGCCCGGCGTCTCCGCCCCGCCGCCGTTCGGAGGCAACCAGCGCACCATCGTCGTCACGCTCGATCCGGATAAGCTCCGCCAGTATCGAATCTCACCGGTCGAGGCTATCGCCGCCGTCAACCAGGCGACGCTGGTGATGCCCTCCGGCAACATGTTCACCGATAAGGTGGAGCGCATCGCCCGGACCAACGCGGCCCTGGGCGGAGATCTCTCCGAACTCCTGGGTACGCCGATCCGCCCGGTTTCCGGCGCCACCATTTATCTGCGCGACATTGGGACCATCGACAACGGCACAGACCTGATCACCGCGTACGCCCACGTCAACGGAAAGCGGACGGTCTACATTCCCGTCACCAAGCGCGCCGACGCTTCCACGCTGGCGGTAATCGACGCCGTCAAAGCCGCGATACCCGAATTCAAGAAAGTGGTGCCGGACGATGTCGATGTGCGCCTGGAATTCGACCAATCGCCCTACGTCCAAAATTCCATCCGCGGCCTGATCATTGAAGGGCTGCTGGGCGCGGCCCTCACCGGCCTCATGGTCCTGATCTTCCTGCGCGATTGGCGCAGCGCGCTGATTGTGGTGATGAACATCCCGTTCGCCCTGCTGAGCGCCGTGATTCTGCTATGGGCCACTGGCCAGACCATCAACATTATGACGCTCGGCGGCCTGGCGCTCGCAGTCGGCGTGCTGGTGGATGAAGCCACGGTGGAAATCGAGAACATCCACACGCAGGTGCTGCCCGGCGTTTCGCGCGCCCGCGCGGTGGTGGAAGCTTGCAGCCGGACGGCGATGGCCCGCCTGCTTTCGATGTTCTGCATCCTCGCCGTGTTTGTACCCTCGTTCTTTATGGCCGGCGCGGGACAGCAGTTGTTCGTTCCGCTCTCGCTGGCCGTGGCGTTTTCCATGGTGGCGTCGTACCTGCTTTCGAGCACATTGGTTCCGGTGTTCTCCACCTGGCTGATGAAAGAAAGGCGCGCGGGCGAGGAGCGCGAAGGCATCTTCGGCCATCTTCGAGCGTTCTATTCGCGCTATCTTAGCCTGGTGCTGCGGTTCCGCTGGCCGCTGGTCATTGTCTATCTGGCCGCATCGCTGGGCACGCTCTATATCCTGCTGCCGCGTATGGGCACGGAGATTTTCCCCGAGTCCGACGCCCCGCTGCTGCGCATCCGCCTGCGCGCGCCGCCGGGAACGCGCATCGAAGAGACCGAGCGCATGGTGCTGCACGCGCTCGACATCATCCGGCGCGAAGCGGGCGAAAGCGAACCTGGCAAAAGCGAGCCTGACAAAAGCGGTGTCGCGATCACCAGCGATTTCGTGGGCGTCGTGCCCTCCAGCTATCCCGTGGACCTGATTCATCTCTTCACCAGCGGCCCGCAGGAAGCCATCGTTCAGATCGAATTGAAACCGGGCGCCGCCCATGGCGAATTGCTCCGCGAGGCCCTTCGCGAGCGTCTGCGCGCCAGCTTGCGCCGCGAGCTTGCAGGGTCGCAAGTCTCGTTCGAGGCCGCCGATATTGTCAGCCAGGTGATGAGCTTCGGCTCGCCCACGCCCATCGAAGTCGCGGTGCAGGGCGTCAGTCTGCAAGACGATTACGCTTACGGACAAAAGGTTCAAGCGCAACTCTCGAAGCTCGGCTGTCTACGCGACCTGCAATTTGCGCAGGAGCAGAACTACCCCACGCTCGATATCGCCATCGATCGCGGCCGCGCCGGACAATTCGGCTTGACCATGTCCGATGTTGCACGCTCGGTTGTGCCCGCCACTTCGTCGTCGCGCTTCACGGACCCGAACTACTGGCGCGATCCGAATTCCGGGAACGCTTTTCAGATCCAGGTGGAGCTGCCGCAGAACCTTATGCAGAGCGTGGACCAGGTGGGCAGCGTGCCGGTGATGAACAACGGGCGTGCAGAGCCGCAACTCGCCGATATTGCCAGCCTGAAGCTGGGAACCATGCCGGGGCTGATTGAACGCTATAACGGCCAGCACGTGGTCAGCCTCACTGCGAATATCCACGGAGTGACGCTTGGCGCCGCGGCGCAACAGCTGAACCAGGCGCTGGCAGCGGTGGGCGCCCCGCCGAAGGGCGTCACCGTGAGGCTGCGCGGCGAGATTCCGCCGCTCGAACAGACCATCTCCGGGCTGCGAACGGGCTTGCTGCTCGCGGTGCTGGCGATCTTCCTGCTGCTGGCGGCGAACTTCCAGTCGATGCGGCTCGCGCTGGCCATCGTGTTGACGATTCCCGCCGTGCTTTGCGGCGTTATTCTGATGCTGCTCGCGACCGGGACAACCCTTAACGTGCAATCGTTCATGGGCGCCATCATGGCCATGGGAATCGCGGTTGGCAATTCGATTCTGCTGGTGACGTTTGCCGAACGCTCCCGCCACGATGGCGCGCCGCCGCTGGACGCCGCACTCACCGGAGCGACAGGCCGCCTGCGCGCCATCCTGATGACGGCCGCGGCGATGATCTTTGGCATGGCGCCCATGGCCATAGGATTCGGGGAAGGCGCGTCGCAATCGGCGCCGCTGGGCCGCGCGGTGATTGGCGGCCTGATTGTTTCCACTTTCACCACGCTGACGATTCTGCCCTCGATCTATGCGGTTTTGCAGAGGCGAGCGTCGATTACTTCTCCGTCGCTCAACCCGATGGACCCAGCGAGCAGGTATTATGAAGCGCACTAAGTCATACTGCAGGCTGATCTCTTCGTGGCGCGTGAGGGGCGGCCAACGTGGGACAGGCATCCTGGCCTCTCGCTTGGTAGGACAGACCATCGCCTTTCGTGGTCTGTTACCCAGGGCCTTCGCCCCGCGAAATTTCATGAAAAACGCCGGGATGCCCAGGAGATTCCCCGCTATGCGAGGCGGTTTTTCGACGCTGTCATGTTTCGCTAAAGTGCGGCCGCCCGACAGACGACAAAAAACGATCGTCTGTTCTACCCCACACGACCTCACACCACCTCACATCCGACTTGACCGGAATGTAGCGAGACGCGGGGCAAGCCCAAAGCCGCCTGAAAGGCGGCTGCAGGCAAGATTGCCTGCCCCACTGTTTATGCTCGTAGCCCTCAGCGCTTGGGCGCAAACGGTGGAGCTCACGCCGCTGGTTTCCAGAGTCGTCTCCAAAACCGTCGAACTCCCCGGCGAGTTACAACCGTTCCTTACTGTTTCGTTGCACGCGAAGATCCCGAGTTATGTGGAGCGGGTATTAGTCGACCGCGGCAGCGCCGTCAAACCGGGCGACTTACTGGTGGAGCTAAGTGCGCCGGAATTGAAGGCGCGGATCGCCGAAGCGGAGTCCAAAGTTCAGGCGGCCGAGTCCGACCGCTTGCAAGCCGAAGCGCAACTCGCCGCGGCCGCGAGTACCTGCGACCGCCTCAAGAAGGCTGCGGAAACGCCCGGCGCCATCGCGGGCAATGAGCTGATCCAGGCGCAGAAGCAAGTGGAGGCCGCTCAAGCCGTGGTGAACTCCCGCACCCAGGCTCGCCGCGTGGCGGAATCGGCGGTGCAGGCGGAAACGGACGTGGAGGCGTACCTGAAGATCGCCGCTCCCTTTGAAGGCGTGGTGACCGATCGCCTGGTGCATCCCGGCGCGCTGGTTGGCCCCGCGGCCGATCCGGCGCTGCTGGTGATCCAGCAGGTCTCGCGCCTCCGGCTCATCGTCCCGGTGCCCGAAGAGGACATCGGCGGCGTGGCGCCGCGAGCCAGCGTGGCATTCCGCGTGCCCGCCTACCCTGAGCGGATCTATTCCGGGACCGTGGCGCGAATCGCCCACGCACTCGATCCAAAGACCCGCACCATGGCTGTCGAGCTCGATGTATTCAACCGCGATGGTTCGCTCGACCCCGGCATGTACCCAAGCGTCAAATGGCCGGTGCGGCGCGCGCAGCCTGGGCTATTCGTTCCGAAAACCGCTGTGGTGACGACGACTGAGCGCACGTTCGTGATCCGCCGCCAGAGCGGAAAGGCGGAGTGGGTCGATGTGAAGAAGGGCGGCGCCGATGGCGACTTGATCGAAGTGCTGGGCAATCTGAAAGCCGGGGACATGGTGGTGCGGAGAGCGACGGACGAACTGCGTGAAGGCGTGGCGATCAAATGAAGATCCGGAGGCGGCGCCTGGAAGCAGCCGCTATGGCAACTGGCGCCGCACATGGTCAATCACGGCACGCGCCATCGCGGTCGGGTTTCCGGCTTGCGTGAGGCTCGCTCAACGCACCGGCCAACCGCTCCCCGAGAAGCCGTGAAACAATCGGTTGGCAGGCGAAGGCGCGTGCCCTACAAAAACGCAAACCTATGCGCGCCAACGGGGACAGACGTTTTCGTCTGTCAACCCGGCGATCTCAGCGATTCTTTCACAGCTTATGACGGTCGCGGCTCTGTTGGTGGCGCGCTATTGGATACGCGCCACCGCCGCTCGACCTGGTGTTTTACTGCCGCGAGTTGATGGGCGTTCCGGCTGGATTATGAGGCCGCCGAAAGCGCCGCACTAGACAGTTGAGTATTGGAACTGTTCCAAATCGACGAAATACTCCCGCCCGCGCCGATGAAGAGAGCCGCCGACGCCAGCGCGACGAAAGCCATCAGCAATGTGTACTCGATCAGATCCTGCCCCTGTTCGTCCCGGAAAAAGCTCTTCAAAACTTGCTTCATTAAGTTAACCTCGCAGTATGAACGTTATCCGGTAGTATCTTTAGGGCACAAGTTATCGTTGGATAACAATCTTTGGTTAACCAGAGGACTTTTAGAGGATATATCTGCTCAGGTCCTGGTCCTTGACGATGTCGGCGAGCTGCTTGCGGACGTAGTTGGCATCCACTCTAACCGTCTTTTTCTTCAGATCGGGCCCTTCGAACGACACTTCCTCCAGCAGTTTTTCCATGATGGTGTGCAGCCGCCGGGCGCCGATATTCTCCGAGCTTTCATTGACTTGCGCGGCGAAACGCGCAACCTCCGCCAGCGCATCGTCGGTGAGCGTCAACTTGATCCCCTCGGTTTCGAGCAGCGCCGTGTACTGTTTGGCCAGCGCATTCTTCGGCTCCTTGAGGATGCGGATGAAATCCTCCACCGTGAGCGACTTCAGCTCCACGC